>CAUVJL010000051.1:0-17048 GCA_963552075.1 uncultured Neisseria sp.
GCAGCCGCCTGCCCGCCGTCAAAGAAGCCCTCAGCCGCTACTTGCAGGAAACCGCCGCCGCCTACGCCGAACTGAACGGCAAACTCGGCAAACACCCGCTCACCCAGCTCCTGCGACAACGCCTGCAAACCCTGCTCGCCGCCGGCTTCGCCACCCGCACCCCGTGGGCACAATGGCCGCGCCTCCCCATCTACCTCAAAGCCATGACCCTGCGCCTGGATAAATACAGCAGCAACCCCGCCCGCGACGCAGCCCGCGAAGCCGACATACAGGAATTGGAACAAATGTGGCAGGAAAAAACCGACGGCTTGGTAAAACAAGGACAACCCGTTTCAGACGACCTCGCCGCGTTTAAATGGATGATTGAAGAATTGAGGGTATCGCTGTTTGCACAGGAGTTGAAGACGCCGTATCCGGTGTCGGTGAAGAGGTTGTTGAAGGAGTGGGAAGGGTTGAATAAGTAGTGATATTATTCAATACATTTACAGGAAAATTTCTAACTTACATAAAAGGTACAACACAATGAAAAGCGAAAATAATTATGAACGTATTGTTCAAAATTCTAAAAAATTCCAACACTCTCAGAAGAATGAGATGCAGAAACGCATAACAGATTTGCTGCAACAACTCACAAATGGCATTCATGAGCGCGACCAAATTATGGCGGTTTCCCTACTTGGTGCGATTGCCGGACATAATACTTTCCTATTTGGACCGCCGGGAACCGCGAAAAGTCTGATTTCCCGCCGTTTGGCATGTGCATTTGAAAATCCACAATACTTTGAATACTTGATGAATCGTTTCAGCACACCTGAAGAAGTATTCGGTCCTGTGTCTATTAAAGCATTGAAAGAGGACCGATATATCCGAAAAATCGAAGGCTATTTGCCAACTGCCGATTTTGCATTTTTGGATGAAATTTGGAAATCCAGTCCTGCAATTTTGAATAACCTGCTGACCATTATCAATGAGCATATTTTTAAAAATGGCGATGAAAGGTTTAATGTACCACTTAAAGCCCTGATTGCTGCTTCCAATGAAATTCCACCTGAGAATCAAGGTTTGGAGGCACTATATGACCGCTTTATTATCCGTCTGCTTGTACCACCGATTGAACAGGAAGAGAACTTCAACCGTTTGTTGGATAGCAAGCCAAGCAGCGATAAACCTGAAATCGGTGAAGATTTACGGATTAATTATCATGAGCTTGCCAAATGGCGCGAACAACTCCACAAAGTCAAGCTAAGTACAGATACATTACTGATTATTAAGTATATCAGAGAAGAATTAGCAGCCCAGTTTGATAAGTTAGGCGTTTATGTATCCGACCGACGTTGGCAACGTGCAGCCGTATTATTAAAGGCTTCTGCTTTTTGCAATGGACGCAAAGAAACCAATCATAGCGATGTGATTTTGCTGAAATATTGTCTGTGGACAACACCTGAAAATCGAGAGTCAGTAGAACAAATTGTGATGAATGCCATTAAATCCTGTGGGTTTGATACAGGTATTGATTTGGCTAAATTAGATAGAGAAAAAGAGAGTTTGGATAAGGAAATAAATAAGGAACTTTATCATTCACAAGATGTTTATGAGGCGGTTGAAATGGGTGGAAAAAAATATTTCCCTGTAGCGGCTACATTTATACATTCATATGACAATTATTATAATAAGAATTATCAGCTACTTGTTCCATTTAATAAATTCCAAAGTAACGATACATTCAATCCTATTGATGAACAAGGGAATACAATTGACAATGTTGAATGTCAATTTGATGGGCAAGGAAGTTGTTCATTAAAACTAAAAACTAATAGAGGATTTAATCATGATACATATAAACCTTTAACATTTAAGCCTAGGATTATGTTCCACAAAGGCGATAAAAAATCCAATGTAAATAAACGGCTGATTTCTTCACTTGCTCAATCCGTATCTGATATTTGTAAACAATTGATTGATAAAAAGAAACAAGTTGAGAAAAAATACGAAGAATACCAACAGTACCTGCAAAGCCCTTTCGCAACCCAAGCTGATATTGATATTGCCGTATCGGGTGTATTGGATCAAATTGACAAACTCAATTTGCGGATTAAAGACTGCGAACGGTTGGGGTCATTATGTCGTTAAGCAATAAACTATCCGAACAAATAAGATGGATTAAGGCTTCTTTGCAAACAGATTATCAAGATTTGTTCAAACAGCATAGTTGGTTACACGGACAGATTCAACAAAAGTTATTTGGCTGGGGGCATCAAACCAAGTTGGACTTATGGCAAAGAAGTCCGTTCGCCAAACATGAAGAAAATCTTAAAAATCATCAACATACAGGAATTTTTAGTCAACTACCTGTTGATGATTACCAACTTTTCTGTAAATTTTCAGGCTTACCATTTGAAAAAGAGTTTTGGCAACAGGAGTTGGTACGAAGCAAGCAGACAAAATCTCATAAACAGAACTTGCCTTTGAAATTGTTGACGGAAAAATGGCAGCAACAGTTAGACAAAGCCAAAGTACTATGGCAAGCGGAACAAATTAAGCAGTTAAGACAAAAGGTTTTAACCCAATTAAAACAAGAGTTAGAAGTAATTAAGCAGCTTTCGCAACAGCTGGAACAACTGGGCTTTGGTATAGGAGATGATATTGGTAATTTGACCCCACAAGATATTGAAGAAATGAAACGTTGGCTGAATTACTTGACCCAAGATAAAAATGCCCAACAGATTGCCGAATTACTAGGCAAAATGCGCCAAATCGAACAATCCGAAAAAATCGAACAGGTAAAACAGACTGTTTACATCCAAAATCCACAAATTGATATAAATTCGCGTGAAGAAATTATCGGATTACGTTTAGGTAAAGATTTAGAGTATGTATTGCCGTCTGAATTGGCTTTAATGGCAGATGAAGAAACGTCGATTTTATTTGATTTGAAGTTTTTGGAATCCAAATTAATGTGTTTTGAATTGCAAGGAATGACCTATTGTGATGCCCCAACTGAAATTATAGTTGAACAAAAAAGCCAAGAGGATGAAAAGCTCGGACCAATGATTTTATGCGTAGATACCAGCGGTTCAATGAACGGGCTACCTGAAAATATCGCCAAAGCAATGGCTCTGTTTTTAGGAACAAAAGCCAAAAGCGAAAACCGTTCTTGTTTCGTTATCAACTTTTCCACTAGAATAGAAACTTTTGAATTAACAAGTAAAACAGGGATTTCCAATTTGATTGCTTTTTTACGTCAATCCTTTCATGGTGGTACAGATGCTGCCCCAGCTTTACGTCATGCGCTAAAAATGATGGAGCAAGAAAGCTATCAAAAGGCGGACTTATTAATGATTTCCGATTTTGTGATGAACGGCTTACCTGATGATTTGTTGGCATCAATCGAAATACAACGAGAAACCGGTAATCAGTTTAATTCTTTGGTTATTGGTGATGCTTTTATGAGTAAACGCCTAAAAACACATTTTGATCGTGAGTGGATATACAATCCTAATGTGCAGACAATTCAAGAATTAGTACAGTTCAATAAAGATGTTTTCAATAAACAAGTTGTCAACTCATAACACTGTTCTACTCATATGTATTTTTGGAAGATACCCCCTATACAACTTGGAATCTATACGCAGAATATGTGTGGGCTTTCTAAACTACTCCCCTTTGCACCCAAACCAAAAGGTCGTCTGAAACCCATTTTCAGACGACCTTTTGCCTCCTTACAAAACAAATCTTCCCTCCACCCTCTCCCCAAACGTCGCCCGAACCAGTAAACTCCCCATGTTTCAACAACTTCTTGGAAGCAAACCATGTCCGGTATCTACCTACCCCGCCTATTTCCGCCCCATATCGCCGAACGCGGACTGCTGTATTTTCAGCAGGGCAAGGTTCGCGATGTCCAAAAAACTTCCGCCGGGCGTTATCGGGCGGAGGTGTGCGGTTCGGAAAACTATTCGGTATGGCTGAAGCTGGATAGTGATTTGTACATTAAGGACGGGGGCTGCAATTGTCCTTATGGCGGGGCGTGCAAGCATATGGCGGCGTTGTGGTATGCGGTGCGCGCCCAAACGCCGGACGGGCAGCCTGACGAATCTGACGCGCAGCAGCCTAAAAAGGGCGGCAATCCGTATCGGCAGCAGCTCTCTAGTATCTTTTCCCGAACCCGATATTATGATTACTACGAAGCCGCCGATTTGGGCTTCAGGCTGCAAAACTGGTTGGAAGATGTGGCGCAGGAGGGGACGGCGGCCTTGCAGCAGGCTTTGCCTCTGTTGATACCGCGGTTGCAGGATGCTTTTGAAAAGGCGGACGATTCGGACGGTATGTTGGGCGATGCTATGTATATGGCACTCGACCTGCTGGAAGAGGCGGTCATGGAAAACGTCCCAAAGCGTTTGATTAATTTTTTGGACAAATGCTTGGACGACAGCCGCTATTTCGAATACTCCGAAGCAGGCAATAGAATCTACCAAATCCGCGCCCGAATCTGGCGGCTGCGCGGCGAATGGCAGGCGTGGCAAGATTATGTGGCTAAACGTTTGGCTGTTACTAAGTCGGGTTGGGAACATGAATTTTGGGCATTCGAGGGCTGGCAGGTTTTGCAGGAGAAAGGCGATACTGCTGCCGCGCAGGATTATTTCAGACGACATCTGCGCCTGCCGAAATTCAGACAAATTGCGGTAGAACAAGCAGTCGGGCAGCAAGATTGGGCGGAAGCGGAACGCCTCTTGCGCGAAGGCATCAGCATTGCCGAAGATGAAGGAACACTCGGCACAGCGCACAAATGGAAGCTGCAACTTTTTGATGTATTAAATGAAACCGGTAAAAATGTACGCGAAATCGCAGCAGATTTGGCGTTTTCCACCAGCCTTTCATTGCCGCATTACGAAGCGTGGAAAGCCACGTTTTCCGCTGCCGAATGGCCGCATGAATTCAACCGCCTGCTTGCGCGTTTGTCGGGTCAATATTCGCTGCGGGCTGAAATATTGGAGCATGAACAGGAATTCGACCTGTTGCTCGCCCTATTGCAGCAACACCCCTTGTTGCACATGATGGAACGTTTTGCCCCGTCTTTCCCCGATCCGTATCACGACCAAATCGTGGCTTGCTACCTGAAAATCTTTGCGGTTGAAATCGACGAAGCAAGCAACCGTAAGCAATACCGCCAGCTCTTTAACCAATTAAAGGTCCTCCGCCGCCAATATTCCGCACAACGGCAGGCGATGGAAGACTTTGCCGACGAAATCAGGGAACGATATAGCGACAAACCGCGCCGGCCTGCGTTGCTGGAAGAATTAGATCGGGCGGGGTTTTAGGGTGCAGGCTGTCTAATTTGGCAACGTCTCACATTCACACACCAGCAAATCACACAAAACTTGGAATCTGCGTGCAGCCTTTCTAAACTCCCCCTTCCCTACCAAACCAAAGGTCGTCTGAAATCCGTTTTCAGACGACCTTTACGTCCGTAGGCAATGCGTTCCTTTATACCGCGCCCCAATCAGTTAAATCATGTATAGTGGATTAAATTTAAATCAGGACAAGGCGACGAAGCCGCAGACAGTACAGATAGTACGGAACCGATTCACTTGGTGCTTCAGCACCTTAGAGAATCGTTCTCTTTGAGCTAAGGCGAGGCAACGCCGTAATGGTTTAAAGTTAATCCACTATACACAACGCTTTCCCGCCTATCTATAAACCTTTCCTGCTTTCAGACGACCTTTTGTCATTTTGTAAAGCAAGGATAAGAAAATTATGGAAGAATACCTGTTTGGCTTAATTGCCCTTGCTGCCTGACATGAAGAGGGTTACTCTTCTGCATAATTTTGATTTCATTACCCGGTCGGGGTTAAACGTAAAGGAACTTTGATGAAAAAATACCTCATGCTATTTGCTCTTTTCGCCGCTGCCGGCGCTCAGGCAAAAGAATTTTTCCGTGTGACCGATCTGCCCGACGGCTGGCAGGCGCATATTTCTGTCGAGGGCTGCAAAGACAATCATTGCGGCGGCAAAGGCGCGGTGTTTTTGTATCACCCTAAGAAGGAAACCACAAATGTTTTTAAGAGTGACGACCTGATATTTGAACGCGGCGAAGGCAGCAAAATCTCTGCGGCAAAAAGCCCTTTGATTATGAAAGACTTTACCTTTGACGGACTCAAAGATATTGCCGTTGCGACAGGCAATAAAGGCCCTAAAAACTCTCCTACATACGATATCTACGAGCAAGGCGAGTATGGTGATTTTAGCCAAAGTTATTCACTGACTGAATTGACCAAGAATTACATGGGGATGTTCCGCGTCGACAACAAACAAAAAGCCCTGATTGTGACGAATGAAGTCGACTGCTGCACCCGTATCGAAGAACGCTACCGTTACAACCACGATGAGTATAGTCTGGTGCCGTTCTACTCCCGTTCAGTCGATACCTCTGACGAGGACAAGGTCGTGGTAACTGAAACCCGAACCGACCGTCGTGGCAACGAGAAAACCACTACCCGAACCTACACCCCCGCACAATGGCAGCGTCTGAATAAATAATCCGGTCAGACCGGATATGAATCCGCCACATAGCTGGCGGATAATGCAAACGCAAAGGTCGTCTGAAAACTTGAGATTCAGGTTTTCAGACGACCTTTATCATAGAAAAAAGCCCGCAAATCCCTTACAATACGCCCCTAAAATTTTGAAAGAACACAAGAATCATGGAAGCCGAAGTAATCAACCAGCTTAACAACACCCTAAACGACTTGGAGAAGCGCAGCGAAGACATCCGCGTCTATATGGACTATCAAGGCAAAAAAGACCGCCTTGAAGAAGTCGTCGGCCTCTCCGAAGACCCGGAACTCTGGAACGACCCCAAACGCGCCCAAGAAATCGGCAAAGAGCGCAAAATCCTTGAAGGCATCGTGGTAACCCTCGACAACATCGCCTCAGGCATTGAAGACAACCGCATGCTGATTGAAATGGCCGTCGAAGAAAACGACGAAGAAGGTTTCGCCGCCGTGCAGGAAGATGTGGCCGGTTTGGAAAAACAAATGGCCGACCTCGAATTCAAACGAATGTTCAACCAGCCTGCCGACCCGAACAACTGCTTTATCGACATTACCGCAGGCGCGGGCGGTACCGAAGCCGAAGACTGGGCGGGCATGCTGTTCCGCATGTACAGCCGCTACGCCGAGCGCAAAGGTTTCAAAATCGAAATCCTCGAAGAAGACGACGGCGAAATCGCGGGCATCAACCGCGCCACCATCCGCGTGGAAGGCGAATACGCCTACGGCCTGCTGCGTACCGAAACCGGCGTTCACCGCTTAGTGCGCTACTCGCCGTTTGACTCGAACAACAAACGCCATACATCGTTCTCGTCCGTGTTTGTTTACCCTGAAATCGACGATTCCATCGAAATCGAAATCAACCCGGCCGATTTGCGCATCGACACCTATCGCGCATCGGGCGCGGGCGGTCAGCACATCAACAAAACCGACTCCGCCGTGCGTATTACCCACGAGCCGACAGGGATTGTGGTGCAATGTCAAAACGACCGTTCGCAACACGCCAACAAAGCCGCTGCGATGGAAATGTTGAAATCCAAACTGTATGAATTGGAGATGCGCAAACGCAATGAAGAGAAACAGGCATTGGAAGAAGGCAAGTCCGATGTGGGTTGGGGCAGCCAAATTCGTTCGTACGTTTTGGACTCCTCGCGCATCAAAGACTTGCGTACAGGCTACGAAGTCGGCAACACCAAAGCCGTATTGGACGGCGATTTGGACGGTTTCATCGAAGCCAGCCTGAAACAGGGCGTATAAACCTCAAAAGATAAAAAGGTCGTCTGAAAACCAGAGATTTTGGTTTTCAGACGACCTTTTTGTTTTCTCAGTTCGCTTTCAGCCTGGCTTATTTACATTTCTCTTTAGCCGCATTGACGGCGGCGGTCAGGCTTTTTTCGTTGACTTCGCCGGTGATGGTTTGTTTGTAGCCGCATTTCGGGGCTTCGACAACGGTGAACGGCAATACGCCGACGTTGTTGCCGTAAGACTTCATGAAATTGCGGCTGTCCGCGCCGGTATAGCGCCAAACATGATAGCTGACGGGGGTTTGTTTCAGGAATTTGCCGATGTTGTCGGAAGTATCCAACGCGATACCGACCATATCGACGCTGCCTTTTTTCTGCGCTTTGTACCATGCGGACATGGCGGGCATTTCCTTACGGCACGGGCCGCACCAGGTCGCCCACAGGTTCACCACGCGCACGGGGGCTTTGAGAGATTGCAGGCTTTGCGGTTTGTTGTCGTTCCAGCCCGCCAGCGGGTCGGCGGCAAACGCAGGGGCGGACAGGGCGGCAGTCATCAAAACAGAGGCAAGCAATAATTTTTTCATAAGTTCCATCCTTTGCATCAATCAGATGATGGCATTGTAACCCCTTTCAGCGTGCTGTCTATGGAGAAAATGAAGATGTTGGATTTTAGCGGTAAAAAATGACGATTATTGGGTGATAAGTTGAGGAAATCGCCAAGGCAGCCGATAATAAAGCCCATCAGCAAAATCTAAAAACATTGGAGAACCCTATGTCGTCTGAATTCACGCTCTACCACAATCCGCGTTGCAGCAAATCGCGCGCCGCTTTCGACCTGCTCGAAGCGCGCGGCATCAAAGCCGAAGTCGTCAAATACCTCGACACCCCGCCCGACTTGGCGACACTGAAAGACATTTTCGCCAAGCTGGGCTTGGAGTCTGTACGCGGTATGATGCGCGTCAAAGACGACTTGTACAAAGAACTCGGTTTGGACAAGCCCGACCTCGACAACCAAGCTCTGCTCGAAGCCATCGCCGCCCACCCTGCCCTGCTCGAACGCCCCATCCTGACCACACAGGACAAAGCCGCCACCGGCAGACCGCTCGAAAACATCGAAGCCCTGTTGGACTGAAGCGCGGGAAGGCCGTCTCTACATGATTTCCCTGTTTCGCAGCCGCAACGGCTTGCGCTACTACCTCTTTCGCGGCATAGGCCTGAGTATCCTGTTGGTACTCGGCATATTCGGTGAGGGCGCATGGCAGGTGTACCACACCGGCTCGCAGCCCCTGCCCGGTCATGTCCGCGCCGATGCCGCCCTCGTGCTCGGCGCCGCCGCATGGGACAAACGACCCTCGCCCATCTTCCGCGAACGCATCAACCACGCCATCACCCTCTACCAAAGCCACCGCGTTGAAAAAATCGTTTTTACCGGCGGCACATCCAAAAAAGGCTACATGACCGAAGCCGAAGTCGGTCGGCGCTACGCCCTCAAACAAGGCATACCCGCGCACAACATCCTCTTTGAAAACACCTCGCGCAACACCTACGAAAACATCCGCAATATCCGCCCGATATTGCGCGCCGAGGGCATCGGAAGCATCATCATCGTCAGCGACCCCTACCACCTCGCCCGCGCCCTCGAAATCGCCTCCGACCTCGACATCGAAGCCTACATCTCCGCCACGCCGACCACGCGGTTCGACCAAAGCAAGGAAAAAAACAAATTCCTGCTTCAAGAAAGCTACGCCCTCTTCCTCTACCGCATCGGCAAATGGAGCGAAAACTTTTGGGACTGGCTGACAATGAGTAAAACAGAAGACGAATAAAGGAAAAAAGGTCGTCTGAAAACCGAATTTTGAGGTTTTCAGACGACCTTTCATTGTCCGATTCCGTCTAAAAACAGTAAAATACCCGTTTTAAAAGATTCTGGAGCCATCATGACCGTCAAAACCCGTTTCGCCCCCAGCCCCACCGGCTACCTGCACATCGGCGGCGTGCGCACCGCCTTGTTTTCATGGGCGTTTGCCCGCCATCATAAAGGCGAGTTCCTATTGCGTATCGAAGACACCGACTTGGCGCGCTCTACTGCCGAATCCGTCAACATCATCCTCGACGGCATGAAATGGGTCGGCCTGGACTACGACAATGCCGACAACGTCGTTTACCAAACCCGCCGTTTCGACCGCTACAAAGAAGTCATTGCCGAACTTTTAGAAAAAGGCGCCGCCTACTACTGCTATTGCAGCAAAGAAGAGCTGGAAGCCATGCGCGAGAAAGCCGAAAAAGAAGGTACGGCGACTTACGACCGCCGTTGGCGTCCGGAAGAAGGCAAAACCCTGCCCGAAATCCCTGCCGACGTGCAACCTGTTGTCCGTTTCAAAACGCCTCTGGACGGTGTGACCAAATGGACGGACTTGGTCAAAGGCGAAATCTCCATTCCCAACGAAGCGCTCGACGACCTGATTATTGCCCGCGCCGACGGCACACCGACCTACAACTTCTGCGTTGTCGTGGATGACTACGACATGGGCGTTACCCACGTTATCCGCGGCGACGACCATGTGAACAATACCCCGAAACAAATCAATATCTTAAAAGCCATCGGCGCGAACCTGCCCGAATACGGCCACCTGCCCATGATTCTCAACGAACAAGGCAAAAAAATCTCCAAACGCAGCGGCGATACCGTCGCCATCACCGATTTCGGCGCGATGGGCATCCTGCCCGAAGCCATGCTCAACTATCTGGCGCGTTTGGGCTGGGCGCACGGCGACGACGAGTTCTTCACGATGGAACAATTCATCGAATGGTTTGATTTGAAAGACGTTTCCCCGTCTCCAAGCCGTATGGACTTGAAGAAACTCTACTGGATCAACGGCGAACACATCAAAATCACGCCCAACGAAAAACTCGCCGAACTCGTCAAACCCCGCCTTGCCCTGCGCGACATTTACGACACGGCAAAACCCGCGTTGGAAGACGTGTTGGCACTGGTCAAAGACCGCGCCCAAGACCTGAACACGCTCGCCGACGAGTGCCTCTACTTCTACGTCAAACAAACGCCCGCCGAAGCGGACGTGCAGAAACATTGGGACGACGAAGCCGCCGCCCGTATGCTGCGCTTCGCCGAACGCCTCGAAGGGCTGGAAAACTGGAACGCCGAAGCCATCCACGACCTGTTCAAACCCTTCTGCGACGAAGAAGGCATCAAAATGGGCAAACTCGGCATGCCCCTGCGCCTCGCCGTCTGCGGCACAGCGAAAACCCCCAGCGTCGATGCCGTGTTGGCATTAATCGGTAAGGAAGAAGTGTTGAAACGGATTCGTTCTTAAAACGTTGAAAAGGTCGTCTGAAAATTTTCAGACGACCTTTTTTAGTTTCGCAGAAACTTATTCTTCGCTTTGATTTTTATCTTTTTTGCGCCATAAGCCTTTAAACAGCGCGCCTGCCCCAATCACGCCGACAGCAATCAATTTGCCGAATTTGGCGAGCAATGCGCCTGCAAGAGCCAACAAGCCCAGTTTTTTCGCAGCCAATCCGCCGACTAAGGCAGCCAATCCGTATTCCGCCACTTTGTCGGTCGCGGCATTGAAATCGCTGTAACGCTTGCCTTCGTTGAATTCGATATTGCCCAATAATTCCCGTGCGATAGGTTTGTATTGGTCTACGCTGTTCAAATCGGTGACCATGGTCAGTTGGATAAAGCCTTCGCGGCCGAGCTGGTAAGTGTTGTAGTTGATGGCAGGATTTTGGTCGGGTTTGTTTTTCTCCCAAACGTCAATCGACCAAATCAGGCGATGGGTAGCCGCATCATATTGCGGTTTTTCCACCCAGCCGCGCGTTTCCAATTCAGGCAGGTTGCGGGCGGCACGTTCTTTGTTTTGCTCCTCAGAACCTTCTTTCAGCTGCTTGAGCATGCCTTCGACATCCCATTCTTTGGCATCGTCGTCTTTGATGTAACCGGAATCATTGAAATTCAAATCGACCCACCAAGGGGCTGCGCTGTCTTTATTTTTTTGCTCTGGAATAATCAGCCCGTAGCGGTCGGGATTTGTGCCATTACCCCATTCTTCCATCAAGCTATTGGCGGCATCTTTTTTAATAAAGACCATTTTGGCGGGCAGTTTCAGTTTTGCCTGGTTGCCCAAGTCGATAACTGCCGGGCCGGTGATTGTTTGTTTGGCGATCTCGTCCTCTGAAACAGTTGAAGCATTTTTCGAGTTTGGCGCAGATGCTTCGACGGCTGAAGCAGTATCTGGTTTGGCGGCATACGCAGGCAAGGTTTGGAGGGATAACAAGGCTGCCAAAACAGCGCAGGCAAGACGGTTGCTTTTCATCATGGGGTTTCCATAAAAATGAGTTAAAAAATGCGGACAGCCGAAACACCATACGCTCCGGCGTGACCCAAGAAGGAAGTTTGCAATAATCAAACTACGTTTGCATATTAATATGCCTATAATTTGAAAAAAATGCGGATAAAATTTCCGATTGGTCGCAATTTGTTACCCAAAGGTACAGACAGTGACGTTTTATAGTGAATTAACTTTAAACCAGTACGGCGTTGCCTCGCCTTAGCTCAAAGAGAACAATTCTCTAAGGTGCTGAAGCACCAAGTGAATCGGTTCCGTACTATCTGTACTGTCTGCGGCTTCGTCGCCTTGTCCTGATTTAAATTTAACCCACTATATCGGTTTATCAGGGCAACAAACCATATGGTTCAAATATTTCATGCGGTATGGCGCCGCAACGTTCCCACCAATCAAAAAGGTCGTCTGAAAACCGGAAATCCCCATTTTCAGACGACCTTTTCATGTTTCAGCCCCTATCAAGCGTCAATGTTTTGCGCAATCAGGGCGTTGTTTTCGATGAAGGCGCGGCGCGGTTCGACTTCGTCACCCATCAGGGTAACGAACACTTCATCGGCGGCGATGGCATCTTCGATGCGCACTTTCAACAAACGGCGCACGGCAGGGTCCATCGTGGTTTCCCAAAGCTGCTCGGGGTTCATCTCGCCCAATCCTTTGTATCGCTGGATGGACATGCCTTTTTGGGCGTTTTGGAGCAGGATGTTCAGCGCGGTTTCAAAGCTGTCCACGTCGTACTCGTTCTCGCCTTTGTAGAGCTTGGCGCCCTCGCCGACCAAGCCTTTGAGCGCGGCGGCGGTTTGGGTGAGGGTTTGGTAGGCTTTGCTGTTGAGGAACTTGGGTTCGATGTAGCTGACCATGACGTTGCCGTGCAGCTTGCGGGTGATTTTGATGAAGCGGTTGCCTTCGTGGCCTTCGATGCGTTCGAGGGCGACTTCTTTTTCGTCGAGCAAACCGGAAAGTTCGGCAACGGCTTTATCGGCGTTTTCAGACGACGTCAAATCAATGGGCGATGCGTGCAGCATGGCGCGCAGGACGAGTTCGTCCACGAAGCGGCTTTCCTGTTCGATAACGGTTTTCGCCAACAGGAATTGTTTGGCGGTGTCGGCAAGTTCTGCGCCTTCGATGGTGCGGTCGTCTGAAACGATTTTGGCTTTTTCCAAGGCGAGGCCGAGCAGCCATTGGTCTTTTTCCAGTTCGTCTTTGAGGTAACGCTCCTGCTTGCCGTATTTGGCTTTGTAGAGCGGCGGCTGGGCGATGTAGATGTAGCCACGCTCGACCAGCTCGGACATTTGGCGGTAGAAGAAGGTCAGGAGCAGGGTGCGGATGTGCGCGCCGTCCACGTCGGCATCGGTCATGATGATGATGCGGTGGTAGCGCAGTTTTTCGGCATTGAATTCTTCTTTGCCGATGCCTGCGCCCAAAGCGGTAATCAGCGTGGCGACTTCTTGGCTGGCCAGCATTTTTTCAAAACGTGCTTTTTCGACGTTCAAAATTTTACCTTTGAGCGGCAAAATCGCTTGGAATTTGCGGTCACGGCCCTGCATGGCGGAACCGCCTGCGGAGTCACCCTCGACGAGGTAGAGTTCGGACAGGGCAGGGTCTTTTTCTTGGCAGTCGGCGAGTTTGCCCGGCAGGCCCAAACCGTCCATCACACCTTTGCGGCGGGTAATTTCGCGGGCTTTTCGTGCGGCTTCGCGCGCGCGGGCGGCATCGACGATTTTGCTGGTGATGATTTTGGCTTCGGTTGGGTTTTCTTCAAGGAAGTCGGTCAGGGCTTGGTTGATGACTTCGTTGACAACGGGGCCGATTTCGCTGGAAACCAGTTTATCCTTGGTTTGCGATGAGAATTTCGGATCGGGCAGTTTGACGGACAACACGCAGGTCAGGCCTTCGCGCATATCGTCGCCGGCGGTTTCCACTTTGGCTTTTTTGGCGACTTCGTTGGCTTCGATATAGTTGTTGATGGTACGGGTCATCACTTGGCGTAATGCGGTCAGGTGCGTACCGCCGTCGCGTTGCGGAATGTTGTTGGTGAAACATTGCACGCTTTCTTGGTAGCTGTCGTTCCATTGCATCGCGCATTCGACGCTCATGCCGTCTTTTTCGCCGAACGCGTAGAAGATTTTTTCGTGCAACGGCGTTTTTTTGCGGTTCATGTATTGCACGAAGCCGGCCACGCCGCCGGAGAGGGCGAAGCTTTCGTGTTTGCCGTCGCGTTCGTCGGTCAGCTCGATGTCCACGCCGTTATTCAGGAAGGAAAGCTCGCGGATGCGTTTGGCAAGGATGTCGAAGCTGTATTCGACATTGCCGAAGGTTTCCGCGCTGGCGAGGAAGCGCACGGTCGTGCCTTTTTTGTCGGAATCGCCGACAACCTTCAACGGCTCTTCGGTTTCGCCGCGTACGAAGCGGACGAAGTGTTCTTTGCCGTCGCGGTAGATGGTCAGTGTTACCCAGTCGGACAGTGCGTTGACGACGGAGACGCCCACGCCGTGCAGGCCGCCGGAGATTTTGTAGCTGTTGTTGTCGAATTTGCCGCCTGCGTGCAAGACGGTCATGATGACTTCGGCGGCGGAGCGGCCTTCTTTCGGATGGATGCCGGTCGGCATACCGCGGCCGTTGTCGGCCACGCTGACGGAATTGTCGGCATGGATGGTTACGGTGATTTTGTCGCAATATCCGGCGAGCGCTTCGTCAATGGCGTTGTCGAGCACCTCGAACACCATGTGGTGCAGGCCGCTGCCGTCCTGCGTGTCGCCGATATACATACCGGGGCGTTTGCGTACCGCTTCCAAGCCTTCCAGCACTTGTATGCTGTCGGCGCCGTATTCTTCGTGTTTTTGGTCAGTCATGGTCTTTATCTGTAAGATTTTTTTAAAAGAATTTCTGCTGAGGTCGTCTGAACGACAGTTGAGCGCGCCACCCGGACGGTCAAGCTGTCCGACGGACGGAAATAGACCGCCATTATACCTGATTCTGCTGGAAAATTCAGCAGCTTAGCACGTTTGCGGCGAGCTTCGGGGCGGCAAAGTTCCGTTATCAAACTGCATTGTCTTCAGTCTGCTTCGGTTTGTCCGCCGTTCCATCTGGGCACGCCCTCGGTCTCGATACCGAACATGTCCAAAGCATGTGCCACGCTATGGGTAATGATGTCGTCAATGGTTTGCGGCTGCTGATACATGGCAGGGATGGGCGGGAAAATAATGCCGCCCATTTCGGTCACTCGGCGCATGTTTTCAATATGGGCAAGGTTTAACGGCGCTTCACGCACCATCAACACCAACCGCCGGCGTTCTTTCAAAACCACATCGGCAGCGCGGGTCAAAAGATTGTCGCCGAACCCGTGCGCGACGGATGCCAGCGTCCGCATGGAGCAAGGCGCAATCAACATCCCGTCTGTTTTAAACGAGCCACTGGCAATGCGTTCGCCGATGTGGTTGACGGAATACACGACATCGGCGAGCGCATAGACTTCTTCTTTTGTGTAGCCCGTTTCCAAAGCGCGTGTCATTTCCGCACCTTTGGAAACCACCAAATGCGTTTCGACGTCATGTGCGCGCAAAAGCTGTAAGGCTTTGACTCCATATTGGAAACCGCTGGCACCGCTGATGCCGATAATCAGGCGTCGGGTCATAAATAATCTTTCTGTGGGTCGTCTGAAAAATAACCGAGGGGGTTCATTATAGTAAAAATCGCCACTTGGAATAACACAGCAATACAAATTGTCGGCGCTTGTGAATATCCGATAGAATACTGTTTTTTCATCCTTAGGGTCGTCTGAAAGGGACACGATATGGCAAAAGCAAAAGGCGGTTTGGGCCGCGGTTTAGATTCCCTGATTTCCAACGGCGTGGACAACAGCAGCAGCGACCGCCTGACTACCGTCGCCATCAACGACATCCAACCCGGCCGCTATCAGGCGCGGGTACAGATGGACGACGAAGCCTTGCAGGAGCTGGCGGATTCGATTAAAGCGCAAGGCGTTATCCAGCCGGTCATCGTGCGCGAACACGGCCTTTCCCAATATGAACTGATCGCCGGCGAACGCCGCTGGCGCGCATCCCAGCTCGCCGGACTGACCGAGATTCCGGTCGTCATCAAAACCATCAGCGACGAGACTGCGCTGGCAATGGGTTTGATTGAAAACCTGCAACGCGAAAACTTAAACCCGATTGAAGAAGCGCAAGGTTTGAAACGCCTCGCCGACGAGTTCGGACTGACTCATGAAACCATCGCCAAGGCGGTCGGCAAAAGCCGCAGCGCCATTTCCAACAGCCTGCGCCTGTTGAGCCTGCCCGAGCCGGTCCAAGAAATGCTCTACCACCGCCATCTTGAAATGGGACACGCCCGCGCCCTGCTGACCCTGCCCGTGGTCGAGCAGCTTGAATTGGCGCAAAAAGCGGTAAAAAACGGTTGGTCGGTGCGCGAAGTCGAACGCCGCAGCCAAATCGCCCATCAAACCAAACAGGAAATCAAAAAAACCATCAGCCCCGATATACGTCGTCTGAACGACGTGTTGACCGAAAGGCTGGGCGTTAACGCGGAAGTCAAAACCACCAATCACAAAAAAGGCAAAATCGTCCTCCACTTCGATACGCCGGAAACATTTGAATATCTGCTGAAACAGTTGGGCATCGATTATCAGGCATAAGACGACAATCAGATATCGACCAAAAGCCTTTTCAACCGCTTTTCAAGCCGGATTTTGCCTGATGCGAAACCCGGCTTTTTCAATATATAGTGGATTAACTTTAAACCAGTACGGCGTTGCCTCGCCTTAGCTCAAAGAGAACGATTCTCTAAGGTGCTGAAGCACCAAGTGAATCGGTTTCGTACTATCTGAGACCTTTGCAAAAAAGCCCTTCCCCCCGGCAGCCGAAACCCAAAAACAGGTT
>CAUVJL010000052.1:0-16993 GCA_963552075.1 uncultured Neisseria sp.
ACCAACGAAAACGGCGAAACCTACCGTCTCGATTACGACCAAACCGACAACCTGAGACCTTTGCAAAAAAGCCCTTCCCCCCGGCAGCCGAAACCCAAACACAGGTTTTCGTCTATTTCCGCCCCTAATTGCTCCTGATTTTACCCAAATATCCCCTTAATCCTCCCCGGATACCCGATAATCAGGCATCCGGGCCGCCTTTTAGGCTGCAACAGGCACACTTAGCCTGTTAGCCGCTTTCAACAGGTTCAAACACATCGCCTTCAGATGGCTTTGCGCACTCACTTTGAGCAGACCAAAATAGGCTGCCCGGGCGTAGCGGAATTTACGGTGCAGCGTACCGAAGCTTTGTTCGACCACATAACGGGTCTTCGACAAATATCGGTTGCGTTTGGTTTGCGCTTCCGTCAGCGGACGGTTGCGGTGGGCTTTGCGCATAATGCCGTCTAACAACTGATGGTCTTCCAGATGTTGCCGGTTTTCCTTACTGTCGTAGCCTTTGTCGGCATAGACGGTCGTACCTTCGGCAATGCCTTCCAACAAAGGGGACAGATGGTTGCACTCATGGGTATTGGCAGGGGTGATGTGCAGTTTCTCGATATAGCCTTCCTCATCGGTACGGGTATGTTGTTTGTAACCGAGTTTGTAGAGGCCGTTTTTCTTTGTCCAGCGGGCATCTTTGTCCTTACTCGGTGTGGTTTGGCCGCTGACTTGTCCTTCCTCATCGACTTCTATGGCCTGACGCTGTTTGCTGCCGGCAGTCTGAATAATGGTGGCATCAATGACGGCGGCGGATGCTTTCTCTACTTTTAGGCCTTTTTCGGCCAGTTGGCAGTTAATCAGTTTGAGTAATTCGGACAGGGTGTCGTCTTGCGCCAGCCAGTTGCGGTAGCGGCATAAGGTGCTGTAATCGGGGATGCTCAGTTCGTCAAAACGGCAAAACAGGTTGAAATCGATGCGGGTGATGAGGCTGTGTTCGAGTTCGGGATCGGAGAGGCTGTGCCATTGTCCGAGCAGGACGGCTTTGAACATGGACAACAGGGGATAGGCGGGACGGCCGCGGTGGTCTCGGAGGTAACGGATTTTCTGACGATTCAGGTATTGTTCGATCGGTTGCCAATCAATCACCTGATCCAACTTCAATAGCGGGAAGCGGTCGATGTGTTTGGCAATCATGGCTTGTGCGGTTTGCTGGAAGAAGGTGCTCATGGAAAATCCCCTAAATGTCTTGGTGGGAATTTAGGGGATTTTGGGGGATTTTGCAAAGGTCTCTTAAAGTTAATCCACTATAAAACAAAGGTCGTCTGAAAACCTGTTTCCACGTTTTCAGACGACCTCTTGGTCTTCATACGCTTACACGAACCAATCAGAAAAACAGCTCGCGCCAGCTGATACGTTGCAGACCACAGATACGGCCTTCTACTGTCAAAGACTCCCCCTTATTTAACAGCAGGCTGCGGGTTGCTTTATTGGAGAAGCATTTATTATTTGGCGTACTCGACGTAACTGATAGCTCTTTATCCGTACCCGTACCTCCTGAGTCCCCGTCTGCGGTCACAGGGGAATCATCCAATTTGCTCGGATTGAGGAAGGTAAAGCTGATAACCCCATCCCGAGTCAAACCATTGGCGTATTGCATACCGAAGCCGTCCAATTTTCGGATAACATTATCAGGTGTAAAGCGTGCGTTGCGTGCGTTCAATGCACCTCCATTATCAGCATTCACACCAATGAACGAAGTTTTTGCCACAGTTTTTACACTTGTACTGGTTGGCAAACAAACATCGGCACCAGCAGATTTTTCTTCTGTAACAGAATCATAACGACGCACAGTCACAACAGCAGTACGCAAGATCATAGTCGGTTTGACGTTTACCCGTTCACCATCACGCAAATCGATTTTCCAACCTTTTTGGGTTTTAGCAACCTGGTTGTTAGTTAGATAAATATAACCTTCTTTTCCTTTTTCTTCAGGACGAAACTCTTGTTGTTGCAAATCACTTTCGGAAGCAGCGTTTACGGTCTGATTCGGTGTCAAATCTTCATAAACACCGTAAATAGACTGCTTGTCTTTATTGGTCAGATCATTTTGATAAATCTCACTGCCCGTACCGAAAATCACGACATATTCGTTTGCTCTGCGGCGGGAAACGGCGGGCGCGGAGGTAATCGGTTTGCTGGGGGAACCCGTAAAGATTTTAACAGCCTTCCAGTTGTCTGGTTTTTCGCCGCGCAGGTCGAAACGATACATATTGCCTCCACGGTCGCCTGCATACGCAACATCAATTACACCGTCAAAATCAGTGTCCACAAGGGTCGGCGTGGACAGACCGCCTACACCGCCTTGGACTTCGATTTTTTTCAACAATTCGCCCGGTGCTTTACCTGTACCGCTACCGCGTTTATCGCCCGTACCGACTTCCTTGCCTAACATTTCATATATGTATAATGCAGTTTCGTTTTTCGCATCGGTTTTATCTTCAACACGATAACCGCTGGCAAGAAAACCCGCATAACGAATGTTTTCTTTTGTATCTACACGCCCGTTATCAGCAGGTCTGTTAACTGAGACGCGTCCGATTTGCGGCGTACCGATGGTATAGCCCAATGTGTTTTTCTCACCTTTAATGGTTTCAAACAATGGAACTGTTTTATTCCATTCGGTATCGGCGACATCCAGACCTGTTTTGGTAGCTTTATCTACATTACCACCGATATTCAGGGCATACGCACCACGACCACCTTGCCCCATCGCACCGAACATAAATACGCGCTGAGTATCATTTTCCGGAGTCTGACGCAAGGTAAATCCGCCGTTAATCATATATTCATGATTGGTAATAGACGATGTATAGCTGTCTTTGGCAATATTTTTCAAAACCTTTGCCAAAGTAACTGTTTTCACATTATTTCCGTCTGCGACATCCCGCTCCATTGTCGAAGGAATGTAACTGACTTTCAGCTCATACGGATGATTTGCATCTGACGAGGTTTGGAACAAATGCACCATGCCGTCATTCGCAGCCGCAACCATATATTTCTGACGCTCGATAGTATCGTTGCCAACTTTATATGTAACCTTATTACCGACAGCAGCGACCGAACCGTCCAAAATATCGCCCAAATCACGCTGATCACCTTCCCGAATACGGTAAACCTGACTGTACGGTGTGTTTTTTGATTTATCTTGTATTGATTTATCATCACCGATACGCCCCGTCCAATTCAGCAAATCACGCCATTCACCCGAATTTTTACCATTATCTGCAATATCAAAATAAGCATTGTTTAAAGTATTATTGGGAATATTATTAATAAAATAAGTACTTGAACCCGTATTAATCAGGGTTTTACGGTTTACAAACGACGGGTACAGCTTCAATTCTTCACTACGACGACCATCCTTCCCTAATCTTTGGAAAATAATCTGGCTACTCCAAGAGTTTGTTTTCAAGCCGATAACTGCCGACATACCAGGAAGGCTGCTGCTGGTCGTTGCAGGCGCGGTCGCACCTACATCGTCATAACCCACATTTTTCGTATCAGATTTAATCTGCTCTACAATGTCGTTAAATGCCTTCGACAAACTTTCGGGTTTATCTGCCTCATAGTAATACTCGGGGCGGCTAGCAGCCAGCTGTAAATACCTCTTTCCTGAATTCGTAATACCTTGCCCGAAGCCTACGGTAAAGGTCTGCACCAGTTGTTTGCTGTAATCCGCTGGATCTTTAGGATCGCCGTTCCAGCTTTTACCCGCATAATCCATTCCTTCGGTTTTAAAATCTTTTTCCGCAAGTTTTTTGCTAAAGAAGGCTAAGCCATCATTTCTATCCCAAGAGGTATCGTACGCCCCCCCTTGTTCATATTGGCAGAAGCCATGAGGTCTAGCACCAAAATAATTATATGCCTCATTGTATGGAATGCTATCCTTATAAAATGGGTTACTTATATATCTATTTTTATTGTAATATTTCGAGTAGCGATCATAACCATATCCAAAATCGGGCCTAGACCAGATTCTCCCCGTATTATCCCGCCTACAGCTCAGGTTGGCATCACCATCCGACATCAAAACCACATATGATTTCTGACAACGGTATTTCACTTTCGGCATAACAATTTGACTGACCAACTCGAAATAACGTGAGGTAGTTGGTGTTCCCCCTTCGGGACGAATCCATTCTACCCTATTTGCAATTTCAGCCGCTGGAACATCAAATCCTTCCTCATCGGTAGTATCTCCCCCCCCCGAATTATTCAAAGTTTGTAATGCCCAATTAAAATCTTTGCCATATTTACCCAGCACTTCACGTAGAGCTCTTTTGGCAACCCTCATTCGCGATTCATGAGATGTATTGCCATTCCTTACTGAAATAGGTCTCCCGTTGATAGAACTGAAATCCATACTACCCGAATCATCAATAAACAGCATAATGTTGTGTTTAACTTCAGGCTGTTTATCGATTTTAGATTCATTTTGCAGATACAGTGGGACTTTGGCGAACTCGCTTGTCGCAGCATTTGCCGCCCCCCCCATCAGGGCGAGCGCGGAGGCGATGCTGTAAATCATCGGACGGATGGAGCCGGGGCAACGTGAAGATTTGTTTTTCATAATGCGTTCTTTTTTCATAAAATCGTCGGTTGACGGATGATGACGTTGTTTTTATTTTCTCGGAATGAGATTCTAACATTTACGATGTCATTTATGTGGGGTTCGGGCTGTTTTTTTTATCTGACGCGGCGAACAATGGCGAAAATGAAACAGGCGGCGCGATTGTAAAGGCAAAATCCATTGCCAAGTCACGGCTTGAACGATGCGGCTTTTTGACGTAGAATGCATTGCTTCTACGGCATAGGCAGCTATGCCTGAAAAAGCACGTTACGCAGCAAAATCAAGGCTGCGGGGCGTGTTTTTTTTTAGCCGATATTTTCTCAGGCGGTCTTTTTTGTAAACAATTTTCAGACGACCCCTGCCCGTTTCTGCAAACCGACCATCATCAGGCAAACAGGATTCATCATGACCACTCCGGCTCTTCTCGTTCTCGCTGACGGCAGCGTATTTCACGGCACATCAATCGGTTACGAAGGTTCGACTTCCGGCGAAGTCGTGTTCAACACTTCCATGACCGGCTATCAGGAAATCCTGACCGACCCTTCCTACTGCAAACAAATCGTTACCCTTACCTATCCCCACATCGGCAACACCGGCACCAACGCCGAAGATGAAGAAAGCCGCAGCGTTTACGCCGCCGGTTTGATTATCCGCGACCTGCCGCTCTTGCACAGCAACTTCCGTGCATCCGAAAGCCTGCACGACTATTTGGTACGCAACAAAACCGTCGCCATCGCCGACATCGACACCCGCCGCCTGACCACCCTGTTGCGTGAAAAAGGCTCACAAGGCGGCGCGATTTTGACCGGTGCAGATGCCACCGTTGAAAAAGCACAAGAACTCATCGCCGCATTCGGCAGCATGGTTGGTAAAGACCTGGCAAAAGAAGTTTCCTGCACAGAAACTTACGAATGGACCGAAGGCGAATGGGAATTGGGCAAAGGTTTCGTTACCCCTTCCGAACAGCCTTACCACGTTGTCGCCTACGATTTCGGCGTCAAAACCAACATCCTGCGCATGCTCGCCGCACGCGGCTGCCGCCTGACTGTCGTTCCCGCACAAACCAGCGCGGAAGACGTCTTGGCACTCAATCCTGACGGCGTATTCCTGTCCAACGGCCCCGGCGACCCCGAGCCTTGCGACTACGCCATCAAAGCCGTACAGAAATTAATGGAAAGCGGCAAACCTATTTTCGGCATTTGCTTGGGACACCAGCTGATCAGCCTCGCTATCGGCGCGAAAACCCTGAAAATGCGCTTCAGCCACCACGGCGCCAACCATCCGGTACAAGACTTGGACAGCGGCAAAGTCGTCATCACCAGCCAAAACCACGGTTTCGCCGTCGATGCCGACACCCTGCCCGCCAACGCAAGGATTACCCACAAATCCTTGTTCGACAACACCTTGCAAGGCATCGAGCTGACCGACAAACCCGTGTTCTGCTTCCAAGGCCACCCCGAAGCCAGCCCCGGCCCGCAGGATGTCGGCTATCTGTTTGACAAATTCATTGACAATATGAAACCGGCAAAACAATAAACCGCCTTTTCAGACGACCTCTCAACTCAACAAGGTCGTCTGAATAAGAAAGATTACCTAACTTAATTTTGACTTATCATAGGAAAGTTAAAATGATTCAATATTTTAATCCAAATTCATCACAATCTAGACGCGCCTTGCAAGCATGGCAAATTCTTATTTCTGCTGCAATGCATAGACAAACGCATAGTTATAAGACTTTATCCATTTTAATGTTTGGAAAACCTGCAACCGGTGTTCTTGGCGGAATTCTAGGTAACATCGCTTTTTATTGTAATGAAAACAACTTACCACCATTAATGACTCTAGTGGTTAACGAAACAACTGGGCTTCCCGGCGAAGAAATTCCTGTTTCACAAGAATTAAATAGTCTACGCGAAACAGTCTATAAATATGATTGGTATAACTTGTACCCTCCTACAGAGCAAGAACTTAAAGATGCTAATGACCGCAAACAATTTAAGTAATTTAAAGATGCGAGCAGGTTAAGAAAATGAATACAACCTAGAGCTAATTCAACAGCTATTATTTTGATTTATGACTCAACCTACCTTAACTAAATAATTCTCTCTTACCTAATAAAGAAGCAGTAAACCCAAGAAAGCTGGTAATTAGGCAGATGTTCTGAAACCTTTAAACAGAAAAATACAGAGATTTTTCAGCACCCTCAACACAAAACGTCGTCTGAAAAAATCCCCTCAATCCTCAAATCAGAAAGGAAAACCATGACTGAAAAACAAATGCGCGTCCTCTCCGTCGTCGCTACCCTGACCGCAGTAGGCATGTACGTTTCCTATATCCCGCAAATCCAAAACAACCTGGCCGGCAACCCCGGCTCGCCGCTGCAACCCCTCGTTGCCGCCATCAACTGCACATTATGGGTTGCCTACGGCTTTCTGAAAGAAAAACGCGACTACCCCGTCGTACTGGCAAACGCCCCCGGTATCATTTTGGGCTTGATTACCTTTATCACCAGCTTTTAAAAACCATACCGATTTCATGCCGGTCAAACACTGACCGGCCTTACTCACCACCATCAACATAAGGATTAACCCTATGAAAAAAGTAGCCCTGTTTATCGCATTAATCGGCGCATTATCCGCGTGCAACACCATCCACTCCGTCGCACGCGACGCCAATACAGCCGTACAAGCATGGAATGACGACTACCAAAAACAAAACAATCGCTAACACATTACACCAAACCACAAGGCGGCTTGCCCGTCAAACCGCCTGAAGAAAACCCACCCATAAAGGCATTTCATGAAAAAAACGGCTTTACTCCTCTGCCTGCTTATGAGCGCCCCCGCCTTTGCAGGTGACAAAACCATCGACCTGAAAAAAATCAGCCAACTCGGCGCGGATATCTTCGATTCCGCCACCCAAGGCGTCTACAAAACCATCTCTGAAAGCAGCAAAACCATAGCCAATTCAGAATGCACCATCCCGACCACCGCCGCAGAATTGGAGCAATTTTCCGTAGACCACTGCCTGAAAGAACCCGCCATGGCCGGCAGCATCTACATGGATCAGACACTCAAGCCAAAAGGGGCGAGGGTCGATGAAGGCGCAAGAAGCCTAGAAAACCTATCCAATAAAATATTAGAAGGCGTACAAACCATCATAGACATAGAATAAAACTACATTCGGCAACTCAGCACCCACCATTCAATACACCATAACAAACTAACGTTCTCAACATTACCGGAAAGAAACCCACCAAGACCTACATACAAAACGCCAAGATTTTTTCAGACGACCTCAAGAATAGGATGGATTGGCAAGCCCAACGTTTTTGTACGATTACGCGTGCTATGTTGTTTTTTAAGCTAATCTACACTTACTGAAAAAAGATTGTCATCAAGGGGTTTCCCACACCTAATAATAAAAAAATGAACCCGCCCGAAAAACTATTGACCGCCGACAACCCCGCCCTGCATCAACGCGCCAAAGCCATGCGTCAAGAAATGAGCGAGGCGGAAGCAAAATTATGGCAGCACCTGCGGGCAGGCCGTCTGAACGGCTATAAATTCCGCCGCCAGCAGCCGATGGGAAATTATATTGTTGATTTTATGTGCGTAAAACCCAAGCTGATTGTCGAAGCAGACGGCGGGCAGCACACAGAACAAGCCGCATACGACCACGCGCGGACGGCATATCTCAACAGCCTGGGCTTTACCGTGCTGCGTTTTTGGAATCACGAAATTTTGCAGCAAACAAACGATGTACTGGCGGAAATCCTGCGCGTGTTACAGAAATTGGAAAAGCAGCCTGAACGGTAGCAGATGACTGATTTTGATTGGATTTTTGAAAATTATAGGATACCGGCTGCCTGAATTGAGCGTTTAAAAGGTCGTCTGAAAAGTAAAAAACAGCCTGCACAACCTGTTTTCCTTGCAGAACCCTTAATCCCAACAGCAGCCCCGTCCTCTCTCCCGTGGGAGAGAGTTAGAGAGAGGGCAACAAACCGCAAGGTTTGTATTTGGGAGATTTAGGTGTTGAGAAAGGTTGCCGAAATTCGGGGCGTGCCCTCTCCCCAACCCTCCCCCACGGGGGAGGGAGCAGATTGCAGCGGATTCAAGCGTTACAGGTCGTTTGAAAAAAGAATGCCCGAAATATCAACAGCGGGAATTTTTCAGGTAGCCTTTATCTCAAGGCAGATGGAACAAACGCCGCAAGCGTTTTTCAGACGGCCTTTGAACCCACTGGTAGTGTGTGTGCCGCAAGGCACGCACGCGGTGGGTTGAGGTTGCAGGGAAAATGGAGAACGCGTGCGTACCGCATATACACTACATGCGGGCTACGGCTTGCTATTTTCCTTGCGGAACCCTTAATCCCAACAGCCGCCCGTCCTCTCTCCCGTGGGAGAGAGCTAGAGAGAGGGCAACAAGCCGCAAGGCTTGTATTTGGGGAAGTTAGAGTGTTGGGAAAGATTGCCGTAATTCGGAGAATGCCCTCTCCCCAGCCCTCCCCCACAGGGGAGGGAGCGGGTTACAGCGGATTCAGGCGTTGCAGGTCGTCTGAAAAAGAATACCCGAAATATCAACGGCAGGAATTTTTCAGGTAGCTTTTATCGCAAGGCAGATGTAACAAACGCCGCGAGCGTTTTTTCAGACGGCCTTTGAACCATCGGTAGGGTGTGTGCCGCAAGGCACGCACGCGGTGGGTTGGGGTTGCAGGGAAAATGGAGAACGCGTGCGTGCGTACCGCACACACCCTACATGCGCTACGACTTGCCGCTGAAATTATAGAAACATATTTTCCAACATATTTAAGAGGTAGGAATCTTATGACAAAAGTTCGCTTTTATCGTATTAAAAATACAGATGCAAATGGTAATGTTATTGATGACGCAATTGTTCCAGCTCAAAGTAGAGCTGAAGTAGAAGATAATTGTTCTATTCAGCACTGTCGAACTGAAATAGAACACTTGGGCTTTTCTGAAGTTCAGTTGCAAACAAATGAAAATCTAGGATCAACATACAATGCTAAAGAAGAAACAGAATATAAAGCGTATATCGAAAATTATGGGGAAATTTCATTCAGTCGCGACTCCGTTCGTGAAAACTCAAACAAGGATTCAGCTCGAATACAACGTTTTGCAGTAAAAGAATTAGAGAAAAAATGTGCAAAAGATTTGAAAGTGAATCAAGCCAAGTTAGATGACATCAAAAAAGAAGATCCATCACAATTTTAAATTATCTCTATTTTTAAGAAAGCAGATCCCCATGCCCAAACGTACCGACCTAAAATCCATCCTTATCATCGGCGCCGGCCCTATCGTTATCGGTCAGGCCTGCGAATTTGACTATTCGGGCGCACAGGCCTGCAAAGCCTTGCGTGAAGAAGGCTATAAAGTCATTTTGGTAAACTCCAACCCCGCCACGATCATGACCGACCCTGAAATGGCGGATGTTACCTACATCGAGCCGATTATGTGGCAGACGGTGGAGAAGATTATCGCCAAGGAGCGGCCTGATGCGATTCTGCCCACGATGGGCGGCCAGACCGCGCTGAACTGTGCGCTGGATTTGGCGCGCAACGGCGTGCTGGCGAAATACAACGTCGAGCTGATTGGCGCGACCGAAGACGCAATTGACAAAGCAGAAGACCGAGGCCGCTTTAAAGAAGCGATGGAAAAAATCGGTTTGTCTTGCCCGAAATCTTTTGTCTGCCACACCATGAACGAAGCTTTGGCAGCGCAAGAACAGGTCGGCTTCCCGACGCTGATTCGCCCTTCTTTCACGATGGGTGGTTCGGGTGGCGGTATTGCCTACAATAAAGACGAGTTCTTGGCAATTTGCGAACGCGGTTTTGATGCGTCGCCTACGCATGAGTTGCTGATTGAGCAGTCCGTTCTCGGCTGGAAAGAGTACGAGATGGAAGTTGTACGCGATAAAAACGACAACTGCATCATTATCTGCTCAATTGAAAACTTCGACCCGATGGGTGTGCATACCGGCGACTCCATCACTGTTGCGCCTGCACAAACATTGACCGACAAAGAATACCAAATCATGCGTAATGCTTCGTTGGCAGTATTGCGCGAAATCGGCGTGGATACCGGCGGCTCAAACGTTCAGTTTGCGGTGAACCCTGAAAACGGCGAGATGATTGTGATTGAGATGAACCCGCGCGTGAGCCGTTCGTCCGCGCTGGCTTCCAAAGCAACGGGCTTCCCGATTGCGAAGGTGGCGGCGAAACTGGCGGTCGGCTTTACGCTGGACGAGTTGCGCAACGACATTACCGGCGGTCGCACTCCTGCGTCGTTCGAGCCTTCCATCGACTATGTCGTGACCAAAATCCCGCGTTTCGCCTTTGAAAAATTCCCAGCCGCAGACGACCGCCTGACCACACAAATGAAATCTGTGGGCGAAGTAATGGCGATGGGCCGTACCATTCAAGAAAGCTTCCAAAAAGCCTTGCGCGGTTTGGAAACCGGCTTGTGCGGCTTCAATCCGCGCAGCGAAGACAAAGCGGAAATCCGCCGCGAACTGGCCAACCCGGGCCCTGAGCGCATGCTGTTTGTGGCAGACGCGTTCCGCGCAGGATTCACACTGGAAGAGATCCACGAAATCTGCGCCATCGACCCTTGGTTCTTGGCGCAAATCGAAGACTTGGTGAAAGAAGAAAAATCTGTTTCAGACGGCCAGTTGCAAGATTTGGATTACGCCGCTTTACGCCGTCTGAAACGCAAAGGCTTCTCTGACAAACGTTTGGCACAATTGTTAAACGTAAGCGAAAAAGAAGTCCGCGAACACCGCTACGCGCTGAACCTGCATCCGGTTTACAAACGCGTCGACACCTGTGCCGCCGAGTTTGCTACCGAAACCGCCTACCTCTACTCCACTTACGAAGAAGAATGCGAATCCCATCCTTCCGACCGTAAAAAAGTGATGATTCTCGGCGGCGGCCCAAACCGTATCGGCCAAGGTATTGAATTTGACTACTGCTGCGTTCATGCCGCACTCGCCCTGCGCGAATCCGGTTTTGAAACCATCATGGTCAACTGCAACCCCGAAACCGTGTCCACCGACTTCGACACCAGCGACCGCCTCTATTTCGAGCCGCTGACGCTGGAAGACGTGTTGGAAATCGTCCGCACCGAAAACCCGTGGGGCGTGATTGTGCATTACGGCGGTCAAACCCCGCTCAAACTCGCCAACGCGCTGGTTGAAAACGGTGTGAACATCATCGGCACGTCCGCCGACAGCATCGACGCCGCCGAAGACCGCGAACGCTTTCAAAAAGTGTTGAACGACTTAGGCCTGCGCCAACCGCCCAACCGCATCGCCCACAACGAAGAAGAAGCGCTCGTCGAAGCCGAAGAAATCGGCTATCCGTTGGTCGTGCGCCCGTCTTACGTCCTCGGCGGCCGTGCCATGCAGGTCGTCCACTCCGCCGAAGAGCTGCAAAAATACATGCGCGAAGCCGTGCAGGTATCCGAAGACAGCCCCGTGTTGCTCGACTTCTTCCTGAACAACGCGATTGAAGTCGATGTCGACTGCGTTTCAGACGGCAAAGACGTCGTTATCGGCGGCATCATGCAGCACGTCGAACAGGCAGGCATCCACTCCGGCGACTCCGGCTGCTCGCTGCCGCCCTACTCGCTCAGCGAAGAAATCCAAGACGAAATCCGCCGCCAAACCAAAGCCATGGCCTACGCGCTGGGCGTGGTCGGCCTGATGAACGTACAGTTCGCCGTGCAGGACGGCGTGGTGTTCGTGTTGGAAGTGAACCCGCGCGCCAGCCGTACCGTTCCGTTCGTCTCCAAAGCCACCGGCGTACCGCTCGCCAAAGTCGGCGCGCGCTGCATGGCAGGCATTTCCCTGCAAGAGCAAGGCGTGGAAAAAGAAGTCGTCCCCGATTTCTATGCCGTTAAAGAAGCCGTGTTCCCCTTCATCAAATTCCCCGGCGTGGACACGATTTTGGGCCCCGAAATGCGCTCCACCGGCGAAGTGATGGGCGTGGGCGAAACCTTCGGCGAAGCCTACCTCAAAGCCCAACTCGGCGCGGGCGAGCGCCTGAACCCGACCGGCAAAGTGTTCCTTTCCGTGCGCGAAGAAGACAAACCGCACATCGTCAAAACCGCGCAAAACTTCCAAGCCTTGGGCTACGGCGTTTGCGCCACCCGCGGCACGGCGGGCTACCTGAAAGAACATGGCGTGGTGGTGCAGGCGGTGAACAAAGTGCCCGAAGGCCGCCCGCACATCGTGGACGCGATTAAAAACGGCGAAATCGCACTGGTGGTGAACACCGTATCCAGCAACCCGCAATCCATCGCCGACAGCCACAGCATCCGCCGCAGCGCCCTCACCCAACGCGTGCCGCAATACACCACCATCGCCGGCGGCGAAGCCATGAGCGAAGGCGCAAAAAGCCGCGACCACCTAGGCGTGTACAGCGTGCAGGAGTTGCATGGACGGTTGAAAAACAGAGGCTGAATCTGAATCGGGTTTAGCTTGAACAAAAGGTCGTCTGAAAATAAGGCTTATCTTTCAGACGACCTTTTTCTTTGCTGACTTTATTCGAGGCGCATTTGCGTGAACAGACATCACGGATGGTTTGCGAATCCATCACCCGTCCGCTCCGTTACCTCCGGCAAAACCGCTTGCGGCTACCTCACATACGGAGCTTAGATAGACAATTGAAAAACAAAGACTGAATTAAGTTTAACTTCAACAAAAAGGTCGTCTGAAAACCCATTTTCCGGTTTTCAGACGACCTTTTCTTTATTATCTGCCTACCTTATTCCGGACGCATCTGCGGGAACAAAATCACGTCGCGGATGGTTTGCGAATCGGTCAGCAGCATTACCAAGCGGTCGATACCGATGCCGCAACCGCCTGTCGGCGGCAGACCGAATTCCATCGCGCGGATGTAGTCGGCATCGTAGTGCATGGCTTCGTCGTCGCCCGCATCTTTTTGCACCACTTGCGATTTGAAGCGTTCGGCTTGGTCTTCGGGGTCGTTCAACTCGGAATAGCCGTTTGCCAGCTCGCGACCGACAACGAACAATTCGAAACGCTCGGTCAAACCTTGTTTGGTATCCGAAGCGCGTGCCAACGGGGAAACTTCGACCGGGTAATCGACGATAAAGGTCGGGTTCCACAGTTTGCTCTCGGCACAACCTTCAAACAGGGCGAGTTGCAGGCTGCCGATGCCAGGGGACGGAGGCAGGCTTTCGCCGTGTTTGACGATTTCTTTTTTCAGCCACTCCGCATCGTTCAACTGCTCGTCGGTGTAGTGCGGATTGTATTTTTTGATGGCTTCGAGAATGGTCAGGCGTTCAAACGGGCTTTCCAAATCGACTTCTTTGCCGTTGTAGCTGATTTTCGCCGTGCCGTTTACCGTGCGCGATGCGTTGCGGATGATGTCTTCCGCCATCTGCATCATGCGTTCGTAGTCGGAGAAGGCTTCGTAGAATTCGATCATGGTGAATTCGGGGTTGTGGCGAACGGACATGCCTTCGTTGCGGAAGCTGCGGTTGATTTCAAACACGCGCTCCAAACCGCCGACCACCAAGCGTTTCAGATACAGTTCGGGCGCGATGCGCAGGTAGAGCGGGATGTCCAAAGCGTTGTGGTGGGTCACGAACGGTTTCGCCGTCGCGCCGCCGGGAATCGGGTGCATCATCGGGGTTTCGACTTCGAGATAATGCTCGTTCACCATGAAATTGCGCACGGATTGGATGATTTGGCTGCGTTTGATAAACGTATTGCGCGATTCTTCGTTGGCAATCAAATCGACGTAGCGTTGGCGGTATTTGGTTTCCTGATCGCTCAAGCCTTTGTGTTTGTCGGGCAGCGGGCGCAGGGATTTGGACAGCAGGCGGATGTCGGACACGCGCACGGTCAATTCGCCGTGGTTGGTTTTGAACAAAGTGCCTTCCGCGCCGACGATGTCGCCCAAGTCCCAATGGTTGAAATCGTCCAAAACTTCCTGACTCACGCCTTTGTTGTTCAGATAAAGCTGGATTTGGCCGGTCACGTCTTGGATGGTGGCGAAGCTCGCCTTGCCCATTTGGCGTTTGAGCATCATGCGGCCGGCAATTTTGACGGGAACGGCTTGCGGGTCGAGTTCTTCTTTGCTGATTTCGCCGTATTGGGCGTGCAAATCGGCGGCAAAGCTGTCGCGTTTGAAGTCGTTGGGATAGGCAATGCGCTGTTGGCGGATGTTGTGCAGTTTTTCGCGGCGCAGGGCGATGATTTGGTTTTCGTCCAACTGCGGCTCGGTTTGCGGATTGTTTTGTTCGCTCATGGTGTTTTCCGGAAAAATAAATCAGGCGCAATCTGTTTCAGACGACCTGATTGAATCACAAAATTTGCGCATATTTTACGCGATGTCGGTGTTTTTTTCTATCCGGCTCAAAAGGTCGTCTGAAAAACATCGGGCAGGGGTTTCCGGTCAATCCGTTTGGCGGGAAAAAGATACCTGAAATCAAGTTTGGAAAAACATTTGGCTTTTTTGCTGTTATACTCATTCTATTTATTTCAAATCAATATCTGAAGATTATGTACTGGTCTATTCCTGATATCCCCGATACCATCGTCGCCCGCAAAAACAGCAAGTGGAATACCCCTTGGGTATGGTTGACGGTATTAGCTTTGCTTTTCATTGCGGCGTTGATTGTTGTGTTGTGGCTGAAAATCAGCCCGTTTTATCTGTTGATACCGGTTGGCGTTTGGGGCGCGGCTTTGCTGTACCGCTTTATCTTGTCGATGAACCGCAGCGCGGCGGCAGATGCTTGGGAAACCGAAAAATCGAATATCCGCAAAAAATGGACGGATTGGGCGCAAAGAAGCATCGTATTGGTCGACTCGCATACCATCCTGCCCGAACCCTTGTCGCTGCCGGACGTCATTACCCAAGCATCAGGCGGACGAAATGCCGATCTTTTTCTGTTTCCGCGTGATGAAGACGAAGACCTGTGGCGCAGCGGCTATCCTTACGTTGCCGAACATTTTTACCAAAAATTGAGCGAATTGGCGGAGTATCGGCAGCCTGTAACCCTGCACATCAATGCGCCGGACGAAGAAGCGTATTTGAACTGGCAGCAGAGATTTGAAGAAATCGCCGAAATGGCGGGTGTCCGCGCGGCTATCAAGCCTTTGTCCGATGGCGAAAGTTTGATGAGCGATTGGGTGGAAAACCGTCAATTTGAAGGCATCCATGTGATTTTTTCGGCATGGCTGAACGAGGACGCTTCAGATGCCGAATTTACAGAAAACGCAACTTGGCTGGTGTTCGCCTCGCCTTATGCCGCCAAACAGAACAAATTGCCCGTCAAAGCGGTTTTGCAGCGTCCGATTGCCATCTCCTTGTCCGACGAAACGGCGCAAAACAAATCTTTCGGACACTACGCCGATTATGCTTTGAAAAACCGCACCGTCCATGCCGCCTGGTTTACCGCGCCACCTAAAGATACGCAACAATACGTCGGCAAACTTCGCCAAGCAGGCGTCAGCTGGAACGATAATTTCGATCTGCCCCTGATACACACGCCCGAACCCTACACAGGTCAACTTCCGCGAGAAAGCCACTGGCTGACTTTGGGCTTAATGGCTGAAAACAGCGACCAGCAAAATCAATTGTTCGGCTGGCAGAAAGACGACAATCTGTATATGGGCTGCCTGATTCATCAAAATTCAGTAGCATAAGCCGACTATCTTATCATGGTGCGAAAGGTCGTCTGAAAACTTGAAAGTTGAGTTTTCAGACGACCTTTTATTTAATCCTCGCCAGTTTGCAGTGTAGGCTTTGTCCACGAAATCTATCTTCTGACAATCTGAATTGGATGGTCACGTTTCACTCATTTCGTGGGTAGAACCCACGCTACGGATTGCCGCAACGACAGCTTGTCCCTTCCCCCGTCCGGCGGGGGAAGGTTAGGATGGGGGTGGTTTTGTGGGTTTAGGCAAAACCAAATTCATGCGGCCCGTAGAACCACCCTCTCCCCAGCCCTCTCCCGCCGGATGGGAGAGGGGGTAGGTTACAGTTTAAAACGAGGTCGTCTGAAAACTTTGAGATTCGGGTTTTAGAGAAACCCGTTCATCCCCGTTTTCAGACGACCTTTTATTCAATCACCGCAGTCTTAGAATAACTCAAGTAGCGTGGGCTTTGCCCACGAAATCCATCATTTAAGTAATCAAAATCAGACAAGAACCGAATGTGCATTCATTTTGGCATTCATCTCATGGGCAAAGCCCCACTACTCGTTGCGCAACAGCAACCTGTCCCTTCCCCCGTCCGGCGGGGGAAGGTTAGGATGGGGGTGGCTTTTGGAGTTTAGTATAGTCAATTAAAAATAAAATAGTACAATACTCAACTTTGAAGGTCTAACCA
>CAUVJL010000053.1:0-16944 GCA_963552075.1 uncultured Neisseria sp.
GTACTGTCTGCGGCTTCGTCGCCTTGTCCTGATTTAAAGTTAATCCACTATATATGGATTTGACTTTAATGTGATGTTCTTTTGTTTTATTTTGCGGCGGTATTTGCTGTGATTTGTTTGTCTTGTATTGATTTTAAAGTGGGTTCACTTTGTTTGTGATGAATTGAGTGACAAAGAAAAAGCACAGTTTAATCAAACTGTGCTTTCGGAATTTGGCACGCCCACGGGGAATCGAACCCCGGTTACCGCCGTGAAAGGGCGATGTCCTAACCGCTAGACGATGGGCGCGGATAAATCTTGTGGCGCACCCGGAGCGATTCGAACGCCCGACCCTCTGGTTCGTAGCCAGATACTCTATCCAACTGAGCTACGGGTGCATTTTCATCACTTCGCGGCTGCGTCGTGAATCAAGAAGACCGAATAATATACAAGCTGTCGGCGGCTGTCCAGTATTTTCTGGATAAAAATATTTATAATAAAATAACAATATGAAAATAAAAGATATTAATTATCGTAAAATGCCCACTCCCGATAAATCTTGTGCCATTTTTGCGGCGGCGTTGTCTGTCATGCCGCCGACAAAGTCTAAGATTTTCATGTAGGCGCGATACAGGCTGTCGGTTTCTTGGATGGGGTCGTGGTTTTTTAACAGATCAAGCGCGAGGGATTGGCGCACATCGACCTGTTTTTGCGCAATCATGGCGTATGCGGCGGGAACCAATAAATCCAAAATGGAACCGAGACACGGGAAAGTGGCGATTTCGGTCATGAGTTTGGTGCGGTGGCGGAAAATGCGCGTGCGGGCAAGTTCTTTCGCTTTTTCCAAGGTGTTTTGAACCTGCGGGCTGCACAACGCCAACAGGTCTTTGCCTTTGAAGTTGCCGTTTAGCAGGTCGGATTGGTGCATCATGAAGGTTTGGGCGACGTCTTCTATCGCTTTGCCGATGGCGATGCCGCGCAACATGGCGCAACGCTGGCGGCTGGATTGCGCGTGCCAAGTGCTTTCTTCAAACGTGAGTTCGGATAATACGCTTTCGATTTCAGCGTCGCTCAGCAAATCCAGTTCGACCGCGTCTTCCAAATCTAAGAGGGCGTAGCAGATGTCGTCGGCTGCCTCCATCAGGTAGGACAGGGGATGGCGTACCCAGCAGTCTTTGCCTGATTCAATCAGCCCCAATTCGTCTGCAACGCGACGGATGAAGGGTAATTCGGTTTGGTAAATATTGAATTTTTTTCTTCCGTTGGGGTGTTGCGTGGTCCAAGGGTATTTCAGCAGTGCGCCTATGGCGGCGGACGTCAGGCGCATGCCGCCTGCGTCGGGATACATTTCCAAACTTGCCGTGATGCGCAGGCTGTGGGCATTGCCTTCATAGGTTTGGATGTCGTTGCGTTCGGCGTCGTTTAATGTCTGTAAAAACGGCTGGTTTTTGGGATTGCGGAACCAGTCGCGCAATGCGTCTTCTCCGGTGTGTCCGAACGGCGGGTTGCCTAGGTCGTGCGCAAGGCAGGCGACTTGGACGACGGCGCCGATATCGCTCGGCGTATTGTTTTCCGGTAAAAAACCGCCTGCCTGCAGCATCACGCCTACACGGTTGCCGATACTGCGCCCGACGCTGGCGACTTCGACGCTGTGTGTGAGGCGGTTGTGGGTCAGGTCGTGTTCGGCTAGAGGGTGGACTTGGGTTTTACGTCCCAATCTGCGGAATGCGCCGGAGAACACGACGCGGTCGTAGTCGATATGGAAGTCGGTGCGCAAAGCGTCGGCTCCTTCTTGGGTGGAAGGCGTGACGGTCGGGATGATTTCGCCGTTTTTCGTGCGGAAACGTTGTGTGGAGAGTAGATTTTTCCAATTCATCTGCATGAAATTGCTCCTTGCGGGTTTTCAGACGAGCTGTGTAGGATGGACGGGATATTACTGCATTGCGGGACGGTTTGAAATCCCGATTGGCGTAGGGCGGCTGCTTGGGTTGCGGGTCTGAACAGGACTTTGTTTTTCAGTTACAATACGCGCTTATTATAATGATCGACAGTTTGAAGAGACGCGATGAAAGAACATAAGGCCCGGAAACGCTTCGGGCAGAATTTTTTGCAGGACACGCGCATTATTGCCGATATTGTCAACGCCGTGCGCCCGCAGGCCGATGATGTGGTGATTGAAATCGGTCCGGGCTTGGCGGCGATTACCGAACCTTTGGCGAAGAAGCTGAACCGCCTGCACGTTATCGAAATCGACCGCGACATCGTAGGCCGTCTGAAAACGCTGCCGTTTGCCGACAAACTGGTGATTCACGAAGGCGATGTGTTGCAGTTTGATTTCAACGGCATAGCGGGCAAAAAGAAAATCGTCGGCAACCTGCCGTACAATATTTCCACGCCGCTTTTGTTCAAGTTGGCGGAAGTGGCGGACGATGTCGTCGATATGCACTTTATGCTGCAAAAAGAAGTGGTCGAGCGCATGGTGGCCGCGCCGAAAAGCAACGACTACGGCCGCTTGGGCGTGATGCTGCAATATTTTTTCGATATGGAGCTGCTGATTGACGTGCCGCCCGAATCGTTCGACCCTGCGCCGAAAGTGGATTCGGCGGTGGTGCGCATGATTCCAGTGAAACACCGTATCGGCAAGGCGGACGATTTCGAGCATTTCGCCAAACTGGTGAAACTCGCCTTCCACCAACGCCGCAAAACCATACGCAACAATTTGAAAGAGCTTGCCGGCGACGAGGATTTGCAGGCAGTCGGTATCAGCCCGCAAGACCGCGCCGAACACATCGCGCCGGAGAAATATGTGGAACTGAGCAATTATCTCGTCCGTAAGGTCGTCTGAAAACATCTGGAAACAACATGATTAAATTCAAAAACGTACATAAACATTTCAAAGACCTGCACGTCATCAACGGCGTCAATCTGGAAGTGAAGCAGGGTGAAGTGGTGGTGGTTTGCGGACCTTCGGGTAGCGGCAAATCGACGCTCATCCGTACCGTCAACCAGCTTGAAAGCATTGAGAGCGGCGAGATTTGGGTGGACGGTATCAATGTTGCCGATCCGCAAACGGATTTGAACAAGGTGCGTGAGGAAGTGGGTTTTGTGTTCCAAGGCTTCAATCTGTATCCGCATCTGACCGTATTGGAAAACATCATCCTGTCGCCGATGAAGGTGAAAAAACAAAGCCGCGAACAGGCTGAGGAAAAGGCGATGGAGCTGTTGGAACGCGTGGGTTTGGCGCATAAAAAAGATGCTTTCCCCAGCCAGCTTTCCGGCGGGCAGCAGCAGCGCGTGGCGATTGCGCGCGGGCTGGCGATGGAGCCGCGCGTGATGCTGTTTGACGAACCGACTTCCGCGCTCGACCCGGAAATGGTCGGCGAAGTGTTGAAAGTGATGCAGGACTTGGCGGAAAGCGGTATGACCATGATGTGTGTTACACATGAAATGGGCTTTGCGCGCGAAGTGGCAGACCGCATTATTTTTGTGGATAAAGGGCAGATTTTGGAAAACGAAACACCGGAAGAGTTCTTTACCAATCCGAAACACGAACGCGCCAAACAGTTCTTGCAGCAAGTGATGACGCATTAACAGCTTGTCAAAAGGTCGTCTGAAAGACAGATTTAGGCTTTCAGACGACCTTTGGCGAATGCAACCGACATCTCTAAAGACAAGACAATAAAACAATGAAAATGACAGACATTCTTCATAGGCATTATGATGACTTTGATCTGATAAAGGAAAAATGGAATGAAGACTATGAAAGCATTTTGATTAAGACAAAGTATGATCAAAAATATAAAAGATGCCGTTTGGCAAAGAAAACACCCAAAAAAGAAGGCTACTTTACAGTCTTTTGGAAAAAAGACCAAGAGAACAAAAATATCCCTTATACCGATGAGGACTTGGGCGATGAACTGCTTATTGTCGTGATAGACGGCTGTCATTGCGGTTTATTTATAATTCCCAAAGAGGTGGCTATCAGTAAAAAAATTCTCTCTACAAAGGATTGTAAAGGAAAGATGTCCATGCGATTTTATCCACCCTGGTGCACAAATTTAAATAAAACAGCCCAGAAAACACAAAAATGGCAAATGGATTATTTTAGAATAGATATAGACGGTAAAGAGACTATCTCCGATTTTGCCGTAGCAAAGGAAAACCATGTATTTTGTTGACCGTACCGCCGTCGTGCTTAAGCCGACCGCCCGTTTTTTGGAATGGCTGAAATCCACCGATGAAAATATGCCCGACCTGACCATCGAGCAAATCCGTGCCAACTGCTCCGTATTCCTCGTGCCGCAGTTTGACGAGCCGGAAGAGGTGATTGCCTATTTTGACGAACGCTACCAACAGATTTTCGAGGCGGAACTCGCGGGCTGGGACATCGATAAAAACAAGTGGCCGCAAGACATGAGCCTGAAGGCGTTTTGGGAATTTTTCGATACCGAAATCCACGATATGGTTTTGGACATGGAAGAGGCGGAATTGAGCATTACGCCCGTGTTCGACAATATGATGTAGGGCGATGCGCGCTTTTCAGACGACCTTGAAGCCGTCCCGTTCTTTAAAAGCCTTGTCCGTTTGGTTGCATTTGTCCGCAGTGGCCGTGTGCCTGATATGGTTTTACGGCTGGATGATGTGGTTCGGGCTGGCGGCGTTGGCGGGCAGTTTTGTCCACGCTTGGCGCGTGGTGAATTTGCGGACGGCGGGTGCGGTAAAGAAAATCACCATTGACCGCCATGCGCGCGCTTCCGTATTTTGCGGAGACGGAGAAGGGCAGGGCGCGGTGTTGGACGGTGCGACCATGCTAACCCCTTACGCTTTGTTTTTGCAGTGGAACGCCGACGGCAAAACGATACGGCAATGCGTCACGCCCGATATGGCGGATAAGGAATCTTACCGTCGTCTGAAAGTTTGGGCGCGCTGGTGTCAGGCTCAGGATGCCGGGCATCCGCTTTAATTCAGTAAAGCGGTTTCCCGCCTTGTCCTATTCATATTAAACCCAATATAAAAACAGTCCGCACAATCAGCCGAAGCCACCCCATTATTCCGAAACGACGGTTTCAGACGACCTTTTAAAAAACGAAACACACATGAAAACATTACAAGACTGGCTCTCGCATTTGGAAACCGCCCACAGCGGCGGCTTAATCGACATGGGCTTGGAACGCACGGGCGAAGTGAAAAAACGCATGAAGCTCGAGCCGCAATGCCCCGTCGTCGTTGTCGCGGGAACAAACGGTAAAGGTTCGGTCTGCGCCTACCTGACGCAGATTTACAAACAGGCAGGCTTCAAAGTCGGTACGCTGACCAGCCCGCATTTATTGCGTTACAACGAACGCATCGCCGTCAACGCCGAGCCGGTTTCAGACGACCTCATCACCGCTTCCTTCGAGCGCATCGAAGCGGCGCGCGGCGAAATATCGCTGACTTATTTTGAATTCAATGCCTTGGCGGCGGTCGATATCTTTATACGCGAACAAGTCGATGTGATGATATTGGAAGTCGGCTTGGGCGGACGTTTGGACGCGGTCAACGTGTTCGACTGCGATTGCGCGGTGGTTACCAGCGTGGATTTGGACCATCAGGCGTTTTTGGGCGATACGGTCGAACAGGTCGGCTTTGAAAAAGCAGGCGTGTTCCGCAGCGGCAAACCCGCAATCTGCGGGCAAAACCCCGCGCCCGAATCGTTGGTCGCACACGCCGAAGCCATAGGCGCGAAACTGCTGATGGTGCAGCGCGATTTCGATTTTTCCTCATTGGAAAACATCCAATGGAACTACCGCTTCCATCCGCAACATTCAGACGACCCCGCGCGCAACCGCAATTCCCTGCCGTTCCCCGCATTGCGCGGCGCATACCAGCTTTCCAACGCCGCCTGCGCGTTGACCGTGTTGGAATGTTTGAACGAAAAATTGCCGGTGGACATCGGCGCCATCAAGCGCGGATTGCTGCTGGTTGAAAACCCCGGACGCTTCCAAGTCCTGCCCGGCCGCCCGCTGACCGTTTTGGATGTCGGACACAATCCCCACGCCGCCCGTGCACTGCGCCGCAGCCTGATTAATTTGGCGTTTGCGCAAAAACGCACCGCCGTGTTCAGCATGCTGTCCGACAAAGACATAGACGGCGTGTTGGAAATCGTTAAAGACCAGTTTGACGAGTGGTATATCGCGCCTTTGGACGTGCCGCGCGGCATGACCGCGGAAGCCTTGCAGGCGAAACTGGAAGCACAAAATATCAAAAATATACAAACTTTTACCTCCGTTCGCGAGGCGTACCGCGCAGCTTTGGCTAAGGCGGGCGAAAATGATAGAATCGTTGTTTTCGGCTCATTTCATACCGTTGCCGACGTAATGGCGGCGTTGTAAAAGGAAATCTCCATGTCTGACAATAAGCAAAATGAAGTTCTGACCGGTTACGAACAGCTCAAACGCCGCAACCGCCGCCGCTTGGTTATGGCATCGGGGTTGGTGGCGGCATCGACCGTTTTATTGGGCGTCGCCCTGTCAACCGGACCGGAAAACAAGCCAGAAGAAAACGCCCAAACTACAACCATCCAACAGAATAATGCCAACGCAGAACCTGCCAACTTGGCGGATGCGACCGTGTTGGAACCCTCTACCAAAGAAGATTTGGAAGCAGCGGCAGAAGCGGCTAAAAATGCCGATGCCGAAGTAGCGGACAAACCGCAGGAAACCGCTGCGCCGGAGCAAACTGCGCAAGCCGAGCCGCAACCTGATGCGCCGCCAGCCGCGCCCGAAGATGTAGGCCCGCCTTTGGTGTTGATTAACGATACGCTGTCAGACAGCGACATCAAAGGTTTGGAAGAATCCGAGAAAATCCAAAAAGCCGAAGCTGCCAAACGCGAAGCAGCCGAGCGCCGCGCGGAAGAGCGCCGCCGTAATCGTGAAGAACAGCGTAAAGCGCAGCAGCTTCAAGCCCAAGAAGCAGCGGAACGCGAAGCCAATGCCGCAGCGCGTAAACGTGCGCTTCAAGCTGCCAAAGCCGAGAAGGCCGAGCGTGCCGCCGCAGCCGAACGCAACAAGCTGGCACAGTTGGAAAAAGCCGAGAAAGCCGTTGCCGAACGTAAGGCGTTAAAAGCCAAAGAAGAAACGGCGGCGAAACACAAAGCGGCAGCGGAAAAAGCCAAAGAAGCCGTCACGGCATCCGCGTCCGAGCCTAAAGAAAGAATTCGGGTAGATGCTTCCAAATACGAAAAAATCGAAACAGCCGGCAAAAAAGCTTCCGCGGTAAGGGAAGCCGAAGCGAAAGTTGCCAAAGCCAAAACCGAGCAGACGGCCAAGGCAGAGAAAACCGCTACTGCCGAAAGGTCGTCTGAAAAGGCAAAAACCAAAACCGCCGAAGTCAAATCAGGTAAAAAAGCCGCCATTCAGGCAGGTTATGCTGAAAAAGAACGCGCCTTGAGCCTGCAACGCAAAATGAAAGCGGCAGGTATCGACTCAACCATTACCGAAGTGATGACGGATAAAGGCAAGGTTTACCGCGTCAAATCGGGCGCATACAAAAACGCCTACGATGCCGAACGCGACTTGAACAAACTGCGCGTACACGGCATTGCCGGACAGGTAACCAATGAATGATATTCCGTTAGCCGACATACTCGCCTTCGGCGTGATCGCGGCGTGTATCGTGATGTCGATGATACGCGGCGTCATTGCCGAAGCGGGTTCGCTGTTTGCGTGGGTTATTTCATTCTTGTTGGCTAAAACATTTGCCGTGCCGTTTTCGGAAGTGGCGTTTAAATCGATTCAACCGCGCGCCTTGGGCGTTGCCATTTCGTTTGTCGTGATTTTCTTTTTGGCGCGTTTTTTACAGCAGTTTTTACGCACCATACTGACCAACGCAGCATCATCGATGGGCTTGGGCAGCGTCAACAGAGTATTGGGCGGCGTGTTCGGCGCAGCCAAAGGCGTGTTGCTGGTCACTTTGGCGGTCATGGTCTGCGCCCACACCGATTTGCCGGAAACGGAAGATTGGCAAAGCTCGTACAGCATTCCTTATTTCCAATCATTGTCTGAAGTCATCATGCCTTACCTGCCCGGTCAGAAGGATAAGGCGGAAGATAAGGCGGAATCGTAAATCCACCGGTTTCAGACGACCCCGATTGCATCGAAGGTCGTCTGAAACCGGTTTTTCATGAGTTAAAAGTTCGGCAGCTATATTTGCCGAACGCGCTGCTGATAGCCTGAATCTCCGCTAGAAGTATGGGCGGGGTGATGATAAGGCGATGAAATAGAAGCATTTATAGTGAAGTTGGATTTAATTTTCGATGCTTCGTATTGTCGGACTGATTCATCAATCAGTCATGGTCCGTATCTGATTTCAAACTGAACGGGCGAATGATTGTCAACAATTTGGGCAACTTTGTCCGATTTATTCTATAATTCTGTTTTCCAAGTTAACCTCGAATTCGGAGAAGACGATATGTGCGGTGTATTAGGTTTGGTCAGCCATGAGCCGGTAAACCAGCTTCTGTACGACGGTTTGCAGATGTTGCAGCACAGGGGGCAGGATGCGGCGGGCATTGTGACGGCGGAAGGCAGCACGTTCCATATGCACAAAGGCAAAGGCATGGTGCGCGAAGTGTTCCGCACACGCAATATGCGCGATTTGATCGGCAACGCGGGCATCGCCCACGTCCGTTATCCTACGGCGGGCAACGCGGGCAGCAGCGCGGAGGCGCAGCCTTTCTACGTCAGCTCGCCTTTCGGCATCGTGTTGGCGCACAACGGCAACCTCACCAATACCGCCGAACTGTATGAAAACGTGTGCAACAAACACCTGCGCCACGTCAACACCAGCTCCGATTCCGAAGTTTTGCTCAACGTATTCGCGCACGAATTGCGCCGCGAAGTCTCTAAAAATGCCAATCCCCACCGGCTCAATATCGACAATATTTTCAACGCCGTTGCCGAAGTCCACCGCCTGGTGCGCGGCGCATACGGCGTGGTTGCCATGATTGCGGGCTACGGCATGCTCGCTTTCCGCGATCCTTACGGCATCCGCCCGCTGGTGTTGGGTTCGCAAACCGACGAGGCAGGCAGAAAATCCTATGCCGTCGCCTCCGAATCCGTTGCCTTCAATGCGCTTGCCTACGATTTGGAACGCGATATCCAGCCGGGCGAAGCAGTATTCGTCGGCTTTGACGGCACACTGATTGCCCGTCAATGCAGCGACCGCGCCAAACTCAGCCCCTGCCTCTTCGAATACGTCTATTTTGCCCGCCCCGACTCCGTGATCGACGGCGTATCGGTTTACCAATCGCGTTTGGACATGGGCGTGTCCTTAGCGGAAAAAATCAAACGCGAGCTGCCCGTGGACGACATCGACGTCGTGATGCCCATTCCCGACACCAGCCGTCCCAGCGCGATGGAACTTGCCGTCCACCTCAAAAAGCCTTACCGCGAAGGTTTGATTAAAAATCGCTATATCGGCCGCACCTTTATCATGCCCGGTCAGGCGACGCGCAAAAAATCCGTGCGCCAGAAACTCAGCCCGATGGAAACCGAGTTTGAAGGCAAAAGCGTATTGCTGGTGGACGATTCCATCGTGCGCGGGACAACCAGCCGCGAAATCGTCGAAATGGTACGCGCAGCGGGCGCACGCAAGGTCTATATTGCCTCCGCCGCTCCCGAAGTGCGCTATCCCAATGTGTACGGCATCGACATGCCCACGCGCGAAGAATTGATTGCCAACGGGCGCAGCGCGGCGGAAATTGCCGCCGAAATCGGCGCGGACGGCATCGTTTTCCAAAATTTGAGCGATTTGGAAGCCGTCGTCAAAGCACTCAATCCGAAAATCGAATCCTTCGATTCGTCCTGTTTCAACGGCATCTATCAAACCGGCGACATCGACCAAGCCTACCTCGACCGCCTGTCCGCCGAGAAATCCGGCTGCGGCGGCTTGAAAGTCCACCCGAGCAGGATGGAACACAGCATCAGCATCAGCGATACGGGCGACGAAGAATAAAACCGGTTTGAACGATTAAGGCAAAAGGTCGTCTGAAACGGGGTCATGTTTCAGACGACCTTTGTATAGTGGATTAAATTTGAATCAGGACAAGGCGATGAAGCCGCAGACAGTACAGATAGTACGAAACCGATTCACTTGTTGCTCCAGCACCTTAGAGAATCGTTCTCTTTGAGCTAAGGCGAGGCAACGCCGTACCGGTTTAAAGTTAATCTACTATATTATTTTTAACGGCAAGATTATGAGTACCGAAACCAAAAACTACATCACGCCCGTCGGTTGGCAGGCGTTGAAAGACGAGCTGTATCAACTGGTCAATAAAGAGCGTCCCGAAATCGTCCAAATCGTCAACTGGGCGGCAAGCAACGGCGACCGCAGCGAAAACGGCGACTATCTTTACGGCAAACGCCGTATGCGCGAAATCGACCGCCGCATCCGTTTCCTGACCAAGCGTTTGGAAGCCGCCGTTGTCGTTGATCCCGAATTGCGCGAAGCGACCGACCAAGTGTTTTTCGGTGCAACCGTCGGATTGTTGCGCGGCGACGGGCGTGAGCAAACCGTCAAAATCGTCGGCGTCGATGAAATCAATACCGCGCAAAACAAAATTTCTTGGATTTCCCCGTTGGCGCGTTGTCTGATTAAAGCGAGGGAAGGGGATGAAGTCGTCTTGAACACGCCGGAAGGGCGCGAAGAGATTGAAATTTTGTCGGTGGAATACATACGGATTGATTGAGCGGCAGCCAGTGTCATGCCGTATTTGTCGTGATGAAAAGGTCGTCTGAAAACATCAAGGTTTTCAGACGACCTTTTGTTTGAAGCCGCCGCTTCGCAAACTGACCTGTCCGCTGGATGTAATAATCTTTCTTTTGAGCCAAAGCAAGGCGGCGCGACCGCATTTTAGGTTTAATACACTATTGTTTTTTATCCGATAAGACCGTAAACCGGCATCCCCCGACACTGCCCTACCGCGACAGTTTTGCCGTCTTTCAAAAGCGGCGTTCCCACCTCAATCCACTTTAAGGAAAATCATGGCTTCGCGCGATTTATACCCACAGGAAATTTTACAGGTCGTCCTCGATAAAAGCTGTGCCAAGGCACAATCCAGCATTCCCACGCTGGCGGTTTTGAGCGTTTTGGCAGGCGGATACATCGGCTTCGGTTATCTGGCTTATTTGAAAGTGGTCAGCGGCATCCCGCACGAATGGGGCGGCTTGGCGACTTTGCTCGGTGCGGCAATGTTCCCCATTGCCTTGATCTGCATCCTGCTCGGCGGCGGCGAGCTGGTAACGAGCAATATGATGATTATGTCTTTGGGGCGTTTGGCGGGGCGGATTTCCACAAAAATGCTGCTGCGCAACTGGGTCGTCGTGTGTCTGGGCAATTTGGCGGGAACGCTGGCGATGGCGTTTTTCCTCGGACACTATGTCGGCATGACCGAAGGCAGCGTGGCAGAAAAAACGATTGCGGTGGCGGAAGCCAAAGTCCATATGGATTTCGGCAGGGCTTTCGTCTCGGCGGTCGCGTGTAACTGGATGGTGTGTATGGGCGCATGGCTGCACTTTGCCGCCAAACATACGGCAGGGCGGATGTTGGCGATTTGGTTTCCCGTGATGATTTTCGTGTTAAACGGTTTCCAACACCTTGTCGCCAATATGTTCGTCATCCCCGCCGGTATTTTGGCGGGCGCAGATATTACATGGGGGCAGTTTTTCTTCAACATGATTCCCGTGTTTTTAGGCAATGTCTTAGGCGGCGCATCGTTTGTCGGCGCATCATACCTTTATACATATAAAGATACGCTGAAAGATTGCGCCGAATAATCTATAGTGGATTAAATTTAAATCAGGACAAGGCGACGAAGCCGCAGACAGTACAGATAGTACGACAAGGCGAGGCAACGCCGTACTGGTTTAAAGTTAATTCACTATACATTTGAGCATACAAAACCTGCTTTAAAAAGCAGGTTTTGCCGTTTCAGACGACCCCTGCGACGATTTCCGACACAGTCCGTCTGATATAATGCCGCCTCAAAATAATCAGATACATGAAACACATGACTCAAGCCTCCCTCCCGCCCCGCCGCCTTTCCGTTGCCCCCATGCTCGATTATAGCAACATTTAAAATAAAAATATAATAATCAAATTGTTATGATTTTATATAAATTAATGGTGTCAATATGGCGCAATTATGTTAAAGGTCGTCCGAACTCAGACGACCTTTAATCACTTATCAGCCTCGACAATAGTCTGACCGTATGCCTGCCATTCTGCCAACTCATTGCGCTGGGAGTCGGCTACTTCTGCCATTCCAGCATATTTAACCGCGCACTCTCCGAGAAGTTGCCAGCCTTTGGCAGCTTCTTCGCCATCAGATGTGCGGGCGGATGGAGCGGGTGCGGGCAGGTTTCGGCGGCCACTTTGACGGGCGGTGTGTTCGCGCAGGCGGTTAAGCTCAACGCGCAGATCAGCATTAATTTTTTCAGCATCTTGTTTTTCCTTTTCTAACTCAATTTGGCGGGCAACGAATGCAGCGGCGGTTTTCTTTTCCTTTTCGCGTGACTGCTTTGCCTGCTCGATGAATGAATCTTTCAACTTAACAGAAATCTCCGCGGACATTTCATCGCGCCCTCGCTGATATTCCGCTTTGCGGTCGTCTTGCCAAGCACCGATGCAGATTGCGATCAAGACTAAAAACGCAATCAATTTCCAATTTTTGAGCAACGTTTCAACCATAATTCCAGCATATCCTTATAAGTTTTAATCTCACGTTCAGCAAACTCAAAAGCCACTAGGTCTGCGTTTTCGCTCGCCTCTCGGCTTTTGGTTTGCCATTCCGCGATTTTCCGATTTGCAAAATCAACGGGATTCATCGCTACGCCTCGCTTACCCCTTGGCTCGCCGTAGCAACAGCATTTGTCAGATTGTATCGCTCAGGCGACGGGCTAGACGGCACCGGCTTACCATCAACCAATTTAGAAGGCCAATAGTAACCGTCAATATCAGCGGGATTGAAAGGCACAATAGACACGGTATTGCCCTGATTGCCACCCAATCCCAAAATCTGACCTTTGGCGTTTTTACCAACTACGAAAAACACATGACCGCCGCCTTGTCGGGATTTGACTGCGATACAGCCATAGGCAGGTTTTGCCAGTTTCGTCAGCCCTGCATTTGCCCACGCTTTGGCGCGATACCAATCCTTGATGACGGCGCGGTCACTCTTGCCCAGGCAATGACCGACAAACAAACCGCACCACGGCGTCTCGTCTTCAAAGTACCAAGATTTCGCCGCACCGGGGAACGTCCCCATTTCTTTCAACCATTGTACGATTGTCGGGTTGTGTGCTTTCGTGCCGACAATTTCTTTCAAACCGATGTGTTTTCGTGCTTCTTTAATCCATTCCAACTCTTGCATTTTTCGTTCTCCAAATAAAAAAGGCCGTCTGAAATTCAGACGACCTTGTCAGGTTTAAAAATTAAGATGTAGCGATACCATACTCAGTCATCAGTGCAGTGACTTTTTCGGCAACTTTGCTGATATCCCCCTGAACAAACTCGATGCCTGCACCAATAATGACATTACGTCCTACATTTCCGGCATGATTCATACCGAAACGAATTTTGTTGAACGCTTTATCAGCACCTGCTTTGACAGGGATGACCGCAACGTACCACTTGTTGTACGAGTACACCTGAGTAGCGGAAATTGGCTTACCATCGATGGTCGTACCCTCGAATGAGCGCAACTTGAATCCCGCCTCTTCGTTTGTACTTACTAAGCCATTATTAATAATACTTCTATCGTTCAGGACGACTGCTGAGAACCCCGAACCCGCGCCGCCGCCCGAAAGCTGCTTAAATGGGAACACAATCGCGGAATCAGACGAACCATCAGAAGTCAACCCCTCAGACTCAATGAATCGAATACCTTTACCCTCACCGGCAACCAAGGAACGCATGATTTTATGACCGTCATCTTCACCGAACGCACCAGCCCAGTCTAATGGTTCGCCGGCTCTTTCGGCATTATTCAAGGTTTTCAGCTTGGCCGTATTGTTGCTACCGACCGCCTCGGCTGCCGTTGCCGCCAATCCGTCAAACGTGAACTTGACGGAAGTCGTAGATTTGGCAGCAGGTGATTCGGCTGCCGTTTCAGTTTCTTTCGGCGGCGCAGCAGGCGGCTGAGTCGTAGGCTGACCATCTCCTTCCGCTTTAGGCGGCTGGGCAGGTGTCGTTGCCGCTGCCTGTTCCCCGCCTTCAGCCTTCGGAGAGTCGGCAGGTTTGGCAGGTTTAGTATCAGCCGCCGTGCCGTTATTCAGCTTGGCAACAGCCGCTGCAACGGCGGCATCAATAAGCGCCTGAACTTCAGTTTTCGTCAGTTTGACATTCCCATCAGCAGTGCCTTTGGCAGTCGTAGTATTTCGGAAAACATGATCGGTAAATACCCCTGTTCGCTGATCCCATGTTTTATTGTTGTCGTGACAACAATCGGTATGCGTACCCGTTTGATAGAATCCTTGACTTGCTATACCGCTACGATGAACATAGGCGACATCTGAGACATAAGGCTTCGCTGGGGTATCCCCTTTGGTATAAGGCGTAATATCCAAACGGTTGTCTCGAACGGTACAACCCGTCAGATTACCCGTCAAAAACTGGCGGGCATAGTTACCATCAGGGCTATTTCTGGCGGTATTGTTTGTAAAATAGCTGCCATCGATTGTGCCGTATCTGTTTTCTGCACCTATCAAATAGGCATAGGTAGAGTCATTCACAAATCCTTCAAATACTGCACCGCTACCGCTTCCGGCTGGATCGACGGCCTCAATTCTCAGGCTTTTCGCATCGGAATATTTCGTGCCACTCGCCTTGATTTTAACTTCGGTAATCACACCATTTGTAACCGTACAGATTGCCGCCGCGCCGCGCGCACCTTCGCCACCGCCTGTAATCACAATCTTGGTATCCGCACTGTATCCGCTGCCGCCATTTTTAATAGCAATATTGCTTAAATAGCGGAGACCGAACGCCTCACCAAACGGCAGGGCAAAAGTACAGGAATTATCCGAAATCGTGAATCGGTTGTGACCGAAATTACACGGCACGCCTCGCGGCGCGTAAATGCGATTGTTTTGGACAGTGATATTGGCACGCAGCCACCACAAATCCTTATCTTTTCGGGCTTTTACCCCTGTCGCACCGTTAATCAGAAAAATACCATTCATGCCGCTGATAAATTCATTGTCTTTGATGACAATATTGGATTCCTGATATTTAAAGCTGCTATTGTCTGCGCGCCCGCCCTTAGTGGTGTCTTGCGCGAAGGTTTCCTCGATGACGACACCCGTACCGTAGTAAAGGCATGAGCCACTATTGCCGATGATTTGGATGTTGTTGCCGGTATGGGCGTCAGCAACTTTACGCGCTGCGAAACCGAAGTGGTTGTTAATGAAGCGAATACCAATTTGCGGCAGGTATCGGCTTGTCCACAACCAATAGCCCGGGTCAACGGTAACTTGACTGTTGTCGCGGGAATGCTCGACCGAAGCATCCGGATGTCCGACACGGCCTTGCAGACAGTTCATACCCTCGACAGTAATGCCGACACCACGGACAACGCCAATGCCGCCGATATAGTTGTCAGACATGAAGCCGCCGTAAACCTTGCAGTCGTAGCAAACCATTTTCTCGCGGATGGCGGTATCAATATCACCGCCGCTAACGTCACGACAATCTCGGGTAGAATAAAGACCAAACTGTATTGCACTACCGGTCATCCCGCGAACATCAAAATCCCAGACGACCAAGTGGTAAACATCATAAATCAACCAGCCATTTGCCGAAGACCCGCGCTGACCTCCGCTCCATTTACCCCACTTCTCAGACACAGTGCCGTCTTCCTGTGGGAACTCATTTTTCGTACCGTCAGCGTTCCAATAGCCGCCAACGCCCAAATCCACTTTTTTTGACTGTTGACGTTCGTATTCTTTGATTTTTGCCCATGTTAAATCATCAGGTTTTTTGACATCTTGCACCTGAGCAGCATTGTTACGGTAACGGGCGAGGTCATGTAAAAGGCGAGTGGTATTAAAACCTAAGTCATACAACCCCTTATCCGCATATCCATAGCCAATGTGCGGATTTTCGGGCGTCCAGCCATCAATCGGCGCAAACAACCCCTGACGCCCGCCGACATAGCCTTTTTCCATCCAACGGCGGGTACGGATAACACCGCCATGCATAATAACGTTACCTTCGCCGCCGTCCATTTCGAACACGTTGACGCCAAAGGATTCGGCAATAAACATGACACCGCGGAAATCGAAGAAACAATTAGACTTATTGCGGATGTAGATACACGGCTGCGCGCCGTCAATAGTCAGGGTCATCCCACCGACCGTGACTTTTCGACCGTCCGCACCAAAAACATCAGGCTTATACCCCACGTTTTTATCCACACTGAAAACCGAACCCTGACGAGCGGTAATATATGAACCATTGGGGATACGTTCGATGTATTCGGTAACGGCACGGCTGATTACAGCAGCTTCGGTAGGAGTCTGTTTATTGGTTTTGAAGAAGCCAGACAAGACTTTTTCGCGCAATTCTTCAGTCAGCGCGTCTTCGAGGTAGTACACGCCGCGCTCGACTGCCAGCTTCATACCTGTTTCGTGCTTGGCTTGCAACGCCGCCACTTTGGTAGCAGTCTCAACTTCGGATAGCGCGCTGTTTACGGCAGTGGTGATTTTGGCGGGAGCAGCCATTTCTTTCGCCTCAGCCGCCGTATCTTTCGCCGCCTTCGTATTCTTGGCAATCGCCGACAGCGCTTTTTCTAAGTTGTTTAATTCTTTAGCCATTTGTTTCACCCAAATCTTTTAAAATATCCGCTAGCGCCGCGTCGCTAACCCCACTATTGTCCGTTGCCGGAGGCGTTGGGGCAGGAGTGGGCGTCACCGCCGCGTTGTTACCCGT
>CAUVJL010000054.1:0-15820 GCA_963552075.1 uncultured Neisseria sp.
TTGCCGGAGGCGTTGGGGCAGGAGTGGGCGTCACCGCCGCGTTGTTACCCGTGCCGCCCGTTGCCGGAGGCGTTGGGGCAGGAGTGGGCGTCACCGCCGCGTTGTTACCCGTGCCAGCCTGATTGCCGCCTTGATTTGCCAAGCCGAGCCGTATCAGTTCGGCAGATACCGTCGCCGCGACGATTTTTTTGACTTCCTCGTCGCTAACCCCGACCGACAACATGTCCAAAAACTGCTTGTAGGTCATTCCTTCTGGAAGAGTGCCGTTTTTCAGCCCCTCTTCGTAGATGCTTTGGCGACCGTCAATCACGATGGGCAGGTTTTGCACCACCGCGCCGACGACAGTGCCGCCCGTTTGTTTAATCGTCATATCAAACCCCTAAATCAGCCGCCAGTTTCAGACGGCCTTCAAAAATCACTTTAACCACGCCGCGAACGCTGACCTTGACCTCATAATCGGCAACAGACCATTGCAGCGGCTTGGTATCGGACGGTTTCAAATTCACAGACAACCCGTCATCCGTAACCGCCAAATCAAACCGCATCGGCAATCCATACAACGGGCGGATATTCAAAACCGCCGAATCAATACCAGACAGGCTCAAAAGCTTGCCCGACGCATCTACCGGGCGAAATAAAAGCGGCTCCGAAGTGCCGCGTTTTAGCTCGAAATCAACCTTGGTAATACTCATGGGAACACCTAAAAAAAGCCGCCTGAAAATCAGACGGCGTTTTGTTTACTATGCCAAAACTTCCATTTCCGACCGCGCCAAGTGCGTTGCCCGAAATATAAACAAATTCCAATATCCAAGAACTGCTTGCCCATCGTCGGATACATCCCGGTCAAAACCGCCTTGTAAAACGTCCAAATCGACCCGCCCAAAATAAACAAAAAAGCCCAGCCTTCGTAATCCAAAATGCTGCGCTTTCGTTCATTCAATCTGCAAATCATCATGTACGCGACCAAAGCCGCAGGGACAACCGCCAAAATAAGCTTCATTTCTTCTTCCTCCGTGTCAGACGGACACTTAAAATCCAATCGACAATATCGTCGGCGTGACGCTCAAACGACGGCCACAACACCCGCATCACCTTCAAAACCAACTGCCAGCACAAACCGACCACGACCGGAGCGGCGACATGCGCCAATGGCGTTTTTTGTTCCGCCACTGCCGGCATGCCCGCCGCCGCCGTACCAAGTACGATATGCACCAACACAGGCGCGAGAGCGCCGCCCAACAAACCGCCGATAACGGTATAAGATACCGCCATCCATCGGCTTTGAGGCGCACTGACCATCGTTACCGCCGCCGAAGCCATCGCCCCAAGGACGACAGCGTCAATTGGCATACCTAAAAAATGCCCTGCCGCGACCGTACCCCCTAAAGTGTACATAGTGACAGGCGTGACCAATGGTTCGGACATTTTCCTTTTCCTTTTTTTTAACTAATTTCCAACAACACCCAAACAAAAAAGTCGTCTGAAATTCAGACGACCTAAATTCTCGGTTTATCAATGACAATAATTGGATTACCCGTCGGATATCCCATAGTTGCCGAAACCTGCTTCGCATAATGCGGCGGCGTAAAACCGCAGGACGCGAATGCCACCGCATAGCCCAAAAGCCCGTTTTTCAAATAAGGCGCGAATCTGACAAATTCTCTTTGATATTTATCCCAATAGCCCTCCCCATGAAATACATGCCCTATACTAACCAACTTGCCCTCGCCGACATTCAAACTGCGACCAGCCGCCTGCATATCCTCGATTTTTACCATAGAAGGAGAAGGGGTCATTGACTGCCGCCACATAGCGACGCCTTTATATTTCAAGCCTTGCGCTGAAACCCTATGAATATTATGGTAAACATTTCGCGCGCGGACAAGATTCCAGCCGCTATGATAAGCAAGCGATCCGTCCGAACGGTAAACATTCAAACCATACTTATCTGTCGCAACCGAAGTATCGACAGTACGGTAAACGTAAAAATCAGTATCCAATACTTCCGGATTTTGAGCCGCACCCTCCGGGCTGAATGCCAGTAAGTACCAATGACCATTTTCCAACAGCAGGGAGTTATCCGTCTTCCCAGCCATAAATACACTGTCCGAAATATTCGGCAAACCAGCACCCGGAATATTAAACCCGCCGCCGCCCCATACCGAGAAAAAATCGAAGTTTGATTTATAATCGGCGAATACCATATAAGTATTACTGCTAGGCCCGAGCAAAATCCGCTTATAGTTCTTCACAGCACTTTTACTATTCCACCACTCCTCATTTATTTCCCTTAATGCGATTCTCCGCTCGAAAATCATGAGCTTTTCCTGCCCCAAAAACAAGGGCAACTCATCCGAGAATACACCATAATCAGCCATTACTTCACACCTCTCCAAACCATAACAGCCTGACATGACCCATTCGCGTCGAAATAATCAATCTGTATCGTCTTCCAAGTAAAGCCCAGCATCTTGCCCTGCCTAATCAACTCATCCAGACGACTCATCAGGGTTTGACGGTCTTCTTGAAATACATCCTGAGAAAAAATAGGACGTGCCACGACAACCGCAACCTTTCCTGCGCCACCAGGCTGCAAAGCGGTTTTACCGTACATCACTGCGCTGTCGACAACGGAGAAATAATGGAAAAACCGTTCTTTCTGCTTATCTGTCAGCGCAGGGAATAAATAACGACCTTCAGGAGCAGCAAGGTCGGTCGGCGTTTGAACAACATCAACCAACATTGCCATCCCATCGGTCGGCGGCGCACCGTTCACTCGCAAACCATATTCAGCCATAAATCAATCTCAATTCAGTTTACCCAAACGAACGCGAAGTACACCCTGCTCATCGTACACATCAATCCGATCATTTGAGATTTTCATGCCGACATTTGCCTTCGCCGACGCGATTTGCACTTCTCCATCATTGCTGACCGTAAACCGACCGTCACCAATCGACATCGACCCGCCCTCAATTCTCGGCGAAACGATTTTCGCACCGGCAACAATATGTCGCCCATGAATCGTGCCGTCTGAAATCAAATCACCATTCAACCCCATAACAGCCCGACCGTCTTTAACCTCAACAAGCAAAGCAGGGACAATCTGATTACTGTTCGGGTCAACAAACATGACCTTATCAGCCATCATCAAGATATGCCCTTCGGCTGTCTTACTGTCCGCTCCGACAGCAATGCCCGAAATCGCGCGGCGATTATTCCCAAACGCCTGCGTTTTGAGCGTATAAAGGCTTTTCACATTGCCCTCGAAATCACGAGCAATTTTCTTAACTTCTTGAACAGTCGAATCATTCAAATCAAGTGATTGAACCTCTTTTTTGATTTGAGCAGTAATCTTTTTCTTGTCTTCTTCGCTAAATTCCTTAGACTCACTGACCAACTCAAACAATTCTTTGGTCAGCTCAGCCTTTGAAATTTTGCCGTTCAACTGCGCCAAAATAGGAGCAGGGTCAGGGTCAGCGCGCCCGATGGCAACATCAGAAAACTCGCCCGTATTACCCGCACTGTCAATAATACGCACCCAAAAATAAAGCGTTTCAGTCAATGAGACGCCAAGCAGCGTATAAGTCGTCTGCGGATACGCTATTGTCACCAGCTTAGATGCCGCCGCCCGGTTATTTTCCCGAGCAAGCCAAATTTCAGACGACACATTCTTCATGACCGTATCGGGTAGATACCAGTCGAGTTGTACCGCGTTCATCTTCGCCGTCGTCCGAACGCCGCTTATCGTGTAATCAACGCTCCAACCCTTCTCAATCGGCTCAGACAGCACCCCGCGCACATTTCGCCCGCGGATTTCCGCCCGATATTGACCGTTTGGCAGGTTTTCGAGCGCAATTTCAGCCGTCTGAGAATCCGGAATGTGACGATACAGCTTATTGTCGCGATAAATCTTGATATCGTAAGACAACACGCTGCCATCGGCGGTCAGATTCTCCCACGAAATAACCAGCTTATCGCCGTCCGAGCGCAACTCAGGCAGCGTCAATTTCGGCGCAATACCGTGAAGCGTCGTAACGTCCGAATCAAAACGGGCGCGGTTATCGACCGACGTGTATTTTTTCGGGTCATGCAAAATGCCCGAAACCTCGAAAGTACCGTCGTCGGCGTTTTCTTTCGTCCCGATAACCCGATACAGGCGCGGTTTGACGCGCCCCATCAATATCCAAGTACCGCCCGCCTCAATATCAGCAGCCTCGGCAAGCTCCAAGCGGTTTTTCTCAGGTTGCGCCATCACTTTCAGCGACTTGATACCCGCCGCCGTCTCGACAGACAACTGCCTGCCGACCGCATCTTCGACATCACGGTCAAGCGTGACAGACAGCCTTGAAACAGCGACCAAACGGCCCGATACTTCCGCACCCGCATAATCATTGTCCATAATTTGAACAACGTCATACGGCAAATGGCGCAAGCCCTCACGACCGACGGTAAACTTGATTGCCGACTGTTGCCGCAATTCCGTTTCCAGCATCCACGCGCCGTATCGCGCCGCCTGACCGCGCGAATCGCAGCCAAACGCCGTAATTTGCTTGATGTTCAAGCCATAGCGTTTGATTGCCTGTTGATCTTCGACGTATTCCGTTTTAGTGCGGTATCCGTCGTATTTATCGACATACTGCACGATGACCGCCGTCGTAATCGACTTGTACGGCACGCCCGAATAAGCAAACAGCCCGTCTTTGACATTGCTGTTGTTATACATGGCAACAGGGTCGGAATCAGCGTCCATCACCAAAGAAAAACGACTGCCATCCCAAACAGGCAGCCCGCGGAACACGCTCGCCAAATCCAGCAGGAACTCGCCCGCCTGACGGCGATTGGTAATGTAGGCATTACAAACAAAACGCGGCTCCTTGCCGCCGAAGCCGTCATCGACCAACTCGTCGCAGTATTTGCCTACCTGATACAGCGTCCATTTATCAATGTCCGTCGATTTCAGACGGCGCGCCAAAGTCGAATAGCGCGGCTGCGTCAACACATCATAAAAGACCCAAGCCGGATTGTTCGTCCAAGCCTTCTTAAACGAGCCGTCCCAAACCGTCCCCGAATACGTCCGCGTTTCAGGGTCATAATTAGACGGCACATTGACCAACATCCCGTCAATCAGATAATTTCGGCGCGGGTTATTGCTGCCGAACTGGTCGGAATCCATCGCCAACGCCGCCAACGCCGTATGCGGATAGCTCAATTTCGCGTCGATAATCTCGACATAGCTCGCAAAATACGTTTTATTGATGACCTTGTCCGTCGTACTGTCAGGAGTAGGGCGCGATACCCGAATATTAAACGGCACGGGCGGCAGGCTATCAAAAACGACATCCTGATAATAGACCCCGCTCGATTTTTCGGTAAACGAAACAAGCTTCGACGCAGCCACCCCATCCTTACCGAGAAGCTCGACCAGTAAAGTCGTTTGCGCCGGATTCGTATCCCCGTTGTCCTCGACGCGGTAATTTCGCTCGACGCCAAGCGTTACCCGCAGGCGGCTAATCAACTCGTCAGACACCGCCCGCACCACCTGCGCGCGGTTTTTGACCTCGACAGACACAGGCACAGCACGCTCAGACGCATCAAAGCCCGGAATATAAGTTTGATCTGGCGTACCGCGCTGGAAAAAGCCGACCACGCCCTTAAAATTAAAAGACCCGTCAGGATTCTGGACGGGCGTATCATCAAAATAGACAGACTTCCACGGCTTATCGTTGCCATTGGCGAAACCCCTGATTTCGCCCTCACAAATCGCGTCGATAATCCGCAAAGACTGCGCCGAATTCAACGTATTCGGAGCTTCATACGGCGTAGATGCGCCGCCACCTGATTTACCGCCCATTCCAAAATCCTCAATCTACCGTATAAACCGCCTCGTAATTCATCGCGCGGACGGAGTCGTTTTCAAAATCCGTATTGTATTTCTGACCGTTCGGCGCAGTCGCCGCAACGCCAGTGACAAAAGTTTTCTTCATGCCCAACGTCAAATCCACCGCCATCGGGTCGGAATTGCCATTAGGATTTTTAATTTTCGCCGCATCAAAAACCATACGGACGACGCTGTTACCATTTGCCGCCGTACTGTTGCCCTCAATCCGTCGAGATTCGATACCCTGCGACACCACGCGGCTGCCGCAATAAATCCGACCATACGCAAGCGGCATCGACTGCCCCTGCGCAGCCGTATTGCTCAGATTCGAGAACGAACTGTTCCGACTGCTTTCCACACCCTTGCCCGTTTCAAATTTCGGCGGCTTCGTCAGCATTTGCGCCACGCCGCCAGCAACCATACCGACACCCGCAACAACAAGGCTCGCACCACCCGACCAACTCGTCAGCGCACCGACAACAATCAGTACCACGCCCAAGACCGTCTGAATGATTCCGCCGTTTTTGCCCGCGCCCTGAACGCGCGGCACAATATGCAGCACACCCTCGGCAGGCTGACCGAAGCCGCTTTTCAATTCGCCCTCAGACCAATCGTGCCGACCGAAACGCACCTGATAAAACCCCCGCCGCAGCTTTTGTCGCAACGCAGGAATCTGCACCGTCAGCGCATGAACCGCCTCAGCAGGACTGGCAACCTGCAAATCAAAACGGCGGCCGCATTCGCGCAAACCGCCGTACAAACACACCGTAATCATAAATCCACCGAATGCAGCAAATCATTTTCGACCGCCTGCAACATCTCAGGCTCAAAGCCCGGAAACCGCCAAACACTATGCACACGCTCAGACCACCACTGATTAAACGGCTCGCGCCGGCTTAACTGGTTATAAGCATGATGCAGGATTTGACCGTCGCCCAAATACAGTGCCGCATGGTTCGCATGACCGCCATAGCTCGTCAAAACCACATCCCCGCCGCGCTGGTCGTCTGAAACACGGACAAAACCGCAACGTTCCAAATGCTTTTCCCAAAAATCCTGCGCCGCATCATCGTCCATATCGCCGCGTTCGTGGTCGGGAAACTCCACGCCCATCAACATAAACGCATCACGAATCAACGTCCCGCAATCCGCCTTTCCGTATTCAAACACACGCCCGCGCAAATGCGGGCAACAGCGGAACTGCTTCAGACGACGGCCAACTGCTAAAATCCACGGCAAGCCCGTCTGAATCTGCATCTGACGGTCAGCACCCGATAAGAACGGCTCACCGTTTGGATGAGAATGGACAACGGCGACGATTTCGCCAAGACTCTCCGCATCTACCCAATCTTTTTGACTAATTTCAAAAGTTTCTTTTGAATTTCCCGAAACGTTTTCCATTGGTAGAAAATGGGTTCTAAAATCTTGAGTCCGAATGACAACACCACACACCTCTTCAGTTCTAGACATAATTGCTGTCACACGAATCCAATCCCGCACCTTATCCTCAATATAAATCATGCCCCACCCACCTTATCCGCACTCGGAAACCCGCCGAACGGCAACACCGCCGTCGCGCCGAACCGCGCCCGACAGCCCGTCAACGTCCCGCTGCAAGCATCCTTTTTAATATCATCCGTCGGCATATCCAAACGGTCGGCAACCGCCCGCCCCGCATAACCGCAGCCCTCGCCGCGATACTGCCAAATACAGGTATTCGCCATCATAATCCGCGACGGGATGACCGAGCCGTCCGATTCAGACGGCGCAGCAAGCTCAAAGACCGCCCGTTCCGCCGTCAGGCTCGTCATCTGCTCAATGACGTACTTCCCGATAATTTCCTGATTCGGGTCGGCGGTCTGATTGCCGTCTTTAAAGTTCGCCGCATCCAAAAACTTCGCATACGTCAGACGGCGGACGACATCCACCCCGACCAATTGGTTATACTGGTCAGCCGCACCGGTCACAAACCCGAGCAGGTTTGAAACCGTCAGCGTCGGACGGTTGCCCGCCCCCTGCGAAGTCGTTTCAAAGCCTTCCGCAGAAATAGGGTAGGGCGTATATTCCTGCCCCTTCCAGACGACCGCCTGATTCAGTTCGTTGACCTGATTGCAGAAACGGAAGACCTCCCCGCCCAAAGCGCGGAAATCCACTTCCCACATCTCAACCAACACATCCTGCTGCGCCGCCGACAACGCCTTGAGCATCGTTCCCGACAACACCTTCATCCGCGCATTCATGCCATGACCTCCTCAAATTCCGCCGAAAGCTCATACACCTTTCCGCCCTTCGGCGTTTCCGTGTATTCCGACACCTTGACCAACAGCCGCTCCCGACCAATCGGCGTCCAGAAAAACGGCTCCACCCCGCCGCAGGAATCAAAAAAGCCCTTGATTTCCTCAATCAAAGGCTTCATACCCACAATACGGATTTGCCAAGTCTGCATTTTCGGCTTCAGCGTCAATTTCTGCCGCTGCTCATACCCATTGCCGAACTTGACCGACCGAACATTAAACGAATGTTTCGCCGTACTTTCAGACGTAACCTGCCATTTAAATACCTTAGCCATAAAACCTCTTAGACCGAATCAACGGCTGCCGTGATAACGACCGCCGACCCGCACCACATTATTGACAAACCAATTTTCAATCATCGCAGGAAGAGCCGCGCCCAATTGCTTCGCCAGTTCAACATCGCCGTCAACCGACGAATCAGACGACCCGTCACGGTTAATCGTAATGTTTACCGTCATGCCGCCCGTACCGCCACCCAAAGCAGCGACCTGCGGCGCAACGCCGACCACCCCGCCCGAAGCGTAGCGGTTTTTATTGATGGCCTCCAGCAAAGCACGATGACGGCGCGTGGACGCCGCATTAATAACAAACTCGCCATTAGACAACATAGCAGGGATACTGTCGCTCGTCGCCGTACCCGCGCCCCACACCGCGCCGCCGTTTGAAAACTGCTGCACCATGCCGCCGTCTTTGAATCCGCCGCCGCCCCAAGCACTCATCGCCGCCTTCATCGCGTTGAACAACGCCATCTTAATCAGCATTTTCGACAAGTCTTGCAAAATAGACACAGCCAACCCGCGAAAATCAGCCTTACCCGTTGCCACAAAATCCGCCAACGAATCCGACATCTTACCGAGCGACCCCGTCACAGCATCAGACATATTCTCGCGCATCGACTTGAACGAATCCGAATAATTCCGCATGCCGTCAGAAATGCCCGCCAGCCAATCGTTACCGTAAGCCTCTTTGGTTTCCTTCGCCAAGCGTAACTGCTCTTGCAGACGACCGTCATTATCCAGCTTAGCCGTTTGCAGCCCGCCGATAACATCCGCGCCCGCGCCCGCCGCATTCGCCTCCGCGATAAGCTTGTCGTATTTGCGCGCCGCCGTCAGCCGCTCCACTTCCTCGCGCGTCTTGCCCAACAACGACAACTCAAACAACTGGTCGTCGAAATCACGCTGACTTGTAGCCTCGAGTTCGCGCAGCGCATCCGCGTATTTCTTCGCCTCTTTCGTCAACTCAGCCTGATTGTCAGCCCTGACCGCCAAATCCATAGCCGCCTGACGCTCCGACGCCGACCATTTTTCAAAGGTCGGGTCAGAAAGCAGCCGAAGCTGTTCCGCATAAATCTTATTCACATTGGCAGCGGACAAAGAAAGCTCCGCGTTTACCGCAAGCTGCCTCTTGTTGAAATCCTCCTGCCATTTCTGATAGTCGGTAAGCTCAGGCTTACTTTTAGAAGCGGAAGGGCGGTAAAACTCACGACGCGGATCATCAACAATTTCGCCGCGCCCGCCGTTCAACCAGTTTTGCCGCGCCAACACTTCCGGCGCATACTTTCTACCAATAGGACCGATACGACCCTTATTTACATTACCTTCACCGCTATGATAAGCCGTCAACGCTTTGACGATATTGTTGTCATACCGTTTCAGCAAATCGCGTAAATAGCGAGCCGCGCCGTCGGCAGAAGAAGCAACACTTCGAACGTCAACGCCGTACTGTTTCGCTGTCGCAGGCATAAACTGCATCGTTCCTCGCGCGCCGACCGGCGAAATTGCATTCACATTACCGCGTGATTCCTGCATAGACAAAGCAGCCAACAGGTTCTTAGGCAAACCGTAGCGTTTTTCAATCCCTGCATAATCATATTTGGCAGCCTGCTCCAAAACAGCGCGGTTTACCTTATATTTTGCCTTGTTCTGCTTGGCTTCTCGTTGAGACCGCTTCGCAGCGCGCGCCGCATCAGCCGCCAATTCCTCTTTGTGCTGCTGACGCAACCGAGCAAGCGTCTTTTCCGCATCGGCAATCTGTTGATTACTGCCATGCTTTTTAAGCGTATTAAGCTTTTCCTGCCATTGCCGCTCTTCGCGCGCAAATTTTTCAGCCTTGCTCTGAGTCTGCTCCTTCAGACGGTCGAAATCAGCGACATATCTGACCGAATCAGCCTGCTCTTTTCGGATAGCGGCTGCCCGCTTCTGCGCCTCATCGCGCATCTTGATTTGCTTTTCCAACAAATCAATTTCGCGCTTCGCCGCGTCAACCTGCGGCTGCGTGTATGGATTCTCAGGAATTTGTTGCAGAAACAGCCGTTTTTCAGCCAAACGGCTCTCCAGCGTAGCTTCTCGCCCGATGGACTTCATATCCTCCCAAGCTTCCGACGCTGCCTTCTTAACCGCATTCCAGCCGCGCTCAATCGCGCCCAGATTCTCCAAAACGCGCTCAGACATCTGCTGAGATTCGTCCGCGAACTTGCCCTGAATTAAAGCCACAGCTTCCTGCTGCCTGCCCTGCTCAATCAAAGCCCGCGCCTGCTCATAGACATCCGCATTCAGCGTCTGATAAACGCGCGAAAACTTGACGACCGCCTTCAACGGGTCGTCCGCGATTTCCTCATAGACGCGCGCCAAATCCTCCACGCTCTTGCCCGTCGCCTTAGACTGCAAGACCACAGATTCCGCAAACCGCCCATAGTTTTCAGCCGCGACCGAGCCGCTCTCGACAAAAGCCAATATCGCCGAGCGCGCCTCAGACCAGCCACCCGTCGCATTGCCGACCGAATCGGCAATCGACATCAACTTACCCGATGCCGCGCCCGCGCTACCGCCGGCAAAGATGACCGCAGCAGAAAAACGCTTAGATTCCTCCGCCCCGTCGTAATACGCCTTGCCCAAAGCGACCACGCCGCCCGCCAAAGCACCGACCGCCACCGTCGCAGGATTGATACTCGCTGCCAGCCCCTTGAACATATTACCGAAGCCGCCGAACGAATCACGAAGCTGACCGCCCTGTTGCAGCGCAATCAAAAACGGATTCTGACCGCCTGCCAACTGCGTAAAAATATCCGTAAACTGCGCCGGAACCATACGCATCGCATTGTTGTACTGACCGACAGAAATATTATTCAGCTTCAGTTGATTCTCTTGACGCTTCAACGCCTGAGTCACTTCACTGATTTTCGCAACATCCGCCCCGCGCTGACGCGCCAACAACTCATAATAAGCCGACGTACCGCGCCCGCCTGCCTCACGGACGGCAATTTCACGCTGAACCGCATTAATAATGGACTGCGTCGCCCGCTCCTGCTTCTTCGCCAGCCGTTCCGCTTCCTTGCCCGCCTTATCATATCCCGCCGCCGTCGCCGCCGCGCCCGCTGCCGATTGCTGACCCGCATCCTTCGCCGCCTTGCCGATACTGCGAAGCGCAACGCCCGCCTTTTTCGCGCCGGATTCGATATCACTGACATCCAAACCAGCCTTAATCGTATTTTCAGCCATCTTTCTTCTCGCCCATTATCGACAACGCCTCACGCTCCATCACGCGCACAAACTCAAACAACTTCTTCCGCCGCCGCTTCTTAATCCCCATCAAATCCATAGCCGCAGCGACCGCCTTATAATCCAGCGCATACGCCCCCGCCATACTGACGCGCCACTGACCGCAGATCGACGAAAACAACTGCACAGCCTCCCAATTGTTCGGCCACACCTCCACCTCATCCGCCGTCACATCATCCGCATCAAAGCCGAAGAATCCCAACGACGAGACCGTCTTCTCGTCGTCAGAAAACATCGCGCGGACGGCGGCAATCAGTTTTTTTCACGCGCGCCGTTATACGCCTGATAGAACGCACTGAAGATTTCCACACCCGCAGACGGATATTCGTCCAGCAGATACGCCATATTTTCAGCATTGAATTCATCCTCGAAGCCCCAAGACTTCGTGATTTTCAACACCAAATCAGCATCGCTCAGGTCTTTGCGGTCACAATCATCCGCGAATTCAACCATAGCCTTACGGCTCAGCCATACAAACTCAAATTCCACCGCAATCGGCTCGCCGGCAGGCGTCGGAATCTTCACTTCAGTTTTAAAAGTCGGCGCATGTGCCAATTTCAATTTAGACATCACAATTTCCCAAAAAAAGACCGCCCCGAAGGGCGGCAAAGTTACACAAGTCCACCAAAGAGACCAGACGAAATTACAAATAGCGGTTAAACAAACCGGACAGCGAATAAGTCATATTGACCGCCATCACCTCGTTACGGACGAGTTGCGGCATCGGACTCATACTCACATAGCCGTTGTACACGACCACCGATTTATTTTTCAGAATAATACGCATCGGCGTCAGCTTACCGCTGTCGCTTGCCGTCTGAGCCGCCTTATAGCCGGGCAAATTCGGGTCATCAGCAATTTTAAACGTCATCGAATACGCAGATTGGGTCGTCGGCAGCTTACGTTCGAAGTCATCTTCCAAGAATCCGAACTCAACGAACTGCTGCTCGCCGCCAGAACTCGACACTTCCATAATCTGCGTAACCTGCTGCCACGCTTCCACCTTCTGAAAACTGCCCGCACCCGAACCGGCAGGGAACTTGTTCAAATCGCGCGTATCGATGCCATCCAGTTTAAAACTGTTCGCATCAACGCTCGTTACGCGGAAGACACGTTCATTCAAAACACCCCAACCGGACAGCAAAGCCACATAATCACCATTTTGCAAACCATGCGCCGTAGCAGTACAAACCGCCTCAGCCTCATTAGAGATTGCCGTGACCTTCTTCTCAGCCACCAGCTTCGTAGCAATCTGCACGATCGAACCATTAGCCAAAGTAACAGCCATATCAAAATCCTTAAAAAACCAAATAAAAAAGGCCGTCCAAACAGACAGCCGCCAACAAAAACCGCCTAAGCAGTCATAAAAACAAAATCCTGCACCATCCCGCGCCGGCCATCGTCCAAAACGACCGCATCCGCCGCCGACAGCGCATAACCTTCCAACGAATCCAACACCGACCGCTCCACCGCGCGGCTCTTCTCCACCGCGCCCAAACGGTCAACATCCCACACCGAGACAGAAAAACGCACCTCATAGCCATCATCGTTATGGTCTAAAAACAAACAGCCCGCGCCGCCGACCCGCTGCACAATCACCAACGGAAATTCCGCCTCCTCCGGCGCAAAATCATGGTAAACATCCACATCAGGCAGAACACGGCCAATCGCATCAATCAGAGATTCTTCCACGCACCACCTCCAACACAGCCTCCAACATCACAGCCTCCATCCGCGCACCCTGAATCTTCAAAGCACGAGACAAAAAAGGACGCGGCGCAATCGACTTACCATTTTTCCGACGCACCCCGTTATGCACCATATACCCATAAGGCACAGCCCGAAGCGCGCCGCCCTCATATCGCCCGCGATTCCCCTCACGGTCACGCCAGCCGACCTGATAAACCGCCCGCCGACCCTCGACCGAATCCGACTTATCATAAAAAGCAAAAACCGAGCGTCTCAAATCGCCCGGCTCAAAATCATATCGCCGCTTACTCCCATCAGCATTGCGGCTGCCCTTACTATAAAAATAATGCCGCTTATGATGGCGCGGAGCCTGAATCTTAATCTCCTCGCGCAACAAGCTCACACCCTGAAACGCCGCCCAGCGCAGCTTCTCGCCCACCGCCTCCGGCAAACTCTCAAACCGCGCAATCGCGTCCGAAAAATCAGCATCAATGTCAACTTTCATCAGGCAGGCTCTCACACGTCAAATCCAAAAACTCACGGCGGCGCAAATCAGGAATCACCGCACGGATAACATAAACCCCATTCTCCGTCCGAACCCGCATATCCGCCGAAATCCCAGCGCGCCAACGAATACGCACCGAAGCCCGCACCGAAGCCGACAAAACATCATGCCGCATCGTCTCCGACCCCGACACATGACGCACATCCGCCCACACCTTGCACAACAGACGCCAAACCATCACAGTCGCGCCCGACTTATCCTTCTCCTTCACACGCTGAAGAATCTCGACCCGATGCCGCAACTGACCAGCCTTCATACCCACCCCAAACAAAAAGGCCGTCTGAAACTCAGACGACCTCAAATCACAAAAAACTACTTCCGATGAACCACCGCCAAGCCGGGCCACTTATCCAAAGGCTGCAACCCCGACACATCAAACACAAACTGCGTCCGACCACGACCCAAAATATCGACCTCCACAACCATCTTCCGACCATCGCGAAGACCATAAAACAAAGCTGAATTCTCAACCATACAGCCATCAATGCCCAACTTCTCGACCATCCGATCCGAACAACCCATAATACTGCCCGAATCGGCAAGATATCCCGAAATATTCAACACCGCGCCATCATCAATCCGATAGCCCACCTCGCAGCCGTCAGACCCACACTCAGCAAACTCCCCGCCCGACAAACTAAACAACGCCATCGGGTAATCATATTCCTCATGACCGCCCAAAATCAAATCAAGCCCGACATCACCATGACCGCCGCCAATATCAACCCGATTTACCGAACTCAGACGAGCCATATAAGAAGTCTTACCCCGCATTTCATCAACGACCCCCAAATAAACCCATCCCGAACCATTAGGCAGGGCAGGGGACGAAGCCGCACCGACCGAAGAAGCAGACGAGGCCGAACGCACAGCGTCCACACGCTCACCGCCGCCACATCCCGCAAGCGCAAGCAAAACAACAGGCAAAACCAAAAATTTCATATTCAATTCCCTTTTTTTTTATAAAACGAAATCAAATATTAGCCACCAGATGCCCAACAGACAAGCCTAAACTTCACGCCGCCTTTTTCACATCTGCCGGATAAAACACCGAAATACCACGATAAAAACGCTCATCGACCAACCCCTCGTCACAAAGCGCGCTGATATCGTTTCGCGCAAAAATCCAACCGCTCCAACGCCATTTGCCAAACACCTCATTAGCAACAGCCGTCGCCGTACAACCCGGATTGTTTCGGATATACGCCAAAACCGCTTTCTTATTCGAAGTTTCCATAATCTGTAATGTGTAAAATCAAAAAACCGCCCGAAATCTGCCGTTCGGACGGTTTTTCATCTTGGCTCGCACTCAAACAGGCAGCCGCAAGCCTTAGCTGCACCCAAAGAAGTCGGGCAACGCCGTATCAAGCCCTAATCAGAATAAAATAAAGCAGAAGAGCGTTTTGGGGCGTACGGTTTACGCTTAACCGTCATAGATTAGAATTTAAACACCCATCACCCGATAGGGCTGAATCAAATGTCTAAACGCAGCAGGAACACCCGAATCCTGAGAAACAGACTCACGCTCGGCATACCATGAAGCAATCAGAATCAACATCGCCTGATTGACAGCAGCCGTATAGTGCATCCCTCTAGGGTCGTCGGCAGGAATATCGACACCCGCCTCATACCAATTTCGCCCCGTGTACACCTTCAAAGTTTCAGCGGCGGCAAATCGGTATTGTTCCAGTAGCTCGTCCTCTTCATCGCCATCAACGCGGCATTGAAGCCGGATTTGCTCAATCGTTACCATTTTCAGACTGACCGTCTAATTCGTTTTGAACAACCTCTTCAGGCTGAACAACCTCTTCAGGCTGAACAACCTCTTCAGGCT
>CAUVJL010000055.1:0-15489 GCA_963552075.1 uncultured Neisseria sp.
ATTTGATGGATTCGGGCAGGGTGCCGATGTCCCATGTGGTAACGTTGTCGCGCTCGAATTCTTGGGTGTTGTCGCGGAAGGTAGTGGCGGCGGCTTTGCCAAGTTGTTGTTGGATTTGGATTAAATCGCGCCCCATGGCTAATTCTTGTCCACCGTCGTCGATGATGCGGAGGTTGAAATAGCAGTGTTCGGGCAGCCTGAACGCGGCCCATTCGTCTTGGTTGATTTGCTCGAGTATGCGGATGTCGCCTGCGGTTTTGGCGATGGCTTGGGCAAGTTGGGGCAGGATGGGGGCGTTGCGGTCGGGGTTTTGGCTTAAAAATTGGGTGATGAATTCGGGCACGGGTACGCAGATGCGGCGGATTTGTTTGGGCAGGGCTTTAATTTGCAACTGGATTTTTTCGCGTATCATGCCGGGCACGAGCCATTCGAGTGAGGCGGGGCTGATGCGGTTGAGGACGGTGAGCGGCAGGGTGAGGGTGACGCCGTCGAGCGGGTGGTGCGGCTCGAAGCGGTAGCTGAGTTTGAATTTGCCGTCTGCGGTTTGCCAGTGTTTGGGGAATTGTTCTTCGGTGATGTGCGCGGCGGCGTGCTGCATGAGGTCGTCGCGGCTGAGGAACAGCAGGCGCGGGTTGTCGCGCTCGGCGGTTTTGAGCCATGCGGCGAAGGTGCGGATGTCGGCGAGGGGTAGGGGTTGAGGGTGTTTTTTGGGTTTCAGGCTGCCTGAAAGGCGTGTAGGTCGGATACTCGTATCCGACGTTTGTGCAGCGTCAAAAGTTTTGTCGGATTCAAGAATCCGACCTACGGTTTCAGGCTGCTTTTGGGCATGGTTTGCCTGACGAACCATGCGGTAATTGGTCAAAACCAAGCCGTTGCGCGGGATTTGGTTTTCGTGTTGCCGCACAAAGCCTTGTTTTTGGAAAAATACCAATGCGGCTTTGGATGCGTCTATCGTTATGGTTTTGCCGCTGTCTGCCGATGGCAAAACGGCATTCAGCAGCGCGGTAGCGATGCCCTGCCGCTGGTGGTGCGGGTCGGTATAAAGGCAGTTTAGGTGGCTTTGTTTGGGTTGGTATTCAATGAAACCGAGCACGCGCCCGTTGTGCGTGGCGACGCGGACATTGCCGCCGTCGATGTGTTTTTGCCAGAAATCGGCATCGTCTGCGCCTTGCAGCCATGCGTTTTTTTCCTGCTCGCCGTAATGGTTGTTTGAAATATGTTTGACGGCGCGGCGGAATAATTCGGCAACGGCGGTGGCATCGCTAGTTGTGGCGGGGCGGATATGGGGTTTCAGGCTGCCTTTGAGGTCGTCTGAAAGGTGGTTTTCAGGCTGCCTGTTGTCTTTTAGGCTACCTGAAAAGTGTGTAGGTCGGATACTCGTATCCGCTCGTGCTAATAAGATGAGTTCGTCGGAAGTCTCAGCATCGGGATAGTGTACCAAGCCTGCTTCGTCAAATTGCGCCATTATGCCACTTTGTAATGTCGCCCACTCTTCGGCGGAACCTATGGACGGGTCGCATTGCTGCTCGGCAATCAAGGCAACGATTTTGCCGTGCCATTGTTTGCTGTCGATCGTTACACGGTCACCCAGCAGGATAGGTTGACCGTCAGCGTAGCATAGGGAGTTTTCAGGTAGCCTTTGAGCTTTGGGGTCGTCTGAAACCGTTGAAACTCCGGCACCCTGTTCCCTCTCCTGCGGGAGAGGGTTAGGGAGAGGGGTTGCTGCGGTTGCGGAAAAGTTGGTTTGTGCGGCAACTGTTTTGCCCTCTCCCCAGCCCTCCCCCACGGGGGAGAGGGCAGTTTGCTGGGGATTTGCAGGTAGCCTTCGGGGATGCAGGCTGCTTTCGGTGTGCATGCCGTCTGAAACCGCGTCTGCCGTATAAAAATCGGGCAGACGTTCGTGATAAAACGCGAACAGGGCTTCATCATCGACCAGCACGTCTTGCTTGCGCGATTTGTGTTCGAGTTCGGTAATTTCCTTAATCAGCTTTTTGTTGTGGACAAAAAATTCTGCTTTCAAATCGCATTCCTGCGCCACCAGCGCGCTGCGGATAAAGATTTCGCGCGCTTCTTCGGGGGAGATTCTGCCATAGGACACGGGGCGGCGCGGCAAGACGGTCAGGCCGTAGAGCGTAACCCGTTCGCTGGCGACGACTTCGCCGCGTTTTTGTTCCCAGTGCGGCTCGAAATAGTGGTAGCGGACGAGGTGCGGCGCTTCCTGCTCTATCCATTCGGGCTGGATAACGGCGACGTCGCGCGCGTAAAGGCGCGTGGTTTCAACCAATTCTGCCGCCATCACCCATTTGGGTTTGGCTTTGAACAGGGCGGAGGCGGGGAAAAGGTGGAAGCGGCTGCCGCGCGCGCCGGTGTAGTCGTTGCCGTCGGGCGATTTCATGCCGACGTTGGCGATGAGGCCGGTGAGCAGGGCGCGGTGGATTTGTTCGTAGCCTGTTTCTTTGACGGCGCGGATTTGGGCGCGGTGTTGCTTCTTATCCAGTTGTTTTTGTTTGAGTTTGGCGGATAGGTCTTGGTCGCCTGCATTTTCAGACGACGTGAGCTGTCTGATTTCGGGAGGCCGTCTGAAAGCGGCTTCCTTAGTGGTCAAACCCATTTCAATCGCGGTTTGGGCAAGCTGGTGGTGCAGTTCGCGCCACTCGCGCATCCGCAGGTGCGACAGGAAATATTGGCGGCACCACTGAACCAACTGCTTGTTGGACAAGCCTTTGTCGCGCTCGCGCTGGAAGCTGTCCCAAATGTTCAGATAGGCAAGGAAATCAGACTGCTTGTCGGTAAAACGCTCGTGCGCCTTGGCCGCGGCATCGCGCGCTTCCAGCGGCCGTTCGCGCGGGTCTTGAATCGACAGTGCGGAGGCAATCACCAATATTTCCGCCATGCAGTCGTGTTTCTTCGCCGCCAGCAAAATGCGCGCGATTTTCGGGTCGATGGGCAGGCGCGCCATTTGTTCGCCGAGTTTGGTCAGTCCGTTATGTTCATTAACTGCCCCCAATTCCAACAACACCTGAAACCCGTCATTGATATACCGCTGGTCCGGCGCTTCGAGGAATGGGAATGCTGCTACGTCGCCCAGTTTCAATGCTGCCATGCGCAGGATGACGGCGGCCAGGTTGCTGCGGACGATTTCGGGGTCGGTGAACTCGGTGCGGCTGTTGAAATCTTCTTCTGAAAACAGTCGGATACATACGCCTGCGGAGACGCGGCCGCAGCGGCCGGAGCGTTGGCGGGCGGCGGCTTGGGAGATTTTTTCGACATGAAGCTGCTCCACTTTCGCCCGTGCGGAATAGCGTTTGACGCGCGCGAGGCCGGTGTCGATGACGTATTTGATGCCCGGCACGGTGAGCGAGGTTTCGGCAACGTTGGTTGCCAGCACGATGCGGCGTTTCACGCCGGAGGGATGGAAGATTTTGTGCTGTTCGGCGTGCGACAGGCGTGCGAACAGGGGCAGGATTTCGTCGTTGCGGCGCAGTGTGGACTTGCGCAGGGCTTCGGCGGCTTCGCGGATTTCGCGTTCGCCCGGCAGGAACACCAAAATATCGCCTTCGCCGTGTCGCGCCAATTCGTCCGCCGCATCGACAATCGCGTCGGTCAGCTCCACTTCTGCGTCGTCTTCGTCTTTGCTGGTTAGCGGGCGGTAGAGGATTTCGACGGGATAGGTGCGCCCGCTCACTTCCAGCACGGGCGCGCCGTTGAAGTGTTGGGAGAAGCGTTCTGCGTCTATGGTGGCTGAGGTGATGATGACCTTTAAATCGGGGCGGCGCGGCAGGAGTTGTTTCAGGTAGCCCAGCAGGAAGTCGATGTTCAGGCTGCGTTCGTGTGCTTCGTCGATGATGATGGTGTCGTAGGCGGCGAGATAACGGTCGGTCTGCGTTTCCGCCAGCAGGATGCCGTCGGTCATCAGCTTGACGCAGGCATCGAACGAGGTGTGGTCGGTAAAGCGCACTTTATAGCCGACCGCACTGCCGATTTCGGATTTCAACTCTTCGGCAATCCGCTCCGCCACCGAACGCGCGGCCAAACGGCGCGGCTGGGTATGCCCGATTAGCCCCGCCGCCCCACGCCCGAGTTCCAAACAAATCTTGGGCAACTGTGTGGTTTTGCCCGAACCGGTTTCGCCGCAAATAATCGTTACCTGATTCTCGGCAATGGCTTTTTTGATTTCTTCGAGCTTTTCGTGAACGGGCAGGGTGTTGTCGAATTCGGGTTTGGGCAATGCGGCCAAACGCTTCAAAAAGATTTCGTGCGATTTTCGGTATTTTTCTTCGACTTTGGACAAGCCGCCGTATTTGTTGGGATTTTTGAAGGCGGAACGTAGGAAATGGCGGTCTTTGGAGAGGGTTTGGGAGAAGTCGGGATGGGGCATGGTACGGGCAGATGTCGGTGAGAATAAAAATAGTATTATAGCAAACTGGCTTTGCCTAATCGGTATGGGTACTATTTAGCCCTCTTTTGCAGGCAGGCTGTATTGTTTAATGAAAAGGAATATCTATGAAAAAGATTTTATGTTTGGTTTTGGCGATGAGTATGGGCAGCGTGGCATTTGCCGCGGAGTACAGAACGAAACAGCCCATTGCCCACGACTGGCTGAAAATCAACGGCAATCAGTTCAATATTGAATCTGCCAACGAACGCGGGCATATATGTGGCGTGCAAGGCAAAATGGATAAGAATAAGGTTTGGAAAGATGGGGAAGGCTGCCAAATATCGTTTCAATTCAAGGGAGATGAGGTAAAAGTGGATGCCGAAGGCTGCGAAAATTATTGCGGCGCGGGCGCATCTTTCCCGTCGGAGTATTACAAACTGCCGCAGGTTTGTTCGCAACAAGGTGTCAAAAAGATGGAAAACCGTTTTCAGACGACCTTACGTTCAGGAAAATTCGAACAGGCAGCGGACATCAAACAAAATTATCTGAAACAGTGCGGCGATTTCCTCAATCCGATTGAAACAGTGACCGCCGCCAACGATGCCGCCGATGCTTACCGTCAGGCAAACAACAAAGCCGCCTGCATCCAAACTTTGGATGCGGTGCAGGATCATTATGAGAGCCAATTGTTGGATAAGGACTTGGTGAATAAGATTAATGTGCAGATGGAGCGTGACAAAGCTTTGCGCCAACAATGTAGCTGAACGCTGATAAAAAGGTTGCTAGAAGGTCGTCTGAAAAGTAAATGAGTACTTTATGACGGCCTTTATTATTGCCGTTGGTCGTAAAAAATGCTCGTTTGGCATATTTATTACAAAGTCATATTGTTTGTGCTTAGAATGTGTTCCTGTCTTCGTCAGATAACAATTTTAAGAACAAAATTATGAAAAAATATCTTGCTTTGATGTGTGTTGCAGCCTTATCTGCCTGCGGTGGCGGCAGCTCCTCCCCCAGTACGCAATCCACGCCAACCCAGGCTCCAAAATCTGCCCAAGCCCTGCCCTCGGCAGACGCAGCTTCCGCATTGCCGGTAGCTGCGAAGTCGGAAAAACCGGAATCCGGCAAACAATTTTTCAGCGGAACCAATGCTTCTGATTCCGCAGTGGCATTCAATCATGCCGATTGGAACAAAATTACCGTCGAAGGCGTAGAGGTCGATCTTGCAGCCGTACAAGGCGAGAGTTTTAAAAACGGCTGGCGGGACAGCGTCGGCGGTTCGGAGAATAAACGCCTTGCCAATTTTGGCGGCAATTATATCCTGCACTACAGCACACCCGATGCGGTTGCCGGCATCATGAAAACCGAATCGCAAAACAATTACGCTTTCTTCAACGGTAATTTTACCCGTGAAGCAGAAATGCCGAAAATCGGACAGGCGGTTTACGACGTATCGACCGTCAGCGTGCGCGGTACTCTGGCTCAGGCATACGGTACAGGCCGTCTGACTGCCGATTTCGAAAGTAAAAAAGTCAGCGGCAGCCTCGGCTATTTCAACAAAACGCTCACCGTTGATGCGGATATCAACGGCAACAGATTTTCTTCCGTCACCCCGACGGCAGAAATACACGGCGGTTTCTTCGGTTCCGCAGCCGCAGAGACAGCCGGTGTTTATCAGGTCGGTAAAATCGTAGGGACGTTTGCCGGCCAAAAACAATAAAAAGTGAAAGTTGCATTTACTTTTTTACAAGGGGTGCAGACATTCAAAATTTCACGACTTTCGGCATAAATATCAAATGTGTAGCAACGGCACGGTAAAGTTGGTCATCTTACGGGCCTTGTTACTCAAGCAGAAAGTATTTAAAAACGAAAAAAGCACAAAATTTTGAATCGTCGAACCACCTCAAGGGGAAAGGTCGTCTGAAAACGGTTTGGTTATCCGTTTTCAGACGACCTATTTTTATGGTTGGCTCGCAAAGGCAATGTTGAAGCGTTCACAAGCAGTTGCAGCAAAAAGAAAGAGCGGTTTTGTAGCGGCTCCTCTATATCGGTTACAATCCGTTTTTTTCCTTAAACCAATATTCCAAAGCACAAAATTATGCTGAAAATCATCTCTGCCAACGTCAACGGCATCCGCTCCGCTTACAAAAAAGGATTTTACGAATACATCGCCGCATCGGGCGCGGACATTGTTTGTGTGCAGGAACTCAAAGCGCAGGAAGCCGATTTGTCCGCCGATATGAAGAATCCGCACGGGATGCACGGCCATTGGCATTGCGCCGAAAAACGCGGTTACAGCGGCGTGGCGGTGTACAGCAAACGCGCGCCTGACAATGTGCAAATCGGTATGGGCATTGAAGAATTTGACCGCGAAGGGCGGTTCGTGCGCTGTGATTTCGGAAAGTTGTCGGTGATTTCGCTTTATCTGCCCAGCGGCACCAGCGCGCCGGAGCGGCAGGAATTGAAATACCGCTTTTTAGACGCGTTCTATCCCATGCTTGAAGCCATGAAGGCGGAGGGGCGCGACATTGTTGTCTGCGGAGACTGGAACATTGCCCACCAAAACATCGACTTAAAAAACTGGAAAGGCAATCAGAAAAACTCAGGCTTCCTGCCCGAGGAGCGCGAATGGATAGGCAAAGTCATCCATACGCTCGGCTGGACGGATATGTGGCGCACGCTCTATCCCGACAACCCCGGCTACACTTGGTGGAGCAACCGCGGACAGGCGTATGCGAAAGATGTCGGGTGGCGCATCGACTATCAGATGGTTACACCCGAACTCGCCGCCAAAGCGGTGTCCGCGCATGTTTATAAAGACGAGAAATTTTCCGACCATGCACCTTTGGTCGTGGAGTACGACTATGCTGCCCAATAAAGTTTTCGGCAAATACGATTGGAATGTGAACGGTAAAACCGGCATAGGCGCGGCATGGGTGGTCGCCGCGTTTGTATTGCCTATGCTGGTGTGGACGATATTCATGCTGGCGCGGATGTCCGGCTGGGTTGAAATGACCCGCGCCAATCCGCTTTGGGCGTTGGTGTGGCTGCTGTTTTCGCTGCCCTGCCTCATGATTGCCGCCAAGTGTTTCGGTTGGAAAGGCTGGCGGTTGATTGCCAACATCCTGATCTGCCTCGCCACCTGTGCCGTTTTAAGCGTCCCCGCCGTGCTCTTGATTACCTTTACGCTCAACGATTTGCTCAAATAGGTCGTCTGAAATGCGAACTTTCGAACTCGAAGACCTGACGCTTTTCTTGATACGCGACGCGGACGAAGCGGAAATGTGGATAGACCGCTGGGCGGTCAGCTATCCCGTCGTCCAAACCGCTGCCGCTTCCGCCAATCAAAGCATCGCCCAATGGCAGGCAAATATTCAAACAGCGTTTGAAGGCATCAGCGGCGAACACATCGCCGTCGTCGCACACGGCGCAGGCGTATCCGCTTTTCTGGCGTGGCTCTACCAAACCGACATCCTGACACAGAAAAAAATCGTCAACATCATCCTTGTGTCGCCGCGTCCAGAAGCCTTCCCCGACGATGAAATACACACCTTCCAGCGCGTCCGTTGCCCCTGCCGCACCGCGCTTGTCATCGCCGAACAAAACGGCACGCTGCGCAACTGGGCGGAAGAACGGGCAAACCTGTGGAACGCCCGCCTCCTCCTGTCGCCACATTCCGGCACGCTCAACAGTGCACTCGGCGGCTGGCAATGGGGCATGAAGCTGATGCAGGAAATGCTGTTGAGTTGAGTAAAACGCTTGTAAGGATTAAAGAAGAAAAGGTCGTCTGAAACCGGAAATCAGGTTTCAGACGACCTTTTCGCAGGCAAGTAACAGTTTCGGGTAAAATACGGCAGTTCGCCAATCATCCGAAAGAAACCCATGTATTCCGTAGCCCGCAGCCTGCTGTTCAAACTCGATGCCGAAAAAGCCCACCATTTCACCCTCGATGCGCTCAACAAAGTATACAAACTCGGCCTGCTTCCGATTTTCGACAACCGAACCAAGCCCGTCAAACTCATGGGCATCACCCTGCCCAATCCGGTCGGGCTGGCTGCCGGACTCGACAAAAACGGCGAATACATAGATGCATTGGGCGCGCTCGGCTTCGGCTTCCTCGAAATCGGCACGGTAACGCCCAAACCGCAGCCCGGTAACCCGCAGCCGCGCCTCTTCCGCGTTCCCGAACACCAAGGCATCATCAACCGCATGGGCTTCAACAACCACGGCATCGACGCCATGATTCAAAACATCGAAAAAAGCCGTTATCAAGGCGTGTTGGGCATCAACATCGGCAAAAACGCCGTAACCCCCATCGAAAACGCCGCCGACGACTATTTAATCTGCCTCGAAAAAGCCTACGCACACGCAAGTTACATTACCGTCAATATTTCCTCTCCCAACACTAAAAACCTCCGCGCACTGCAAGGCGGCGACGAACTGAGCGCGCTACTCGAAGCCCTGAAAAACAAACAGGCGCAGCTTGCCGCCGCGCACGGAAAATACGTCCCGCTCGCCGTCAAAATCGCCCCCGATTTGGATGAAGCACAAATCGAAGACATCGCCCACGTCGTCAAATCCGTCGAAATGGACGGCATCATCGCCACCAACACCACCATCGACAAATCAAGCCTCGGCAGCCATCCGCTCGCAGGCGAGCAGGGCGGCCTAAGCGGCCTGCCCGTGCGCGAAAAAAGCAATCAAGTGCTGAAAATGTTGGCGGAACACATCGACGGCAAGCTGCCGATTATCGGTGTAGGCGGCATTATGAACGGCAAGGACGCCGCCGAAAAAATCCGTCTCGGCGCAACCGCCGTCCAAGTGTACAGCGGCATGATTTATAAAGGCCCGGCATTAGTGAAGGATTGTCTGGCAGCGTTGAAGTAAACACGATTTCCAACATAAGAGGTCGTCTGAAAACCGGTTTAACTGGATTTAAACGGTTTTCAGACGACCTTTTTAACGGAAATTCAGATCTCAATAATCTATTGAAGGATAAATTCCCAAACAATATTATTTGCTATTAAGAAACATAATATTTCCCTTTCAAAGGGGAATTATTTGAAATAACCTGAGGTTGAGGCATACAAGATTTCTCCGCATGAAACTTTGTCCGTAATGCCTGTCCCAGCTTTTCACCATCAGGACGGGGTGCTTTACATAAAGCGTTACGATGTTTATTCAAATATATTCTCATGAAAAAAACAAGCAAGGTCATCAAATTACCTAAAAATGTCGGATTTCCAGCACAACTTCCACTTGCCTGTTAATCAGGTAAAGAAATTATATTCAGTTTTAAATTAATCAACCAGATTATGAGAACAAATAAAGTTCCGTAATACATTCCATACATAAAACTTCTCAATTGACTTGTTTTTCTTTCGGTATGAATAAATCCTCCAGAGAATAATAAACAAAATAAAAACATAAAATAAAAAAATGGTTCATGAATAAGTAGCATCAATAGAGTTATTGTCCATATTGCAGTATATATATAAAAATAATTAGGGAAAATATAATTTCTTTCAAAGAAATTCATATCTTTCATCCTTTTTTTCAGTTCTACGTCGTTTTTCCACTCAATAACAAGAAAAATAAAAAGAATGAATAAAGCAATACTTGGCAAGTAGATATTAATAATAGAATTGATGCCCATGTTTCAGTATATGTAGAAAATATAATGGTTTTTTGAACCCTAAGCCTGAGATGGTATTTGAATCAGGATTGATCTAATGTGTTTTCACGGTATTTGAAGGACAAAGCTCTAAAGCTTCTTCGGATCGGAGTGATGTAAACATATAATGTACTAGATCAGGATTGTTTGAATAGTATTTACTGACCAAATAAGGAGAGTTGTTTGAATAAAAATAACAATATAATTTACCATTATCCAAAAAAGGTTGTTTTTGGGAAGCAGGAATATTGAAGTCGTTTAAATAGTCTATTCCTTTAGAAGTTATAGGATAAAGTTGAGAAAAAGGTATTTCATCCGCTTGATTTGCTTCAAAAATAACGATCATTCCATTTGTTTCAATAAAAGTCCTCAAGAATATATTGCGACTGCTTTTGGGAAAAATATCAATATACCATGAAAATGACTTGGAATTTAAAAACTCATCAGGAGTTTTGTAATAATGATCAGCATGTTGATCATAGCTGAACATTAATATCAGCAATGGTATAAATATAATTGCAGATATTATGCCTAAAGATATTAAAGCTAATTTAATAAATTTCTTCATGGATGCACTTTTTTAAGGCGAATTGCAGTTTTAATCAAAGGACTGTCACGGATAACTAAGGAAATTCAGTTCAAAGCAGACTTATTACTATGAGGAAAAGCCATTAAGCGCGTACAAGTCAAATAGTTCATCGAAACGATTTGTTGTAGACGTTATTACCAGAGCAGTAGCCTACTTTTTAATCTGTATTTGATAGGACGTCTGAAAGTTTTTCAGACGTCCTTTATGGAAGTTGGCTTTTAAATCTATCCTACGTTTGCTTATGTATATTATGCTTGTTATTTAGTGAATGGTTTTAAAAATATAATCACTAACCAAACACATGTAATATCCATAAAAAGAATTGCAGGCATATGAACTTAAGGTATATGCACTGAATAATAATGTAAATATACTTATGGATACCGAAATTGGTAAGGTTTTCATATTTCTTATAAAGAGTAAATTTATCAGAGTAGCTACTGAAAACAGACTTGCAATATAGCTTGATAATCTAATAAATGTAAGTAAATATGAAAATAATTCTGCATCCATCACTATTGTTATTTTTATGAGCCATATGGTCAAAAATATCAATGACGGAAGATTTAGCAAAATTTGAGCAATCAGTAAGAAGTAATTTTTTTGCTTCATTTTATTCCTTATTTTTAAGCTTATCATGAATATCTGCAGTGTCTCCCAAGCTATCCAACCAGCCTGACAGACCATCTGTATCTATTACAAAAGGACGATAACCCGTATGATGCGGAACCATTGTATGATATATAGATGAATAAGTAGTTCCTACCTCTGCACCTCTACAGAAATGAGAGCCTTGTATTGTAGTATCTGAATTAGATAACACACTAACCGTTTTTTTCGTAGCTACATTGGTACAGCTGTAAGTACATAACTTCCTGCCATCCCTATAGCCTCTTCCTCCTCCTCCATCTTTTTCGTCTGCGATACAGTTGTATTTTGCCAGTCCCAAAGTATCGAGCCATACAAAAACATTCGGAGCGAGCGCATACAGACTCTCTCCCCCCAATAGCTTAATCGGATCCTGCTGCGTAAACCGCCCAATCTCCGGATCATAATAGCGGAAGAAGTTGTAATGCAGCCCCGTTTCTTCATCATAATGCTGATTCTGTAGGCGGAAGGGTTGATGTATATCCAGTTTCAGACGACCTTCTTGGGTCAGTTTGCCCCAGCCGCTATAGTCGCCGCTCCAAACAATATTGCCTTCCTCATCGGTCATCTCGCGCGGGATGCCGATTTGATCATTGTGGTAATACAGGATTTCTCTTGCCTTATCTAAGCCATTGTAGGTGGTGATTTGAGCAAGGGGTTCATAGTTTTGGTCTTCGGTGTAAACGTAGGTATAGGTTCGGTCTTTGCGGTATTCCTGTAACAGGCGGCTGCCGTCCCATAGGTATTGGATTTCGTTGCCGTCTGGATGGACTTTGGCTATGCGGCGGCCTATGGGATCGTAGCGGTAGCGATATGAGACAGCGTTTTGTCCTGGGCGATGGATTTCGGCTTCGGTCAGTTGGTTATCGGCATTGTAGCGGTAATGTTGAATTTCACCGTTATTGTGCTGTTTCTCGATAAGGTTACCCAACGGGTCGTAGCGGTAACTGGTGCCTTTGTATTGGGTAAGGCGGTTACCGCCGATTCTGCTTCCGTCGGTAAGGTTGTGGGCAGGGTCGTAGCGGTAGTGCTCGTCCGCGCTTTGGGTAATTCTGCCCAGTGCGTCATAAGTGTAATCCCTGCTGCCGTTGGTTTGGTCGTCGGTACGGATAAGGTTGCCGGTAGTGTCGTATTGGTAACGGCGACCGATAAGGACGGAAGGGTCTGCTTTGTTGTGACCGTTCGGTTGGGCGATTTGTTGTTTCAGACGACCTAATGGGTCAAGTTGAAATTGGGTGTTCAGTTTGCCAATGGTCCGCTCGACTGGGCGATGCAGGGCATCGCGCTCGATATCGGAAAGGGTGGTGCCGTCGAGGTTAATGTAAAGGTCACGAGCCGTCTAAAATTTTTCAGACGGTCTCCCAATTAAATGGAACATCATTAAAAAGCGGGCAGTAGCCCTTTTTCCCATAGTGCGATTTCCAACCAATTGGCTTTTTGCACATGTTCGGCATTGAAGGAAGTAAACCATTCGTCGCGGTTGCTGACAATCAGGGTGTTTTTGCCGTCTATGTCGATGGCCTCCGCCGTGTCGGGAATATCGCTTTGACCGATTTTATGCGGCAGCCCTATCATCCATGCGCAGGTTCTGCGGTGGGGGAAGACGGCGTAGCTACCTTCATAGTAGTCGGGGGAGGTGGGGGAGCGCATATCGAAATTGCCGTCCGCTAAAGTAATACTGTCCACGGGATAGTGCTTATAAGCCAGCCTGATCAGTTCGATTAAATCCTGTTTGCTGTAATACGGTTTTTTATCGGGTTCTTTGCGCAGGAGGTCAAAATATATTCCCAACCTGTCAAATTTTTCGTCGGCATAATCGGTATCCAGTAGTCTGAGTTTGTGCGTATAGCTAAACTGAAATTTGCGGACATCTAAAGCTTTGCCATCCATAATGGCATTTAACAGTACCTGTATATCGTTGCTTTCATTACCTTTCGCTATTTGGTGCAGAACCGAATCAAACTCACGCATCAAACTGTATTGGACGATTTTTTTCTCCCGCTTCAAATAATCTACCCATGACCAATCGTCATCCACACATGGCTGAATATGTCGACTGACATCTAGCAAAAAAAACCTGAGTTTTTGCAGATAGGTATCCAGGGCGAGGGTTTTGTTTCCCGTATAGTTTGGATGGATGCGGATGCGTAAATAATAGGTGTTGCGATCTTCAAAATCTTTTAAATCATCAAACGACGAAACAAATTTCAACATAACAATTCCTTAATTAAATGGTCCAGGCACAAAGATTCGGATTGTCATCGCACCATTGCTTAAATTCTTTCTGCCGTTTTTTCTCCTGCTCCAACCGTTCTTTACGGTCTTGGCTGTCTTCAAACGGCGTATGGTGAACAGTAATCCGGTCATTTTTTTCAAGTTTGGCAAGTTTGGAATTGCCTACCAACCTGCAAAATAATTTATATACATTCTCCTCCTTGAAATGGTATTGCAGGTTGATAGTTTTTCCGGTTGCACGTTTGCGATGGGTTTGCACAATCGCATTACGAGTTTTAAATTGACCATCTATGAATGACTCCAATCTGGATTTTAGAAGAACTCCCTCTTTGAAATTCGCCAAAAATCCGTATCGTCCCTTCATTTCCAATAAAGTACATGATTTTTGCCAAAAACCGTCCCATCGCTTGTCACCTCCAAACTCCCATTCGGTTAATACTCTATGTGTATATTCAAAAGCAAACGACGCTCTCATATTGGCAATATATAGCTGGTATTCGACCCAATTCTTACCTTCGGTAAGATACTGCAATGAAGGTTTGCCCTCGCAATACACCGACGGCAGGCAGCGGCAGTCTTTTCTCCTACTTCTTTTTGCTTCCGCTTCCGCTTCCTTTGCGGTTACTTTCGGGCGGGCAATTGCCAGTCCCTGTTCCATCGCTGCGGGTCTTGTTGTAGCCCCTGGATAAGTGGGCGACACGGGAAAAGACGGGCGGACACCGCCGGGCGTGGGGCGGACACCGCCGGGTATAGGTATGGGGCGGACACCCGTTCCGACACCCGTTCCGACATTTGGCATCGGACGGATCCAAGATACAACTACTCCCATTCTACCTCCATCCCGAACAGTTCATAATTGCGTGCTGCCCAGTCTGCCAAGGCAACCTGGTCTTCAATACCCAGTGGGACGGTTTCGCTCTTGCGAATTTCCTGCTCCAGCTCGGGATTGTCCATTGGCGTAACGCCATTGTTGACTGCATAGACGCCATAACGCACCAAAATCATATCGTCATTTTCAAAACCGTATTTCCTCGCATCTGCGATTACTCTGTCCAAAATCGGATCCAGGTCCTTCCCATCGATATTGGCATGCAAAAGAGGAAACTGTTTTTCACTCAGCCTTCTGATAATTTTTTCCAGCCAGTCTTTGGTTTCCCAATCATCCAGATGATATTGCTGGAACTCGTCCAATTCGAAAATCATCTCGTCATTCTTTTTCATTTTTAGTCCTTTCGTAGAGCTGATATTGTTCGATACGCGCATCCCAAAACATACATCGATTGATTTTATTCCAAAACCGTTCTGCCTGGTGCTCTTGTAAGATATTGAAAAATGCAGGCATAACGCGTGGATCGTAAAAGCGGAACAGGACTTCTCTGCCATTTCTCAGTTTGCTGTTTAAAAAGTATTGAAGGTGTTCTTGCAATTCAATTAAGGAACAACCACTCCAAATCCATATCACAGCGTTCCTCGTCTTTTCGATCTTGTGCAGATAATTTAAAGCATCCTCATTCAAATTAAAAGATGAGCTCTCCACTAAGCATAAATAAGGAGATAAATCTGCGTATATTTCTTCAGGCGTATTTTCAAACAGGTTGACCGAATGTACAAAACATCCAGTCTGGTACCCTCTCTCTCTTTCCATTCTAGTGAACGGATTAAACGCAGCCATATCTATGACGGTATATAAATTCCCTAACTGATAGCCCCTGTTTTTATAATCTATAACGGTTTGTTTTTTAGCGTAAAACATAAGCGCTTCCTTCTTCTGCCGCTTTTTTCAGACACGATGGGGATAATCTAGTTTCCTGCATGAGAGGCAATATAAAATTTTTTCGTGCAACTCCACTTACCTCCAACGGCGCCTTCACCCGCACCAACTTCGGACTCCCGATCTCCACTTCCCCGTTGCTCAGCTTGATATACGCCCCTTTGCAGGTAATCAGAATCTCTTCCTTCGCCGCAATG
>CAUVJL010000056.1:0-15301 GCA_963552075.1 uncultured Neisseria sp.
CAGACAGTACAGATAGTACGGCAAGGCGAGGCAACGCCGTACTGGTTTAAAGTTAGTCCACTATAAACCACTATATCGTGTAAAGATTGGAATGTAAGGCGAAAGTTGTTGTAATTCAGTCAACAGAAAAAGTCAGATTGATATAGAATTTGGTTATCTGGATAATCCTGATTATAATGGTAGACATGAAAAAATATATCCCCATCTTATTTGCGTTGGCGGCACTTGCCGGTTGTGAGACCATTTATGTCCCAAGCTTGCAAGAAGTGCCTGTCCGTCCGACTAATGTTAAGCCTAATGTTAAAACGACTAAGGGTGAAAAATCTGCGGCGTTCAGTTTGGCTTCTTCGCATTGGAGTGATGTTTCAAAAATCCGCGATGAGGCAACGCGTTTGAGCTATCAGGTCAGCCAAGGAAAAATGACCAAAGTTCAAGCTGCTCAATATCTAAACAAGTTCCGTATCCAGCTTGTCGGCCGTAATGTCGTGGATGACAGCGTATATGAGGTTTATCTGCGTTCTGCTGTTGACAGCCAACGAGGCGAAATCAATACCGAACAATCCAAGCTGTATATCCAAAACGCCTTGCGCGGATGGCAGCAACGCTGGAAAAATATGGGTAACAAACCTTCTAATCCGGCATTTACCAACTTCCTGATGGAAGTCATGAATATGACTCCGTTGAAATAAGTTTCTCATTTCAAACAAAAGGTCGTCTGAAAATTTTCAGACGACCTTTTGTTTTGTGGATGTCGATATTTATGATGTTTTACGCAGCAGCTTCTCGGTTGCCAGTCTTGCCCGCTCTTTGATGTCTTCCGTCAGGTAAGTTTTCATCTGGCTGTACACCAAAGTAATGACGGCAATGTCGTCGCTGAATCCCAAAGGACCCAGCAAATCGGGAATGCTGTCGATAGGGCTGAGGAAGTAAACCAATGCGCCGACGATAATCATTTTGGCGCGTCTGGGTGTGTGAGGGGAGTCCCAAAGGTAATACAGCACATACAACTGGCGTACGATGGGCTCGCCCAACCGGCCTGCAAAACGGGCGAGTTTATTGAGAAAACCTGTTTTATCCAAATTGCGCCTTCTGAATTTGGGGATAAAGTTTTCCGGATCGGAAGACTGGGTATATTGTTTTTCTTCGGAATGTTTCATAACAAGCCTCACAGTAATTGAGTGGGAAGGGTTTGCCGTAATGCGGGCACAGTATAAAGCGGAGTAAGGCAAAGAAATGTCAGTTTTGCCTAAACGAGGCAAAATTATGGTTGACTACTTCTTTATCGTAGCTGTTTCATATTATAAATAAATATTATTTCGATTAATGGAAAAGATAGAAAAATCAAATGGCTTTGATAGCTAATAACATCTTAAAAATACTCGATTTACTCCCCATTTTGTTTAGAATACAAAGGGGCCTTGACATAAATTTGACATAAAAAGGAGATATAAATGAAATTTAAAACACTCGTAGCTGTTGGTATCAGTGCAATCTGTGCTGCGGGAGTGGTCAATGCGCATGAACACAAACATGACCACATGACACCTGCCGGTGCTTCTATTAAAGTGAAAGTGCAACAACTTGACCCGGTTAATGGTAATAAAGATGTAGGCACTGTAACGATTACCGAATCCAAGTACGGTTTGGTCTTTACGCCAAACTTAAGAGGATTAGAAGCCGGCTTGCATGGCTTTCACATTCACCAAAACCCAAGCTGTGAGCCGAAGGAAAAAGACGGTAAACTGACTGCAGGCTTGGGTGCCGGCGGTCACTGGGATCCGAAAGAAACCAAAAAACACGGTTTCCCATGGCAAGATGATGCCCACTTAGGCGATTTGCCTGCATTAACCGTATTGCACGACGGCACAGCCACCAATCCGGTTCTTGCGCCACGCATCAAACACCTTAATGAAGTTCGTGGTCATTCTATTATGATCCACGTTGGTGGCGACAATCATTCCGATCATCCTGCTCCGCTTGGTGGTGGCGGTGCGCGTATGGCGTGTGGCGTGATTAAATAGGTTAATTGTTAGAAACAAAAAGTGCGGTTAAAAATGTTGAACGTTTTAACCGCACTTTTATTTGCAATGAGATCTACTTCAGCACTTCAGCTGTGTCATTTAATTTATGAATAGCGTCAATCAGCTGTTTGTCTGAAGCCCGTATCATTCCGCTATGGTTGCAGCGCTGTCTTTTTGAAGGCATTAGTAGAAATCACATCATCGATATGACGTATGACGCAAATCTTTATTCACTAAAATATTGCAGTTTTGTAATAGAAAAATAAGAGGGTCGTCTGAAAAGTTGCCTGTTGAAATTTTGTTTTGAATGCAACGTTTTATCCCATAAGGTTATGGTTGTTTTGCTTGTGGATGCGTTGGTAAATGATATTAATTCATATTTTTATCACAAGAAACAAGATATTAATACTATTTTGATGGTGTGAGATTATGCGAAACTGATTAAGCGGTAGTGGAAAAAATGTTGGTTTAAGTATTAATAGAGATGTTTATTGTTATTGGTACAGTTTATGATGTTTTTTGGTAAAATTTATTAGATTGTTTATAAATTAGACTGTTCAAAATCGGATAAAACAGGTAAATTATAGTTTATGTAACTCGATGTAATTTGAGTTATTGGTTTTGAGCTGATAAAAAATACAGAGGAACTGGCTATGTCCGTCAAACCGCGTCCTGTCTTTTTGGAGATTCCCAATATACGGTTGCCTATACCGGGAATTGTCTCCATCTTGCACCGCATCAGCGGGGTAGGGTTATTTATAATGCTTCCCGTTTTGCTGTATCTCCTGTCCGGTACGTTGAGCCGCGAGTCGGCGTTTGAAACTTACCGTGCCATCGTTTCCAATCCTTTGGTCAAGTTGATTTTAATCGGCGTGTTATGGGCTTATCTGCACCATTTTCTCGCCGGTATCCGTTTTTTATTTTTGGATGCACACAAAGGCCTTGAGCTGAATACTGCGCGCAATACCGCCAAATTGGTGTTTGCTGCCGCATTGGTGCTGACCGTCGTTTTGGGAGCGTTGTTATGGTAGAGCGTAAATTGACCGGTGCCCATTACGGTTTGCGCGATTGGGCGATGCAGCGTGCGACTGCAGTTATCATGTTGATCTATACCGTCGCGCTTTTAGTGATTCTGTTTACCCTGCCTAAAGAATATTCGGCATGGCAGGCATTTTTCGATCAAGTTTGGGTGAAAGTGTTCACTCAAGTCAGCTTTATCGCCGTATTTTTGCACGCTTGGGTGGGTATCCGCGATTTGTGGATGGACTATATCAAACCCTTCGGCGTGCGTTTGTTTTTGCAGGTTGCCACCATCGTTTGGCTGGTCGGCTGCCTGGTGTATTCAATTAAAGTAATTTGGGGGTAAGTATGGGTTTTCCTGTTCGCAAGTTTGATGCCGTGATTGTCGGCGGTGGTGGTGCAGGTTTACGCGCAGCCCTCCAATTATCCAAGTCCGGTCTGAATTGTGCCGTTTTATCTAAAGTGTTTCCGACCCGTTCGCATACCGTAGCGGCGCAGGGCGGTATTTCCGCCTCTTTGGGTAATGTGCAGGAGGATCGTTGGGACTGGCATATGTACGATACCGTGAAAGGTTCCGACTGGCTGGGCGACCAAGATGCGATTGAGTTTATGTGTCGCGCCGCGCCTGAAGCGGTGATTGAGTTGGAACACATGGGTATGCCTTTTGACCGCGTGGAAAGCGGCAAAATTTATCAGCGTCCTTTTGGCGGTCATACTGCCGAACACGGTAAACGTGCAGTAGAACGTGCCTGTGCGGTTGCTGACCGTACCGGTCATGCGATGCTGCATACCCTGTACCAACAAAACGTCCGTGCTAATACGCAATTCTTTGTGGAATGGACGGCGCAAGATTTGATTCGTGATGAGAACGGCGACGTCGTCGGTGTGACCGCCATGGAAATGGAAACCGGCGAAGTTTATATTTTCCACGCTAAAGCTGTGATGTTTGCTACCGGCGGTGGCGGCCGTATTTATGCGTCTTCTACCAATGCCTATATGAATACCGGTGATGGTTTGGGTATTTGTGCCCGTGCAGGTATTCCGTTGGAAGACATGGAATTCTGGCAATTCCACCCGACCGGTGTGGCCGGTGCAGGCGTGTTGATTACCGAGGGTGTGCGCGGTGAAGGCGGTATTTTGTTGAACGCCAACGGCGAACGCTTTATGGAACGTTATGCCCCAACCGTAAAAGACTTGGCTTCCCGTGACGTGGTTTCTCGCGCAATGGCAATGGAAATCTACGAAGGTCGCGGTTGCGGTAAAAACAAAGACCATGTATTGCTGAAAATCGACCATATCGGTGCAGAAAAAATTATGGAAAAACTGCCGGGCATCCGCGAGATTTCCATTCAGTTTGCCGGTATCGACCCGATTAAAGACCCGATTCCTGTTGTGCCGACTACTCACTACATGATGGGTGGTATTCCGACTAACTACCATGGCGAAGTTGTTGTTCCGCAAGGTGAAGATTACGAAGTGCCTGTAAAAGGTCTGTATGCAGCAGGTGAGTGCGCTTGTGCTTCCGTACACGGTGCAAACCGCTTGGGTACCAACTCCCTGTTGGACTTGGTGGTATTCGGTAAAGCTGCCGGCGACAGCATGATTAAATTCATCAAAGAGCAAAGCGACTGGAAACCTCTGCCTGCTAATGCCGGCGAATTGACCCGTCAACGTATCGAGCGTTTGGACAATCAAACCGGCGGCGAAAACGTTGATGCATTGCGTCGCGAACTGCAACGTTCTGTTCAGTTGCACGCCGGCGTGTTCCGTACCGATGAGATTCTGAGCAAAGGCGTTCGAGAAATCATGGCGATTGCCGAGCGTGTGAAACGTACTGAAATCAAAGATAAGAGCAAAGTGTGGAATACCGCGCGTATCGAAGCTTTGGAATTGGATAATCTGATTGAAGTAGCGAAAGCGACTTTGGTGTCTGCCGAAGCACGTAAAGAATCGCGCGGCGCGCACGCTTCAGACGACCATCCTGAGCGCGATGACGAAAACTGGATGAAACATACCCTGTATCATTCAGATACCAATACTTTGTCTTACAAACCGGTACATACCAAGCCTTTGAGCGTGGAATACATCAAACCGGCCAAACGCGTTTATTGATGAGTTTTCAGACGGCCTTTATCTTGGAGGCCGTCTGAAACCTAACCATACCCACATTGAACTGCCTGAATCCATAATACAAAATCATTGGGCAGTTTATGAGAAAAGGAACACTTCTCATGGAAAAAATGAGTTTTGAAATTTACCGTTACAACCCGGACGTTGATGCCAAACCTTATATGCAACGTTACGAGTTGGAATTGGAACCAACCGACGTTAAACTTTTGGATGCTTTGGTGCGCCTGAAAGCACAAGACGATACATTGTCTTTCCGCCGTTCTTGCCGCGAAGGTATTTGCGGTTCTGACGGTATGAACATCAACGGCAAAAACGGCTTGGCATGTTTGACTGATTTGCGTAGCCTGAAACAGCCGGTCAAAATCCGTCCTCTGCCGGGCCTGCCTGTTATCCGCGACCTGATTGTGGACATGACCCAATTCTTCAAACAATATCACTCCATTAAACCTTACGTTGTCAACGACAATCCGATTGATGCGGACAAAGAGCGTTTGCAAACTCAGGAAGAGCGTAAAGAGTTGGACGGTTTGTACGAATGTATTTTGTGTGCCTGCTGCTCGACTGCATGCCCGTCATTCTGGTGGAATCCTGATAAATTCGTCGGTCCGTCCGGTTTGCTGAATGCTTACCGCTTCATTGCGGACAGCCGCGATACCATTACTAATGAGCGTTTGGATAATTTGAACGACCCATACCGTTTGTTCCGCTGTCACACCATTATGAACTGCGTAGACGTATGTCCTAAACACTTGAATCCGACCCGAGCCATCGGTAAGATTAAAGAGATTATGTTGAAACGAGCCGTTTAAGAGATGATGGTTTTTGACGATATTGCCAAACGGAAAATCCGTTTTCAAACCCGCCGGGGATTATTGGAGTTAGATTTGATTTTCGGCAGGTTTATGGAAAAAGAATTCGAGCATTTGAGCGATAAAGAGCTGTCCGAGTTTTCCGAAATCCTTGAGTTTCAAGATCAGGAGCTTCTTGCCCTGATCAACGGACATTCGGCGACAGACAAGGAACACCTTATCCCCATGCTTGAAAAAATCAGACGAGCTTGACGTATTGGAAATCCGCCTGCCTTTCGGCGGATTTCTAGGATACGGAGGTCGTCTGAAAATAAAGACCGTGCTGCATAGGCAGCAACGAAAGCCCCAACCTACAAAGGAGCGATAAATATGTCCAAATCAATTAAACTCAACGTACCCAATCAAGAGGATTTAGAACTGCCCGTATTGGAAGCGAGCATCGGTCATGACGTGGTCGATATCCGCGCACTGACGAAAAACACAGGCTTATTCTCATTCGACCCCGGGTTCGTTTCAACAGCAAGCTGCGAATCCAAAATCACTTATATCGACGGCGACAAAGGTCTGCTGTATTACCGTGGTTATCCCATCGAACAACTCGCCGAAAAATCCGATTATTTGGAAGTCTGCTACCTGCTGATTTACGGCGAACTGCCGACGCCTGAGCAAAAGGCAGAATTTGACAATACCGTCCGCCGTCATACAATGGTGCATGAACAGCTGACTTGGTTCTTCCGCGGCTTCCGCCGCGACGCGCATCCGATGGCGATGATGGTCGGCGTGGTTGGTGCATTGTCTGCGTTCTATCAAGACAGTCTGGACATTACGAACCCCGAACACCGCAAAATCGCAATTTACCGTCTGATTTCCAAAATTCCGACGATTGCGGCGATGTGCTACCGCTACTCCAACGGTCTGCCGTTCAATTATCCAAAAAACAACCTCTCTTATTCCGAAAACTTCATGCACATGATGTTTGCCACACCATGTGAAGACTACAAACCCAATCCCGTATTGGCACGCGCGCTCGACCGCATCTTTATCCTTCATGCCGACCACGAGCAAAACGCATCGACTTCGACCGTCCGTCTGGCAGGTTCTTCAGGAGCGAACCCGTTTGCCTGTATCGCTGCCGGTATTGCCTGTCTGTGGGGTGCGTCCCACGGCGGCGCGAACGAAGCTGTCTTGAAAATGTTGGACGAAATCGGCGATGTGTCCCGTGTTGCCGAATATATGGAAGGCGTGAAACAGCGTAAATACCGCCTGATGGGCTTTGGACACCGCGTGTACCGCAATATGGACCCGCGCGCCAGCATCATGCGTGAAACCTGTTATGAAGTGCTGAAAGAATTGGGCTTGGAAGACAGTCCGAAATTCAAGCTGGCAATGGAATTGGAACAAATTGCCCTGAAAGACCCGTTCTTCGTAGAGCGCAAGCTGTACCCCAACGTCGACTTCTACTCCGGTATCGTCCTGTCCGCGCTGGGTATTCCGACTGAAATGTTTACCGTCATCTTCGCCCTGTCACGCAGCGTGGGCTGGATTTCGCACTGGCATGAAATGATCGGCGATCCTTCGCTGAAAATCGGCCGTCCGCGCCAACTTTATACCGGTGCGGAACGCCGCGATTATGTGCCGGCGGATAAACGCTGAAAATCGGTATATTAATATGTTGTCGGAACTTCATTTGAGAAAGCCGAATAGTTTTTTTAAATAAGTTTGTCTGCAGCAAACGAAACAGATACAAGTAATTTAGCTGGAAATAGGGTAGAATGAAGTGTCATTTCAAACGGCATGGATTCCGTTGAAACACATGGAATTCTACCCTTTGTTTATATTTTAAAGAAAAGAGCTCGCGTCATGATGGATGAAAAACTCAATTTTTCTTATCTGTTCGGTTCAAATGCTCCCTACATCGAGGAGTTGTATGAGAATTTCCTGGAAAACCCCAATTCGGTCGATGAAAAATGGAAGCAGTATTTCACCGACTTAAGCAAGCAGCCCGGTGCGGCGGATGTTGATATCGCCCATGCTCCGATTCGTGAATCCTTCGCCAATTTGGCAAAAACCAAATCGACAGCGGCTATTGCCGGCGGTATGGATGAAGCCATGATGAAGAAACAGGTCGGCGTACTGCGGTTGATTTCTGCTTACCGTATTCAAGGTGTGGGCGCTGCTCAGCTTGACCCGCTCAAACGTATCCCGCCACGCAACATTGAAGCCCTCGATCCCAAATTCCACGGACTGAATGATGCCGATATGGCGGTTCAGTTCAATATGGGCGAGGGCGATTTTTCCGGCCAAAGCAAACTGCCCCTGTCCCAAATCATCAGCAACCTCAAGCAAACCTACTGCGGCCACCTCGCATTGGAATACATCTACATTCCCAATACCGAAGAGCGCCGCTGGTTGCGCAATTATTTCGAGGATGTGCTGTCCACCCCGAGTTACAGTGCCGAACAGAAACGCCGCATCCTGAAAGAAATGACCGCTGCCGAGACTTTGGAGCGTTATCTGCACACCAAATACGTCGGTCAGAAACGCTTCGGCGTAGAAGGTGGCGAGAGCGTGATTGCCGGTCTGAATTACCTCATTCAAAACGCAGGTAAAGACGGTGTCGAAGAAGTCATCATCGGTATGGCACACCGAGGTCGTCTGAATGTCTTGGTCAACATTTTGGGCAAGAAACCGGGCGATTTGTTTGCCGAATTTGAAGGCCGTGCCGAAATCAAGCTGCCCAGCGGTGACGTAAAATACCACATGGGTTTCAGCTCCGATATCGCTACGCCGAACGGTCCGATGCACGTTTCTTTGGCGTTCAATCCGTCTCACTTGGAAATCGTCAATCCTGTCGTTGAAGGTTCTGCACGCGCCAAACAAAAACGTCTGGGCGAAAACGGCCGCGACAAAGTATTGCCCGTATTGATTCACGGCGACTCTGCATTTGTCGGCCTGGGCGTCAACCAAGCGACATTCAACCTATCCAAAACGCGCGGCTATACCACCGGCGGTACGGTTCACATCGTCATCAATAACCAAATCGGCTTTACCACCTCCGATACCCGCGACACCCGTTCGACCGTGCATTGTACCGACGTGGCGAAAATGGTTTCCGCTCCGGTCATCCACGTCAACGGCGACGATCCGGAACGCGTTTGCTTCGCCATCCAAGCCGCGTTGGACTACCGTAAGAAATTCAACAAAGACATCGTGATCGATGTCGTCTGCTACCGCAAATGGGGTCACAACGAGGGCGACGATCCGACCCTGACCCAGCCGATGATGTACAAAAAAGTATCGCAACACCCCGGTGCGCGTGCTTTGTACACCGAACAACTGATTGCAGAAGGCGTGGTAACGCAGGCAGAAGCCGACGGCTATATCCAAGCCTACCGCGACGCTTTGGATAAAGGCGAACATGTCGAGCAAACGACGTTGAGCAATTTCCAACGCACGCAAATCGATTGGAGCAAATACCAAGGCAAAGACTGGCGCGAAGATGTGGAAACCGGCCTGCCCGCTGCCGACATCGAGCGTCTTGCCGAGAAATTTACCGCCGTTCCCGAAGGCTTTGCACTGCATCCGACTGCCAAACGCGTGCTCGAAGCGCGTAAAGGCATGGCTGCGGGCAGTCAGCCGATTGACTGGGGTATGGCGGAAACCCTTGCATACGCCAGCCTGGTCACCAAAGGCCACGGCGTGCGCATTTCCGGCGAAGACTCCGGACGCGGTACGTTCTCACATCGCCATGCCGTATTGCACGACCAAAAACGCGAAAAATGGGATGATGGTACTTATGTGCCGCTGCGCAATATGGGCGAAGGCGCAGGTGAATTCCTCGTCATTGACTCCATCTTGAATGAAGAAGCGGTCATGGCGTTCGAATATGGTTTCGCCTGCTCCGCGCCCGACAAACTGACTATTTGGGAAGCGCAGTTCGGCGACTTTGCCAACGGTGCGCAAGTGACCATCGACCAATTCCTGTCGTCCGGCGAAACCAAATGGGGACGTTTGTGCGGTCTGACCACCATCCTGCCGCACGGTTACGACGGTCAAGGTCCGGAACATTCCTCCGGCCGCGTGGAACGCTGGTTGCAACTGTGTTCCGAACACAATATGCAAATCATTATGCCGTCCGAAGCGTCGCAAATGTTCCATCTGCTGCAACGCCAAGTCTTGGGTTCATACCGCAAACCGCTGGTGATTTTCATGTCCAAACGCCTGTTGCGCTTCAAAGGCGCGATGAGTCCGTTGGAAAACTTTACCGAAGGTTCGCGCTTCCGTCCCGTTATCGGCGATACCGCCGAGCGTGGTAACAATGAAAGCGTGAAACGCGTGATTCTGTGCGCCGGACAGGTTTACTACGATTTGGAAGCAGGCCGTGCCGAGCGCAAACTGGAAAACGATGTCGCCATCGTCCGCGTCGAGCAGCTTTATCCCTTCCCATACGACGAGGTGCGCGCAGAGCTGGCGAAATATCCGAACGCGAAATCCGTGGTTTGGGCGCAGGAAGAGCCGAAAAACCAAGGCGCGTTCTACCAAATCCGCCACCGCTTGGAAGACGTTATCGGCGAAAGCCAAAAACTGTCTTACGCCGGCCGTCCGAGCAGCGCATCGCCAGCCGTCGGCTATATGAGCAAACACGTCGCCCAGCTGAAACAACTGGTTGAAGACGCCATGACGCTGTAACGCAATACGGTGCGGCGTTCCGAATGAAACACTTCAGACGGAACGCCCGCCAAACAAAAGAGATAACACACAACAGGTCGTCTGAAAACCAACGACCATCCGGAGACACAAAATGATTATTGATGTAAAAGTACCCATGCTGTCCGAAAGCGTATCCGAAGGCACGCTCTTGGAATGGAAGAAAAAAGTCGGCGAAGCCGTAGCGCGCGACGAAATCCTGATCGACATCGAAACCGACAAAGTGGTTTTGGAAGTACCTTCCCCACAAGCCGGCGTATTGGTTGAAATCATCGCCCAAAACGGCGAAACCGTTGCCGCCGAGCAAGTGTTGGCACGCATTGACACTGCCGCTACCGCTTCTGCTGAAGCAGCACCAGCCGCCACGCCTGCGCCTGAAGCCGCTCCCGCCGCAGCGCAAACCAATGCCGCCATGCCTGCCGCCGCCAAACTGGCAGCCGAAACCGGCGTGGATGTGAACGCGCTGCAAGGTTCCGGCCGCGACGGTCGCGTCTTGAAAGAAGACGTACAAAACGCCGCCGCCAAACCTGCTGCTGCACCCGCTGCTGCGCCAGCCCCCGTTCCCGCAGGCGCACGTCCGGAACAACGCGTTCCGATGAGCCGCCTGCGCGCCCGTGTTGCCGAACGTCTCTTGGCTTCACAACAGGAAAACGCGATTTTGACTACGTTCAACGAAGTCAACATGAAACCCATCATGGACTTGCGTGCGAAATACAAAGAAAAATTCGAGAAAGAACACGGCGTCAAACTCGGCTTTATGTCTTTCTTCGTCAAAGCAGCCGTTGCCGCGCTGAAAAAATATCCGGTGGTGAATGCTTCCGTTGACGGCAACGACATCGTTTATCACGGTTACTTCGACATCGGTATCGCCATCGGCAGCCCGCGCGGTTTGGTCGTACCGATTCTGCGTGATGCCGACCAAATGAGCATTGCCGACATCGAGCAAGCCATCGTCGATTACGCCAAAAAAGCCAAAGACGGCAAAATCGCGCTGGAAGATTTGACCGGCGGTACGTTCAGCATCACCAACGGCGGTACATTCGGCTCTATGATGTCCACCCCGATTATCAATCCGCCGCAATCCGCCATTTTGGGTATGCACGCGACCAAAGAGCGCGCAGTCGTGGAAAACGGTCAAGTCGTCGTCCGTCCGATGATGTATTTGGCACTTTCTTACGACCACCGCATCATCGACGGCCGCGAAGCCGTGCTGACTTTGGTTGCCATCAAAGACGCGCTGGAAGATCCGGCACGCCTGTTGTTGGATCTGTAAACGCCGTCAAAGGGATATATAAAGCGGATAAAAACAGAGCAGTTTGAAATCGGGCTGCTTACCGGTTTTCAGACGAACTTGGAACGAAAAAAGGTCGTCTGAAAACGGCGGGATGTTTGAAATCTAAGGGAGAAAGTTTGTTGCTGCCATTTTCCGTGCAGAAGCAAACGGTATGAAAACCCATAGGAGTATATCCATGAAACCCATCTCCCTGTTTCCGCTTTTGGCTGTCGTTTCCCTGCTTGGCGCGTGTGCCGCATTCGAAGGCAAGGAATATTCCGTCAACGCTTATGATGCGCGCGGCAGAATGTTGAACAAGCGTTTTGAAATGGACAGCAACAAAGCAGGTATTCCCGTCGCCCGCAGCGTTTTGTGCAAACGTTATCCGCATGCTACCGTCCGCGTTTACAACAATTTCACCGGACAGGAAGTCAGGGAATACAGCCCGCATTCCTGCCGCCGCTGATGCGTCCGAACCAATCGGGCTGAAGTTTCAAAGGTCGAGCCTGCGGGCAGGTTTCGCACTCTGAAAAGGCAGAATGAGTTTTAACTTCGTTGAAGCCGCGCTTTCAGACGACCTCTTATGCAAAATATAGTGGATGAACTTTTGCCGAAGGTTTTCCTGCGGCAAAAATGTCAAACAAAGGATTTTTCACATGTCTCAATACGATGTAGTAGTTATCGGCGCAGGCCCCGGCGGATACGTCGCCGCCATCCGCGCCGCCCAACTGGGTTTCAAAACCGCCTGTGTCGATGCGGGCGTCAACAAAGCAGGCGATGCGCCCGCGCTGGGCGGCACCTGCCTGAACGTCGGCTGCATTCCTTCCAAAGCCCTGTTGCAATCCAGCGAACATTTCCATGCTGCGCAGCATGATTTTGCCGAACACGGCATCAGCGTCGGCGACATCAAATTCGACGCAGCGAAAATGATTGCGCGCAAAGACGCCATCGTAACCAAGCTCACCGGCGGCGTGAAATTCCTGTTTCAAAAAAACAAAGTAACCAGCCTGTTCGGTACGGCTTCCTTTGCCGGAAAAAACGGCGATGCCTACCAAATCGAAGTCGATAACAAAGGCGAAAAAACCGTTATCGAAGCCAAACACGTCATCGTAGCGACCGGTTCCGTGCCGCGTCCGCTGCCGCAGGTTGCCATCGACAATGTAAACGTATTGGACAACGAAGGCGCATTGAACCTGACCGAAGTGCCTGCCAAACTCGGCGTCATCGGTTCGGGCGTGATTGGTTTGGAAATGGGTTCGGTGTGGAACCGCGTCGGTTCGCAAGTCACCATCCTTGAAGCCATGCCGACCTTCCTTGCCGCCGCCGACCAGCAAATCGCCAAAGAAGCGTTCAAATACTTCACCAAAGAGCAGGGCTTGAGCATCGAGTTGGGCGTGAAAATCGGCGACATCAAATCTGAAGGCAAAGGCGTGTCCGTTGCCTACCAAACTGCCGCAGGCGAAGCCAAAACCGAAGTCTTCGACAAACTCATCGTCGCCATCGGCCGTATTCCGAACACCAAAGGCTTGAACGCCGAAGCCGTCGGCTTGGAAAAAGACGAGCGCGGCTTTATCAAAGTGGACGGCGAATGCCGCACCAACCTGCCTAATGTCTGGGCAATCGGCGACGTGGTTCGCGGCCCGATGCTGGCGCACAAAGCCAGCGACGAAGGCGTGGCGGTTGCCGAGCGCATCGCCGGTCAGAAACCGCATATCGACTTCAACAGCGTACCGTTCGTGATTTACACCGACCCCGAAATCGCCTGGGTCGGCAAAACCGAAGAGCAGCTCAAAGCCGAAGGCGTGGAATACAAAAAAGGCACTTCCGGCTTCGGTGCAAACGGCCGCGCTTTGGCAATGGGCAAGGCAAAAGGTACGGTCAAAGTGTTGGCAGATGCCAAAACCGACCGCATCTTGGGCGTACACATGATCGGCCCGGTTGTCAGCGAATTGGTTACCGAAGGCGTCACTGCGCTCGAATTCTTCGCCAGCAGCGAAGACATCGCCCGCATCATCCATGCCCACCCGACCTTGTCCGAAGTGGTTCACGAAGCCGCACTGGCCGCCGACAAGCGCGCTTTGCATGGCTGATAAGGTCAAGTAGAGCATAAAAGGTCGTCTGAAACTTTTTCAGACGACCTTTTCGGAAAGATGAATGTTTGGAAGCAATGTTCCGATAGGTATAGAGAGAAAATAGGGCGTATCAGTTGCCATTGTTCCCTTGTCGGAATGACGATTTAAGCATTTTCTATTTGAATCTGCGATAGTGGGTTAAGTTTAAATTCAGGACAAGGCGACGAAGCCGCAGACAGTACAGATAGTACGGCAAGGCGAGGCAACGCAGTACTGGTTTAAACTTGAACCACTATATATAATCGGCGACACATTCACAGACAGCATTTGATTATGAATAAAGAAGTAATCGGTATCCTGTTTATACCGATGGGCATCATCAGTATGTGTATGGCCGCGTTGTGGCAGATGTATGTGATGATGACCGAAACTTATACGCTCAACCGTTTCAAAGACAAAGAATTGGTTTGGCGTGTGGCATTGTTGTTTATCAGTTTCAGCCTTGCCGTTTACCTGCTCTGCCCGAATTCGCGTAAAAAAGGCATCGTCTTTTTTATCCTCGGGGGCGGCGGCGCAATCATGTATCTGCTTGCGCGGATGTGGTTGCCGTTCAGCAAGTGAAACGACGATTTTCCGACCGCCGAAAGGTCGTCTGAAACGCACGGGGTTGCCATTCGGAGGCAGTCTCAGGGCATTCCACTAATCTAAAGGAGAAATCCATGAATCTACACGAGTATCAGGCTAAAGAACTGCTGGCAGGCTACGGCTTGCCCGTGCAAGGCGGTATTTTGGCACACAACGGCGAGGAAGCCGCAGCCGCTTACGACAAACTGGGCGGAAAATTTGCCGTCGTTAAAGCCCAAGTCCACGCAGGCGGACGCGGTAAAGCGGGCGGCGTAAAAGTCGTCAAAAGCCGTGAAGAAGCCAAAGAAGTGGCGGAAAGCCTGATTGGCACCAATCTGGTTACTTATCAAACCGATGCCAACGGTCAGCCGGTCAACAGCGTTTTGGTTTGCGAAGACATGTATCCGGTGCAAACCGAGCTGTATTTGGGCGCGGTGGTTGACCGTTCTACCCGTCGCATCACATTCATGGCTTCTACCGAAGGCGGCGTGGAAATCGAAAAAGTGGCCGCCGAAACCCCTGAAAAAATCTTCAAAGTAACCGTTGATCCGTTGGTTGGTTTGCAACCTTGCCAAGCGCGCGATGTGGCGTTCCAACTGGGCTTGAAAGACAAACAAATCAACGAGTTCGTCAAACTGATGACCG
>CAUVJL010000057.1:0-14937 GCA_963552075.1 uncultured Neisseria sp.
TTTCTTGCCTTTTTTACCGCTGCGTACGCGCTCGTCGTCGCCGTTGCGCGCATTGCGGTCGCGTCCGCCTTTACCGCCTTTGCCTTTGGCGTTGCGGCCTTGGTTGTCATCGTCGCGGTTGTGGCGGTCTTCTTTTTTCGCACGGGCAGGATTGGCGGCTTTGCCTTCTGCAGGCGCGGCTTTGGCTTTTTCGGCAGGCTTGCGCTGCTCGGCAGCTTTGGCTTCGGCTGCGGGCTTGGCTTGCTGATCCGCCTGTTGTTTCATGGCTTCACGGCGCGCTTGACGCTCTTGTTTTTCTTTCAACAAGGCTTCTTGATGGGCGCGTAAAGCGGCGGCGCGGCGTGCTTCTTCGTCGCGTTGCGCTTGTTCTTCCGCGCTGACCACAGGTTGCGGAGCCGCTGGAGCAGCGGGTTTGGCTGCTTTTTTCGCGTCTTTGCCTTTATTGCCTTTGTCTTGTTTAGGCTTGGCTTTGCCTTCGGCAGGTTTTTCAGACGACCTTTGGGCAGGTTTGTCTTCAGCCTGAACTGCTTGTGCAGCAGGTTCTGCCGGTTTGTCGTCGGCTTTGCTTCCAGCTGCTTTCACTTCGGCAGGTTTTTCAGCCGCTTCAACAGGTTTCGCTTCTTCCGCTTTGACTTTCGGCTCGGCTTTTGCTGCTTTGGCAGCCTTCAACTTCGCAGCTTCCGCTTCGGCTTTCGCACGCGCTTCGGCACGGGCGGCGGCCTCAGCTTCGGCTTTCGCCTGTTCTGCGGCTTGGTCTTTCGCTTCTGCCTGCTCGGCTTTTTGTGCTTCAGATGCTGCTTTGGCTTTAGCTTCGGCGGCAAGCTCTTCCGGCGAAGGAATCGTTACGGAACGGCCGCGTTTGCGTTCGACTTTGACGCCGCTGACAGTGCTGACTTCGGTTTTTTTGCGGCGGATACTGATGGTTCCGCCGTCATTGCCGTTTTTCTTTTTCAGATAGGCGTTCAGCAGTTGCTTGTCGTCCAGCGTCAGGGAATCGCTGCCGCTGCTTTTATTGACACCGGCTTCTTTCAGTTGTTTCAGCAAATCATCGACGGGGCGTTTCAGTTCGGCGGCAAATTGTTCTACGGTTGTGTTACTCATCTGTACCCCCATTAGTTCTCTTCGGTAAACCAGTGTTCGCGGGCGGCAAGAATCACTTTTTTCGCCGCTTCTTCATCTACACCGGTTATTTCAATCAGTTCGTCAACGGCCAGTTCCGCCAAGTCGTCGCGGGTGGTTACGCCGGCTTCCGCCAGTTTGCGGAGCATATCGGAATCTACGCCGTCCAGATTACGCATGTCGTCTGAAACTTCTTCCAGCTTCTCTTCGGACGCAATCGCCATGGTCAGAATCGCATCGCGCGCGCGGTTGCGCAGGGTTTCGACGATTTCTTCGTCAAAACCTTCGATGGCGAGCAATTCGGCAGCAGGGACGTAAGCGACTTCTTCCAGCGTGGCAAAACCTTCTTCCACCAAAATATCGGCGGTTTCATCGTCGATGTTCAGATGCGCGGTAAAGAGGTCGCGGATGGCTGCGTCTTCGGCAGCAGTGCGTTCGTCCGCTTCTTCGACAGTCATGATGTTCAACTGCCAACCTGTCAAATCAGATGCCAAGCGCACGTTTTGACCGCCGCGGCCGATAGCGAGCGCAAGCTGGTCTTCGGCGACGATCACGTCAACCGCGTGTTTGTCATCGTCAATCACGATGCGGCTGACTTCGGCAGGAGACAGCGCGTTCATCACGAACTCGGCAGTTTCAGACGACCACAGCACCACATCAATGCGCTCGCCGGCCAATTCGTTGCTGACGGCGTTCACACGGGAGCCACGCACTCCGATACAGGTACCTTGCGGATCGATGCGTTGGTCGTTGGCTTTGACCGCCACTTTCGCACGTTGGCCCGGATCGCGCGCCACTTCGCGGATTTCCAACAAACCGTCTGCAATTTCAGGTACTTCCATTTCGTACAGTTTTGCGAGGAAATCGCCCGAAGTACGGCTGAGGATAACTTGTTTGCGGCCGGTGTTGCCGATTTCGTCCACACGCAAAAACAGCGCGCGGATACGGTCGCCGCCGCGGAAGTTTTCACGCGGAATCATTTGTTCGCGCGGAATCAGCGCGTCCAGCTTGCCCGGAACGACTTCGACGATGATGCCGTGGCGCTCTACGCGTTTTACCGTACCTGAAACGATGTCTTCTTTAACGGCGAGGAACTCGTTCAGATTTTGCTCGCGCTCGGCATCGCGGATGCGTTGCAGGATGATTTGTTTGGCAGTTTGCGCGGCTTGGCGGCCAAAGCCTTCGTTCGGCAGCGTTTCTTCGTAGTAGTCGCCGATTTGAATGTCGGTACCCGGAATTTCTTCTTGGATTTCTTCGATGGTTTTTTCCAGGTCGGGATAGGTGTAATCCTCGTCGGCAACAATCAGCCAGCGGCGGTAAGTATGGTATTCGCCGGTATCGCGGTCGATTTCGACGCGCACGTCCATGTGCTCGCGGTCGGCTTTTTTCTTGGCTGCGGTAGAAAGGGCAAATTCCAATGCTTGGAACACCACTTCCGCTTCAACGTTTTTCTCGCTTGCCAACGCTTCGGCAAGTTGCAACATTTCGCGACTCATTTTTTAGAATCTCCAATATCAAGTTTTAAAATTTAAATTCGGGGCGCAGGCGGGCTTTATCGATATTATCCAAGCCGATTTGCGCGGTTTTGCCGTCGAAAGAAAGCGTTACGGTATCGTTTTCACAACCCTCGATGCGGCCGATAAAATTCTTTTGTCCGTCAACCGGCAGGCGGGTTTTGATTTTTGCCTGTTGTCCTGCAAAGCGCACGAAATCGGCGGCTTTTTTCAGAGGCCGGTCAAGGCCGGGGCTGGAAATTTCCAGATTTTTATAATCGATGTCTTCCACCATGAACACGCGGCTCAAATGATTGCTGACGGTCGCGCAGTCTTCGACGGTAATCCCGCCTTCTTTATCGATGAACACACGCAGCGTGCCTTGCGCAGTCAGCTCGAAATCGACCAGTTCGTAGCCCAAACCCGGCAGGGTTTTTTCGAGAATTGTTTGAATATCCATGAATCTCCCGGAGTACATAAACAAAAAAATGGCCCCGTGGCCATTTTTCGTCAAAATTGAAAAATTGGCTTATTATAACCGCTTTCCACTCAAAAGAAAAGCGTTGATTTATCGCGGCTTTTTTCAGACGACCTCATAGAATGGATACGCCTGGCGGCATAAAACCAAGCTTAAAATTGTTGACAAAAACGGTCGTCTGAAAAATTGCCATTAAACCTTACCCATTGATAATCATCATTTTATTTCCAATCTTTCTTTTTCAGACGACCCCATTTCCCTACCATACGGCTTGCACGAAGCACGCCGTCATTCTAAAATTCAAAGCTGTTATCATCGAAACAAAAAGGCATTGCCATGTCCGCCCGCCCCATCTACAACTTTTCCGCAGGTCCCGCCGTCCTGCCCGAAGCCGTATTGCGTACCGCGCAGCAAGAAATGCTCGACTACAACGGCACAGGCTTCCCCGTCATGGCGATGAGCCACCGCTCGGAAATGTTCCTCAGCATCCTCCATCACGCCGAACAAGACTTGCGTACGCTGCTGAACATTCCTTCCAACTACAAAATCCTGTTCCTGCAAGGCGGCGCGACCACGCAATTCAACATGGTTGCCATGAACCTGGCGCATGGCTTCCCGTCCGCCGACGCAGTGGTAACGGGCAACTGGAGCCGCATCGCCTACGAACAAATGAGCCGCCTGACCGATGCCGAAATCCGACTGGCGGCGCACGGCGGCGAACAATTCGACTATACCGCCCTGCCGCCCGTTGAAACTTGGGACATAGACAAAAACTCCGCCTTCGTCCACTTCGCCATCAATGAAACCGTCAACGGCCTGCAATACCAAACCGTTCCCAAACTTTCAGACGACCTGCCGCCGCTCGTTTGCGATATGTCCAGCGAAATCCTCTCGCGCGAATTTGACGTTTCCGACTACGGTCTGATTTACGCGGGCGCACAAAAAAACATCGGCCCCGCCGGTGCAACCGTCGTCATCATCCGTGAAGACCTGCTCAACCGCTGCCCCGACAGCATTCCCGACGTCTTCAACTACCGCTCCCACCTCAACCGCGACGGCATGTACAACACCCCGTCAACTTACGCCATTTATATGTCCGGTTTAGTGTTCCGCTGGCTGCTGACACAAGGCGGCGTCAAAAAAATCGAAGCTATCAACAACATCAAAGCCCAAACGCTTTACGATGCCATCGACGGCAGCGACGGCTTCTACATCAACCGAATCCGCCCCGATGCCCGCTCGAAAATGAACGTCGTCTTCCAAACCGCCTCAACCGAACTCGACCGCCGCTTCGTCCTCGAAGCCGAACTGCAAGGCTTGTGCCTGCTCAAAGGCTACAAAACCGTCGGCGGTATGCGCGCCAGCATCTACAACGCCATGCCGCTCGAAGGCGTACAGGCGTTGGCGGACTTTATGAGCGATTTCCAACAGCGTTACGGCTAAGACAAATGCGCTTTTGTGCATGGAGACACTGACAGACCTCGTCAAACTCCTGCTCGACATCATCATCGCCGCCGCCAAATTCACCGGCAACGACGACGCATAAAACCGGCCGTCCAAACCCGTTTCCGCTCCGCCGAAACCGCACTTTCAGACGGCCCCTTCCCCAATCCGACCCGAAAAAACATGAAAACATTCCGACTATTCGCCGCAACGATACTGGCCTGCTCCTTTCAGACGGCCTCCGCCTACGATGTAACCCGTGGCGCATTGCAAAACCACCCTGCCTTGGTAAGCTACGGCTACAACCTAAACGCCATTCACAATAACAACCGAAACGTTGTTTATTACGGCAACAATACAAGCACCTATAACGGCGGCAATATCCTAACGCTGAAAAACCTTTACTATCTCAACGAGATGGATCGGCAAATCGAAAGGCGCAGAAGACCCGTAAATTACAACAACCCGCGCATATGTATGAAAGTTCCGGTTGTTGAAAACAGAGGTTCGCAACTCTGCATGCATCTCTTTCTCGACCGCGCGCTCCCCGCACCGAGGGCAGAACTGTATTTCAGCAACGATGACATCAGATATCAAGGCCCTGTCCTCACATACGAAAACGGCATCCTCATAGAAAGCACCGTTTACCACGATAATTTCGAGCTCCAAGAAGGCGGGAAACGTTACGAACGCATCAACGAAAAAACCTATGCCGTTACCCAATACGGCCGCGAACGCACACCCGTCGCCGGTTCGTACGCCGAAATATCGGCCGAACAGGCCGCACAGGAAATCGGCGTAAAAAGCGTGTATCTACAAGATGCGTTGTCTCCGTCCCTTTACGAACGCGTCGTGAAAGCAACGAAGAAAATACGCGGCTCGAAATAAACGGCGTTTTCAGACGGCCTGCCGCCTCCAATCTTGGAAACACCCATGCAGAAAACACATAAAAAACTCGCCATCATCGGTGCGGGCGGCCACGGCAAGGTCGTTGCCGCCACCGCACTGTCCGCCGCCCGCTGGACGGAAATCGTCTTTCTCGACGACGAAGCGGAAGGGGAAATACTCGGCCTGCCCGTCATCGGCTGCACAGGGCTGGCGGGCATGAGCGTTTACCCGCCGAATACGATTTGGCCGTAGCCGTCGGCGGCAACGCCGTCCGCTAAAAAGTGCAGCCGATTCAAAATAAATCTCAAGAGCGGATGAATGCGTATTGTGATCAGGTAAATCAACGATATTCTGTTAAAGCCCATTCCCTGAAAAAACCAAAAGGTCGTCTGAAAACTTGAAATCAAGATTTTCAGACGACCTTTTTTATCTGATGCGATAAAGGCTTGTCCCATTTAGACAAGCTCGCTGCAACTAAATCCTACATCCCGCCGTAATTCGGTCCACTCGCACCTTCGGGGCAAATCCAAGTAATGTTTTGCGTCGGGTCTTTAATGTCGCACGTTTTGCAGTGGACGCAGTTGGCGGCGTTGATTTGCAGGCGCGGGCTGCCGTTTTCTTCGACGATTTCGTACACACCCGCCGGACAATAACGCGTTTCGGGCGAGGCGTATTCTTTGTAGTTCACGTCTATCATCGTTTGCGGATTTTTCAGTACCAGATGGTCGGGTTGGTTTTCTTCGTGCGCGAGATTGGCGAGGAAGACGCTGCTTAAGCGGTCGAAGGTCAACACGCCGTCAGGTTTCGGATAATCAATCGGCTTGCACGCGGCGGCTTTTTTGAGCTGCTCGTTGTCTTTGCCGTGATGTTTCAAGGTCCACGGGGCTTTGCCTCTGAAAATCATCTGGTCGATGCCGGTATAGATTGAGCCGAGGTAAACGCCCCATTTGAATGACGGACGGACGTTACGCGCGGCGTAAAGCTCTTGATACAGCCAGCTTTGTTCAAAACGTTGCTGATAATCCGCCGCCTCTTTGCCGCTGTCGAAACCCTCCACTTCTTCAAGATTTTCCAATAAGGGAAACACGGCTTCTGCGGCGAGCATGGCGGATTTCATCGCGGTATGAATACCTTTGATGCGCGGCATATTGAGGAAACCCGCCGCATCGCCGATTAAAACGCCCCCCTTGAACGAGAGCTTCGGCAGGCTTTGCAGACCGCCTTCAATCAGCGAACGCGCGCCGTAAGCGATGCGGCGGCCGCCTTCAAAGGTTTTGCGGATTTCCGGATGGGTTTTGAAACGTTGGAACTCTTCAAACGGCGACAGATAAGGGTTTCGATAGTCCAAACCGACCACGAAGCCGACGGCGACTTTGTTGTCGTCGAAATGGTAAACAAACGCGCCGCCGTAAGTTTTGCTGTCGAGCGGCCAGCCCGCGCTGTGTACCACCAAGCCGGGCTGATGTTTTTCAGACGACACTTCCCAAATTTCTTTGATGCCCAAGCCGTAAGTTTGCGGCTGGCTGTTTTGGTCGAGTTGGAAACGTTCGATAACTTGTTTGGAAAGCGAACCGCGGCAGCCTTCGGCAAACAGGGTTTGCTGCGCCCAAAGCTCCATGCCGGGCTGGAAACTGTCGGTCGGCTCGCCGTCTTTGCCCATGCCCATATTGCCGGTCGCAATGCCTTTAACCGAACCGTCTTCGTGATACAGCACTTCGGCGGCGGCAAAGCCCGGATAGATTTCCACGCCCATATTTTCCGCCTGCTCCGCCAACCAGCGCACAACTTCGCCCAAGCTGACGATGTAGTTGCCGTGATTGTCAAAATTGGGGGTAACGGGCAGATTGAACGCTTTTTTCTCCGTCAGGAACAACACTTTGTCCTGCGTTACCGCTCGCGTCAGCGGCGCGCCTTTTTCTTTCCAGTCGGGAATCAGCTCGTTCAACGCAATCGGATCGATGACCGCACCCGCCAGCGAATGCGCACCCGCTTCAGAACCCTTTTCCACCACGCAAACGCTGATTTCGCGCCCGTTTTTTTCGGCAAGCTGCTTTAGTTTGATGGCGGCGGACAAACCCGACGGGCCTGCGCCGACAATCACGACATCGTACTGCATACTGTCGCGGGTGATGGATTCTGTCATGGCGGTTCCTGTATGTTTATTATAGTGGATTAACTTTAAACCAGTACGGCGTTGCCTCGCCTTGCCGTACTATCTGTACTGTCTGCGGCTTCGTCGCCTTGTCCTGATTTAAATTTAATCCACTATATTGAATTGAAAACCCGCGATTATACAACGGGAACATATAGTTACCAAATACAACAAAGGTCGTCTGAAAACCATATTTTCGGTTTTCAGACGACCTTTTCATCTTTGCGGCTATTTGGTTTTGAACCAGGCAAACCACACCAATACAATCACAAAGCCAAAATAGGCGATGCTCCAGTACGGCAGTGCAATACCCAGCAGATAGTCCGGTACGGCACAATCGCCAAAGCCGCGCACAATCGGTTCAAACCAGTCAAACAGCGGCCAATCCTTCAAACGGAAAGTCCACGGCGCACCGCAGGACGGCGCACTCCCCGGCGGCAGGCTTTGCAGCCACAATTGATAGGCCGCAACACCCGCGCCATAAACCGCAGGCACACTGACCAACAAGGCGCTGAACAGTCTGCCAATCTTAGAAGCCTGACGGAAAAAGGCTGCCGCCAAAGCCACCAATCCGACCGCCAAAACCGACAAGCGCTGCAAAATACATAAAACGCAAGGGTCCATTCCCAAAACATATTGCGAGACAAACGAACCGCAGGCAGCCAAGATCGATAAGACAACCAGAAAAAAGATAGTTTTTCTAAAAAAATTCATAACCTTAAACTTTCCAATTATTCAGACGACCTTTTTATTCATTTCAAAACAACCGCATCAGATGCGCATCGGCATAACGATGTATTTGAAGTTCGGGTTGTTCGGCACAGTAAACAAGGTCGAGCGGTTGGCATCGCCGAAGGCAAGCTGCATATCGTCGGAATGGATGTTGCGCAATACGTCCATCAGATAGCCGATATTGAAGCCGACTTCGAGTTCGCCGCCTTGGTAGGCGATTTCGAGCTCTTCGCGTGCTTCTTCCTGCTCGTTGTTGCTGCACACGACGCTCAAAAGGCCGGGCTGCAGGAACAGGCGCGTGCCGCGGAATTTTTCGTTGGCAAGGATGGCGGCGCGTTCAAGCGCGCCCAAAAGTTGGGTACGGGAAACGAGGAAGATTTTGTCGTTATCCAGCGGGATGACGCGGTTGAAGTCGGGGAATTTGCCGTCGATGACTTTGCTGACGATGGTCGTGCCGTTGCATTGGAAGCGCACTTGGTTGTTGAGCAGCTCGACGCTGATGGGTTCGGACGGGTTGTTCAGCAGTTTGAAGAGTTCCAAAACGGTTTTGCGCGGCAGGATGACTTCGGTTTTGGGCAATTCGGCTTCGATTTGGCTGGCGGCGTAGGCAAGGCGGTGGCCGTCGGTGGCAACGAGGCGCAGTTGGTTGCCTTCAACCTGCATTAGCAAGCCGTTGAGATAGTAGCGGATGTCTTGCACCGCCATGCTGTATTGGACTTGTGAAAGCATAGTTTTGAAGGTTTCTTGCGACAGGGAGAACGCTGCGCTGATGTCTTCGCCGACGCTCATCAGCGGGAAGTCTTCGGCAGGCAGGGTTTGCAGGGCGAAGCGTGATTTGCCTGCACGCAGGGTCAGGCGGTTGTCCGCCCAGTCGAGCGAAACGATGGCGCTGTCGGGCAAGGCGCGCAGGATGTCTTGGAATTTTTTGGCGTTGGTGGTGATGCGGAAATCGCCCGCCTGACTTTCGGGGCCGGCTGTATTGATTTGGATTTCCAAGTCGGTCGCCAGGAGTTTGGTTTGACCGTCTTTGCTTTCGAGCAGGACGTTGGAGAGGATGGGCAGGGTATGGCGGCGTTCGACGATACCGGTAACGGCTTGCAGCGGCTTGAGCAGACTGTCGCGGTCGGCTTGTAAAATCAGCATGGTCAATTCCTTTTGAATCGGTTATTTCGGGTGTTTTTGAATCGGGTTCGGCGGACGAGATGGTTGCTTCGCCGCCGTTAAAATCAAAGTGTATTTGTGTTTTCAGACGACCTTTTAAGAGAGGGGTCGTCTGAAAGCCGGTTCTGACTCAGTTTTGAATCAGAATCAGGAGTTTTTCGTAATCTTGCGCCAACTCGGGATCTTCTTCGCGCAGTTTTGCTACGGCTTTCACGCCGTGCATGACGGTCGTGTGGTCGCGTCCACCGAAAGCGTCGCCGATGGACGGCAGGCTGAGGGTGGTCAGCTCTTTGGTCAGGCTCATGGCAACCTGACGCGGACGGGCAATATTGCGCGTGCGCTTTTTGCCGAGTATATCGCTGATTTTAATACGGTAATATTTAGCAGTCGCGTCGATAATGGTGTCGGCGGTAATGATTTTGTGTTTTTCGGCAATGATGTCCTGCAAAGCCGTACGCGCCAAATCCATGTCGATAACAGGACGATTCATGAAGCGGCTGCTGGCGCTGACACGGTTGAATGCGCCTTCCAGTTCGCGCACGTTGGAACGAATCAGATTGGCAACAAACAATGCGGCTTCGTCTTCAATACTGATGCCTGCCGCTTCTGCCTTTTTCTGCAAAATCGCCACGCGCATTTCCAGCTCGGGCGGCTCAAGTTCCAAAGTCAAACCCCATGAGAAACGCGATTTGAGGCGGTCGTCCATACCTTCGATTTTGGCAGGCAATACGTCGCAAGTGAGGATGAGCTGTTTTTTCTCGTTATGGAAATGGTTGTACAGATAGAAGAATTCTTCCATCGTGCGGTCTTTGCCTTTGATGAACTGGATGTCGTCGATAATCAGCAGGTCGTATTGTTTGTATTGCTGCTTGAACACATCATAAGTATTGTTGCGCACCGCCTTCATAAAGCTGCGGATATAGTCGTCTGAGTGCATATAGCGCACTTTGGCGTCGGGACGGTTTTTCAGCAGTTCGTTGCCGATGGCCTGCACCAAGTGGGTTTTACCCAAACCCGTGCTGCCGTACAGGAAAAACGGGTTGTAGCCCTGCCCCGGGTTCTCTGCAATGGCTTGGGCGGCGGCGGCGGCAAGGCGGTTGCCCTTACCTTCTACCAAAGTATCGAATGTGTAGTCGCGCGACAGATTGGTCTGTTCGTAACGCGCTTCTTCCGCATCGCGTTGCGCTTCCGTTTTGGCTTTGGCAACGGCTTTGGATTCTGCGGGCGCAGCGGCAGGCTGCTTGTTTTCGTGCGGCAGGTTTTTCATGCGCTGCGCCAAAATGTCCGCCGCCGTTTTCACAACGGAGGGTTTGTCTGAGTTTTCAGACGACGTCCCGTCCGAAAAAGATTCTTGCGCGTCCGCTTTCGGCATTTCTTCGGTCAACGCAGCGTGTTCAGGCGCAACCGCCCCCGCATTTTCCGCCATCTCATAATGCTGCCCCACGCCAGCTTTAAACGCAAACGCTGCCTGCTGCGGAACCAATTCCGCACGCACCACTTCGATTTTGGCGGCAAACTGGCTTTTGAGCATATTGCAGGCAAACTGGTTTTTACCGTAAACCACCCACACGCCGTTTTCCTCGCCCACGGTCAAGGGCGCAATCCATTGCGCGAACTGCCCGGCAGGCAAAATATCGTGAAGTCGGCGGAGGCACTGCGGCCAAAATTCTGCTAGCGTCATGAATAAGCTCGAGTCGTGGAAATCGTTGGAAAGAAACGGAGAGAAACCGTCGGAAATTGCAGCCCTTGAAAATGCGGTTTCTGCCCGACGGAGAAAGTGTCGCAAATACCGCACAAACCCTATCCGCCAAACCGAGCGTCGTCTGAAAATACAATTAAATTATTTTTGGAAAATCATCACGATAAATCCGCATCAACATTTTCAGACGACCTATCGCCCGACAAAGGGACAGGAAGTGCCGATTATACCCACTCCGCCAAACTTTATCCACAACCTGCCGGAAATTTTATCCACAAAGCGCCACGCGAATCCGCAAACCGAATCACCCCGCGCGCCATATCCATTTACTCAACCAAGATTGACAAAAGATGAAAATTAGAGTGTAATTCACGGTTTATTTATCTACCGATTTTTTAGGAAACATCATGAAACGCACTTATCAACCTTCCGTTACCAAACGCAAACGCACCCACGGTTTCTTGGTTCGCTCCAAAACCCGCGGTGGTCGCGCAGTATTGGCTGCCCGTCGCGCCAAAGGCCGCAAACGCCTGGCTGTATAATTTTGAATTACGGCTTCTCGAAGCAGTATCGCTTATTAAAAACGGATGATTTTTCATCCGTTTTTGCGTTGAAAAACCGACGCAGCCGCGATTTGCTGCAAGTCTCCCAGTCCGCAGACAACGCGCTCGGCCATCCGCGCCTTGGTTTGGTCGTCAGCAAAAAGACCGCCAAACGCGCCCATGACCGCAATTATATGAAGCGCGTCATCCGCGACTGGTTCAGGCTGAATCAACACCAGCTGCCGCCGCATGATTTTGTTGTGCGCGTGCGTCAGGCGTTTAATCGGGAAACCGCCCCGGAAGCCCGCAACCAACTTGCCCAGCTGATGAAAAAACGCCGATGAACACTCTGCTTTCCAAGCTCCTCCTTGCACTCATCCGCTTTTACCAATACTGCATCAGCCCCCTCATTCCGCCGCGCTGCCGCTACACCCCGACCTGTTCACAATACGCAGTCGAAGCCGTCAAAAAATACGGCGCATTCAAAGGCGGATGGCTGGCCATCAAACGCATCGCACGATGCCACCCTTTCGGCGGACACGGACACGACCCTGTTCCATAATGCTGCTGTCAACCATTTAAAGAACACGATTTCCTTTAATTTCCCGTCGGTTTCTATATAATGCCGTCTGAAGCAGTTTTCATCTCCATTACATACCCGTCAATTCCAGGAATCTCTTATGGATTTTAAAAGATTTATAGCATTTTTTGCCATTTCGCTGGCAATCTATGCCGGCTGGGAACATTTCTTCCCCAGCCCCAAACCCAATCCGGCACAACAAGCCGCGCAGCAACAGCAGCAAACCGCCGCAACCGCTGCCGCCGAAGCCGCACTCGCCCCCGCAACGCCGATTACCGTAACGACCGACACAGTCAAAGCCGTCATCGACGAAAAAAGCGGCGACCTGCGTCAAATGACCCTGCTCAAATACAAAGCAAATGGCGACGAAAACAAACCCTTCACCCTGTTTAACGACAGCAAAGAATACACCTACGTTGCCCAGTCCGAGCTTTTGGATGCACAAGGCAACAACATCCTGAAAGGCGTCAACTTTACCGCAGCGCAAAAACAATACAGCCTCAACGGCGACAAAGTCGAAGTCCGCCTGAGCGCGCCTGAAACAAACGGACTGAAAATCGACAAGGTCTATACCTTTACCAAAGACAGCTACCTCGTCAACGTCCGTTTCGACATCACCAACACCAGCGGCAAGCCTGCCAACCTGAGCGCGGACTACCGCATCGTACGCGACCGCAGCGAACCGGAAGGCCAAGGCTACTTTACCCGCTCTTTCGTCGGCCCGGTGGTTTACACCCCTGAAGGCAAATTCCAAAAAGTCAACTTCTCCGACTTGGACGACGATGCCAAATCAGGCAAAAACGAAGCCGAATACGCCCGCAAAACCCAAACCGGCTGGCTCGGCATGATTGAACACCACTTCATGTCCACCTGGATTCTCCAACCCAAAGGCGGACAAAGCGTTTGCGCCGCAGGCGACTGCCGTATCGACATCAAACGTCGCAACGACAACCTGTACAGCACCAGCGTCAGCGTTCCTCTTGCCGCCATCCAAAACGGCGCGAAATCCGAAGCCTCCATCAACCTCTACGCCGGCCCGCAGACCACATCCGTCATCGCAAACATCGCCGACAACCTGCAACTGGCAAAAGACTACGGCAAAGTACACTGGTTCGCCTCCCCCCTCTTCTGGCTCCTGAACCAACTGCACAACATTATCGGTAACTGGGGCTGGGCAATCATCGTTTTGACCATTATCGTCAAAGCCGTACTCTACCCGCTGACCAACGCCTCTTACCGCTCGATGGCAAAAATGCGCGCCGCCGCGCCCAAACTGCAAGCCATCAAAGAAAAATACGGCGACGACCGTATGGCGCAACAGCAAGCCATGATGCAGCTTTACAAAGACGAAAAAATCAACCCGCTGGGCGGCTGCCTGCCCATGCTGTTGCAAATCCCCGTCTTCATCGGCTTGTACTGGGCGTTGTTTGCCTCCGTAGAATTGCGTCAGGCACCTTGGCTGGGCTGGATTACCGACCTTAGCCGCTCCGACCCCTACTACATCCTGCCCGTAATTATGGCGGTAACCATGTTTGCCCAAACATTCCTCAACCCGCCGCCGACCGACCCGATGCAGGCAAAAATGATGAAAGTCATGCCGCTGATTTTCTCAGCCATGTTCTTCTTCTTCCCTGCCGGTCTGGTATTGTACTGGGTAGTCAACAACCTCCTGACCATCGCCCAACAATGGCACATCAACCGCAGCATCGACAAACAACGCACCCAAGGCGAAGTTGTTTCCTAACAGCGGTTTGACATACTAAAAAAGGTCGTCTGAAAACTTAATTTCAGACGACCTTTTTGTTTGGGAGCATTATAAAAGATGGCTGATCGGGCATTTAACAACAATCAAACACAAATGCCACACGGCTGAAATCGCGTTTAGCCAAATCTTCGGGCGTAATGAAGAAATTCGCCACACCGGAGTCGCCCCACATCAGTTTTCCAGTATAGCGGTCTTTTTCATTGATATCAGTGTCTAATTGCAACAGCAGGATGTATTTGCGCCAATCAGAACAAGTGATGGTAGCGGGATCGTCAAAATCAGCGTCTTCATCACACTCAAGAAACGGGTCACCCTGAAGAAAAATCGGAGAACCGCCGATTTTATGCCCTTGAGATTTATTGAAATCTGCATCTTCCTCCTCTTCGCTTGCCGCTTGGAAAATCAGCGGAAACTCCCCAGAAAACGGCAGACATTCTGAATCGGTTGCCTGGTAAGCGGAAAAATCGGTTTGCAATTCGCTCTCGGGCAATAATTCGGGATAGTACATAATGCGCCATCCGGCTTGTTCCGACAGATTTTCAAAGTCGTTACCTAAGCCGTAATCCAGCCCATCAACAAAAACTTGCAAGATGCCACGCTCGGGGAAACCAGGCAACGGCGGCACTTCGGAAAAGTTGATTTGTGCCACCAGAGTCAGCGGATGCTTTTTCTCGGCGTGATACGGATATTCGGCATTTTTTGGCAGGTAGGGCGTACCGCCTATTTTGCTTTGATAGGCTGTGGTAGCAGCAGCTTCTCCCAATGTGAAGCAGACGGCAGGACGGTACATGAGGTTCTCCTATCGGATAAAAAGTGTTGAATGGAATAAATTATAGTCAATTAAAATCAAAATAGGACAGTAGCGCATCGTCAAATCGGGCGTAA
>CAUVJL010000058.1:0-14749 GCA_963552075.1 uncultured Neisseria sp.
GCATGACGGCGACGGTGCAGGCGGAGGTGTGGATACGGCCTTGGCTTTCGGTGGCGGGAACGCGCTGTACGCGGTGGCCGCCCGATTCAAATTTCAGACGACTGTACGCGCCCAAACCGACAATGCGGGCGATGACTTCCTTATAACCGCCCAGTTCGCTTTCATTGGCGGAAACGATTTCGACCTGCCAGCGGTTGCGCTCAGCGTAGCGGCTGTACATGCGCAGCAAGTCGCCTGCAAACAGCGCGGCTTCGTCGCCGCCCGTTCCGGCGCGCACTTCGATGAAGATGTTTTTGTCGTCGTCGGCATCTTTGGGCAGCAGCAGTTTTTGCAGTTCAGTATCGAGCGTGTCGATTTTGACTTTCGCCGCTTCGATTTCTTCGGCGGCAAAGTCTTTCATTTCGGGATCGGACAGCATTTCTTCGGCATCCGCCAAGTCGCTTTGCGCCAGCTGATAGTTTTGGAACACTTCGACCACGGGCGTCAATTCGGCGTGTTCGCGCGTGAGTTTGCGGTAATTGTCCATATCGGACGTGGCTTCGGGCTGTCCGAGGAGGTGGGTGACTTCTTCCAAACGGTCGGATAGTTGTTGTAATTTTTCGATGATGCTGGGTTTCATGTAAGTCTTTCTTTGAAGGTCGTCTGAAAGGTTTTCAGACGACCCGTTACGGATTGGCGCGGATGATAACCGATTACTTTTCCGTATTGCAGATCAGTGCAGTTTGCGGGTGGTGATTTCTGCCGCTTTTTCCTTCAATACGGGGATGTAGCTGCTGTTGCGGTACATCACTACGCTTTCCTTCGGCGATGCCGCGCTGACGGCGGCCAAAATCAGCGTGTCGCCCTGTTTGTAGAAGGCGATGTCGGATTTGTGTTGCGCGAACCAGTTTTCCTGATGCTCGAAATCCGTGCCTTGAGGGGCGAGGGCTTCGAATTCTTCCCGATTCAGGCGCGGGTAGGGCGGATAGAGCGCGTCGAATTCCTTTTTCACTTGGTGGAACGTTTTTTTAGACGGTATCAGCATGATATTTTGCAACGTGTCGTGCGTATCATCGAATTGGAAAACGATAATCGAACCGTCTGCATCGGGCATTGAGTAGGCATTGTTCATCGGAACGGACGTGCCGTTGCTGTAGCCTATGGTGCTGGAGGCCGCCTTAGCAAGTTGCGGATGCTTTTTCAGTGCGTCGGCTACTGTGGCTTTGCCCATGGTCAGGCCGTAGGGCGACGGATTGTCAGGATGAACGGCTTGTTTCGCCTGTGCGTCGGCGGCGGCTTTGATGGCGACACTGTTGTCGGTGCGGGTAGTTTCATTGACTTCGAAAGAACAGGCTGCCAGTATGACACAGGCTATCAGAGAATATAGGTATTTCATGGCATTTCCTTATCGTGGCCGTGCTGTTGCTTTTCGGGGGCGGACAGCATTTCTTCAGCATCCGCGGGATGTCCGAGGAGGGAGGTGACTTCTTCCAGTCGGTCGCTGAGTTGTTGTAGTTTTTCTAAGATAGACGGCTTCATAATTCTTCCATAACAAATGCCGCCGGGAGTCGTCCGCGACGGCGCGAGGAGGCGATATTATAATGGGTTTGGTTGGAAATTCAAAAGGATATGGCGGAGTTTCCGATGGGCTGCGGCGATGTCGGTTTGCTTTGCGGTATCGGTTTGACGTTCATCCCTTCGTTTGAACATTTTGCCATACATAACAAAAGGTCGTCTGAAAACCAAAATCCGGTTTTCAGACGACCTTTGTTTTGATTGGGCTTACTTAGGTGCAGCCAAGATACCTGTCAGGTTCAGCAGGAACAAAACCGTAAATCCGGTCAGGTAAACCAAGCCGAGGATGGCGAGGAGGTCCATACTTGCCGTCAGCTTGTGGCGTTTGTCGCCTTTGACGAGGCGGTAGTTCAGCCAAGCGAACACGGGGGCAGAAACGAAGGCGGTAATCATGGCGAATTTGAGCAGCTCCGCCATCGCGCTGTTGAACCAGAAAATCACTGCCAAGCCCGTACCTGCGACCCAAACGTTCCAGGCGAACAGTTCGATGTTGCCCGTTTTGTCTTTGCCGCGCAGCAGGCGCACCGGCTCGGCAATCGCGCGCGCGTAGCCGTCTACTACGGTAATCGTTGTACCGTACATGCAGGCGAAGGCGATGAATGCGACCATCGGACGCGACCAGTCGCCGATGGTGACGGCGTACATATTAATCAGTTGACCGACGTATTTGCCACCCGCCATTTGCACTGCCTCACCGTTACCGTACTGCACATACGCGCCCAAGGCGAGGAAGACAACCGCCAACACTGCGCTGGTGATATAGCCGACGTTGAAGTCGAAAATACCGTCGCGGTAGCTGGAAGGATTGATGCGTTGTTTTTCCGTTACCCACAAAGAGTTGATGGCGGAAATTTCAATCGGCGCGGGCATCCAGCCCATCAGCGCGATGAGGAAGCCCAAGCCTGCCAGTGTCCATGGGGTAGGCTCGATAAAGTCGGGTTTCATTTGCATGCCGCGCGACATGGCGATGGCAGCGGCGGCGACTGTGGCAATCGTCAGACTGACGATGATGATTTTGGAAACGTTGTCCAAGGCTTTGTAGCGTCCGCTCGCTAAGATAATCAGGCAGGAAGCCATAATCAGCGCGGAGATTGCGCCGACATTCAGTGTCAGCGAGGGAATTGCCATTTTGACGATGGCGGCGGTCACGATGGCGACCGCACCCGCGTTAATCGTTGCCGAGATAACGCACAAAATCAGGAATACCCACAAATAAACGCGGCTTTTTTCCGCATAGCCTTCAATCAGGCTTTTGCCCGTATCCAGCGTGTAATGCGCGCTGAAACGGAAAAACGGATATTTGAAGAGGTTGGTCAAAATGATAATCAACGCAAGCTGCCAGCCGTAAAGCGCGCCCGCCTGAGTTGAGGCAATCAGGTGCGAACCGCCGACCGCCGCCGAGGCCATCATGATTCCGGGCCCCAGCGCGTTGATTTTGCTTTTCCAAGTCGAAGCGTGTGTATGTTGTTCAGACATCTATTCTCTCCGTCTTTTTCAGACGACCTTCACAAAAAAAGGCATATTTTAACGTAAATCAAAATCCTGAATGGTGAATATTGGAAAACATTATGCTGAATTTTGGATAAAAAATACTAATCAAATAAAAAAATAGGATATTCAGGAAATTTTATGCCTAAAAACCTTTTTCAGACGACCTTGTATCGCTTTTTATTCCTGTTTGTCCGTGTTAAAAGGGAGGTGTTGGAAAATGGGCGGAAACCGACGACAAGCGCGCCATAGCGGTTTCGTTAGGGTTTCACTATAATATTCAACCTGTTCTACGCTAGGATGGGCAGGCGGTTCGGTCTATATAGTGGATTAAATTTAAATCAGGACAAGGTGACGAAGCCGCAGACAGTACAGATAGTACGGAACCGATTCACTTGGTGCTTCAGCACCTTAGAGAATCGTTCTCTTTGAGCTAAGGCGAGGCAACGCCGTACTGGTTTAAAGTTAATCCACTATATTGTGTAAAAAATGGAAGCAAGGCTGCGTTTAGGCTGATTCAACGTTTCATCCAAACCGGATTGGCTGAGGGTCGAACGCTATGCCATCCTGAAATTTAAGGAAAAATATCATGAAAAAAATCGAAGCTGTGATTAAGCCGTTTAAATTGGACGATGTCCGTGAAGCTCTGACAGAAATCGGGATCAGCGGCATGACGGTCAGCGAGGTTAAAGGTTTCGGCCGTCAGAAAGGGCATACCGAAATTTACCGCGGCGCGGAGTATGCGGTTGATTTTCTGCCCAAAGTCAAGGTCGAGCTGGTGTTGGCAGATGAAGATGTGGAACGCGCCATCGATATCATTGTAGAGACTGCCCGGTCGGGCAAAATTGGCGACGGTAAGATTTTTGTGTTGCCGGTCGAAGAAGTGATTCGGATACGGACGGGCGAACGCGCGGAAGCGGCGATTTAATCTTATTGTTGCCGCGATTGGCTGATACAAATAAGGTCGTCTGAAATCCTGCATTGTCGGGTTTCAGACGACCTTGTTTTCGTTTCTATCGGGTTCAGATTTTGGTGAAGATGACTTCGTTTTCAAAACGCGATTTGGGCAGCGCGGCGTTGAAATCGTCTGCGGCACGGTAGCCGAAGGAGACGACGGCGACGGCTTTGTAGCCTTTTTCCGTCAAACCGAATTCCTCATTCAAAACCTGCAAATCGACGCCTTCCATCGGCACGGCGTCAATGCCTGCTGCGGCAGCGGCGAGCAGGGTGAAGCCCATGTTGAGATAGACTTGTTTGGCAAGCCATTGCTCTTCATCTTGGAATTGGTTGCGGTGGATGCCCAAGAACAGGCGGCGGGTGGAATCGCCTGTCTGCTTGGCTTCTTCCGTGGCGAAACGTCCGTCTTTGTCCTCTTGCGCCAATACGGCGGCGACATAATCATCGTCGGCGCAAACGCGGGCGGCGAAAACGACGACATGGGACGCATGAGTGATTTTCGGGGTGTTGTAAGGGAGTTTTTCGGTGGATTTGGCAATGCGCGCTTTGCCTGCTTCGTCATCGGCGATGATGAAGTGCCACGGCTGCATATTGACGCTGGAGGGGCTGTTGCGCAGGGCAGCTTCGATATGGGCGAAGTCTTCGGCAGCGATTTTTTTGGACAGGTCGAAAGACTTGGTGCTGTATCGTTGGCGGACAATTTCTGTGATGTTCATGAGGTGTTTCCTGTTTTTAGGATGGAAACGGGGATTATAGAGGGGTCGTCTGAAAGGGGCAATTCAGGAAATTGGTGAGGATTTCGTTATAGTGGATTAACTTTAAACCAGTACGGCGTTGCCTCGCCTTAGCTCAAAGAGAACGATTCTCTAAGGTGCTGAAGCACCAAGTGAATCGGTTCCGTACTATCTGTACTGTCTGCGGCTTCGTCGCCTTGTCCTGATTTAAATTTAATCCACTATATCAGGCTGGTATGACGCAAACGCTGGCGTATGAAAAAGGTCGTCTGAAATGGAAGTTACGTTTCAGACGACCTTTTTTCCTTTGCAAGCTATATCCGCAAGTTGGTTTAAGTTTCTGCGGGCGGAAGGGGTGGGTGTTCGTCGGTTTCGTCCGATTTGGGTTTGATAAAGCGGCTGCACCAAATACCTGCTTCGTAAAGCAAGATAAGCGGGACGGCAAGCAGGGTTTGGGAAATCACGTCCGGCGGGGTAATGATGGCGGCAACGACGAATGCGCCGACAATGACGTAGGGTCGTGCGTTTTTGAGTTGTTCGGTGGTCACGACGCCGATTTTGGCGAGCAGGACGACGACGACGGGGACTTCGAAAGTCGTGCCGAATGCGACGAACATACCCAAAATAAAGGACAGATATTTGTCGATGTCGGTCGCCATGTTGACGCCGACGGGGGTAATGCCCGCGAGGAATTTAAAGATAACGGGGAAAACGAGATAATAGGCAAACGCCATGCCGACAAAAAACAGGCTGACGCTGGAGAGGACGAGCGGAGTGATCAGGCGTTTTTCGTTTTGGTAGAGGGCGGGTGCGACGAATGCCCAGATTTGATAGAGAGTGTGCGGCAGGGAAACGAGGAATGCCGCCATCAGCGTCACTTTCACCGGTACAAAAAACGGCGCGATGACGTCGGTGGCAATCATGCTGGTGTCTTTGGGCAAGTTCGCCATCAGGGGGTCGGCAACGAAGGTATAAAGCTGCTGGGCAAACGGCATCATGCTGAAAAAGCAGACGACGATGCCGATGACGATCCACATCAGGCGGCGGCGCAGCTCGATAAGGTGTTCGATAAGAGGTTGGACGGGTTGTTCGTTTTGAGGTTCGGACACCGGTTTACTCACTTTTTACGGACGCGAAGTTTGGGTTTGGCATGAAATTTCGGGCGCAGGTCGCGCTTGCGGTTCATCGCTTGTTTTTTGAGGGAAGTGATATGCAGCACGGGCGCGTCTGCGGAAGTGTCGATATAGCTGACTTCTACGGCATTGGACGCCGGAGCGGCGCTGCCGGTCAGGTATTCGCGCCATGCGCGGTCTTGCTCGGATTCCGCGGGCGTGTCGGTTTCGACGGCATCCGTCGTAGTGTCTGCTTGCGGCAGAGCGTTTTCAGACGACGTAGAAACAGCCGGGTCGTCTGAAACTTCCGTGCTTAACGAAGGAAGCGGGTTGCCGTGTTCATCCAAACCGAAATCGGCAGGTGTGCGTTGCGCCGGCAGGCGTTCCCAAGGTTTGAGTCCGTCGGAAATGTCGCGCAGGTTGTCCTGCATATCCGTACCGACTTCCTTGATGCTGTCGCGCACTTGTGCGGCGGCGGCTTCAAATTCCTGTTTGGCTTTGCGCAGCTCTTCCAATTCGACTTGGGTGTTGAATTCCTGCTTGACGCTGCTGACGAGGCGTTGCAGCTTGCCGATGAGCCGTCCGGCAGTACGGGCGGCTTCGGGCAGACGCTCGGGACCAAGTACAATCAGGGCGACGATGCCGACTAACAGCAGCTCGCCCAAACCGAAATCAAACATAGATTATGCTTTGTCTTCGTCTTTTTTGTGTTCGATGACTTCGTCTTTTTTACCGTCGGTACCTTCGTTCAGGCCTTGTTTGAAGTCATGCACGGCACCGCCGAGGTCTTTGCCGACGTTGCGCAGTTTTTTGGTACCGAAAACCAAAACGACGATGATTAATACGATAATCCAGTGCCACAGAGAGAACATAGTAAATCCTTGATATAGTTAAGAATGGATATTTGAAATGTTGATTTACGCAGGCGTACCCATGATGTGGATATGCAAGTGGAACACTTCCTGTCCGCCGCCTTTGCCTGTATTGATCAGGGTTTTGAAGCCGTCGGTCAAACCTGCCGCTTCGGCGATTTGAGGGACTTTCAACATCATTTTGCCCAAGAGGGTTTGATGTTCGGGCGCGGCGTGTGCCAGCGAGTCGAAATGGACTTTCGGAATCAGCAGCAGATGAACCGGCGCGGCGGGACGGATGTCTTTGAAGCACAACATCTCGTCGTCTTCGTAAACGGTTTGCGCCGGAATGTCTTTGGCGGCGATTTTACAGAAAATACAGTTGTCCATAATGGCTCCGAGGTCGTCTGAAAACGAGCGCAGCGAGTTTCGCTAAAACGAGTACAGCGCGTTTCGTCAAACAGACGGCAGAAAAACGAATAAGGTCGGATTGTAATATAAATTCAAGACTCTTTGCGAGAGGCTTTTTCCGCCAAGCCTGATAAACCTTGACGGCGCGCAAGCTCGTTGACGACATCTTCGGCGCGCAAACCGTGGTGCGCCAAGAGAACCATAGTGTGAAACCATAAGTCGGCAACTTCGTAAACGAGGTGTTCTCTGCCGCCGTCTTTCGACGCCATCAGGACTTCGCCCGCTTCTTCGATGACTTTTTTGAGGATTTTGTCTTCGCCTTTGTGCAGAAGCTGGGCAACGTAGGAAGCTTCGGGATCGCCGCCTTTGCGGGAGTCGATGGTGTTTTGGATTTGGGTAAGGATGGTGTCGGTCATGGGATTTTTGGCTTTGAAGGATAAGGACTATTCGGATAAGGCATAGGTTTGCTTGGCTTCGCGTAACGCTGTTTCTGACAACAGACAATCATCCACCCGATTTTTAGCGAAACTCGATTCTCTCGTTTTGGCGAAACTCGCTGCGCTCGTTTTCAGACGACCTTTAAGGATGCGTATGCCCATAAATGGCTTTTTCGTCTTTCAACACGGCATCAACCGTCTGCCATGCGCCGTCTTTCCAAACTTTGTAGAAACAGCTTTCGCGTCCCGTATGGCAGGCGATGCCGCCGTTTTGGTCTATCAACATTACAATGGCGTCGCCGTCGCAGTCGAGGCGTAATTCGTACACCTTTTGCGTGTGCCCTGATTCTTCGCCCTTCATCCATTGTTTTTGGCGCGAGCGGCTGTAATAGTGGGCGAAACCGGTTGCTACGGTTTTTTGCAGCGCCTCGGCGTTCATCCATGCAACCATCAATACGCGGCGGGTCTGCCGGTCTTGGGCAATGGCGCAGACCAAGCCTTTTTCGTCGAATTTGACGGCTTCAAGCAGGCTGTTATCCATATTCGGCATCCTTATTTTATATTGGCGAAACTCGCTTCACTCATTTTAGCGAAACTCGCTGCGCTCGTTTTGGCGAAACTCGCTGCGCTCGTTTTCAGACGACCTCGAGTCAATCAAGTTCAACTTACAGCCTTACTTCGATTCCGGCTTCGCGCATGGCGAGCTTTGCATCGCGGATACTGACTTCGCCGAAGTGGAAAATACTGGCGGCAAGCACGGCATCTGCTTTGCCTTCTTTGATGCCGTCAATCAGATGCTGAACATTGCCGACGCCGCCGGAGGCGATGACGGGAATATTGACTGCTTCGCTGACGGCGCGGGTCAGCGGCAGGTTGAAGCCTTGTTTCGTGCCGTCCCTGTCCATGCTGGTGAGCAAGATTTCGCCCGCGCCGCGCCGCTGCATTTCAACCGCCCATTCGACTGCGTCCAAGCCGGTCGGCGTGCGCCCGCCGTGGGTGAAGATTTCCCAGCGGGTGTTTTCGGGATTGACGGCTTTGGCATCGACGGCGACGACGATGGCTTGCGAACCGAAAAATCCGGCAGCTTCGTTGACTAAATCGGGATTGGTAACGGCAGCGGTGTTGATGCTGGCTTTGTCCGCACCGGCATTGAGCAGGCGGCGGATGTCGGCTACGGTGCGTACACCGCCGCCGACGGTCAGCGGAATGAAAACCTGTGAGGCAACGTCTTCGATGACGTGCAAAATGGTGTCGCGGTTGTCGGAGGAGGCAGTGATGTCGAGGAAGGTCAGCTCGTCCGCACCTTCGTCGTTGTAGCGTTTGGCGACATCGACGGGATTGCCCGCATCGCGCAAACCGAGAAAGTTTACGCCTTTGACGACGCGGCCGTCTTTGACGTCTAGACAGGGGATGATGCGTTTTGCCAGTGCCATTTTGAATGCCTTTCCAAATCTAGGAATGAGGTCGTCTGAAAGTGGGCGCAGCGGGTTTCGCTAAAAACCATACAACGGATTCCACCCAAACGGACAATCCGTTTCAGACGACCTTTCAAATCATTGATACCGGCAAGGCAGGTGTTACGCCAGCCAGTTGTGCACCCATTTGGGCAGGTGTTGGAGCAGTTGGAAATAGCCGACTCCTGCAATGGCAGCGAATACGCAGGAAGTCATAAAGCTGCCGCTGAAGCGTCCGACGATATAAAACACTGTGCTGGCAAATGCCCACAACGCGCCGTTAAACACCATCCAATAGGTGTCGATCATCGGCATATCGAACGCGGAAAGCTGACGGACGAGGATGGCGATAATGGTAAATCCCAAGCCCTCGCTGACGGCGCGCACGTTGCGGCCGGACGACCAGATAATCCAAAAGCCCAAAATAAATGCTTCAAACATGAAATACCCCTTGAAAAGTAAATAAAACTAGTGAGTGTGGGATGGTGAGTCCCAAACAATATTCGGCGGTCTGCCGCCTTTTATTGTGAAGAAAAATGGACGAACCCATCTTTTGTCCTGCCTGTGAAGACAGGACAACAATGAAAGCAAACAGGTTCAACCGATTATTTTGTATTTTCGCCCCGCTATATTGTTTGAAAACGGCGGGACAAGTGAGTAAGAAAACGTTGGATCATTTCAGACGACCTAGATGGTTGTTTTTAAATAAGGTCGTCTGAAAACGAGCGCAGTGAGTTTCGCTAAAATGAGTGTAACGAATTTCGCCAAAACGAACGCAGCGGGTTTCGTCAATACAACTTACGCCAGCGAATCCGCCAACTGCTGCGCTTGGGCAAAATCAATACTGCCCTCGTAAATCGCGCGACCGGTAATCGCACCCGCCACGCCGTGTTTTTCAACGGCACACAAAGCGCGGATGTCGTCCAAATTGGTCAAACCGCCCGACGCGATAACCGGAATGGCGACGGCTTGCGCCAATTTGACGGTTGCGTCGATGTTCACGCCGCTCATCATGCCGTCTCGGCCGATGTCGGTGTAAATAATGCTGTTGACGCCGTCGTCTTCAAAACGTTTCGCCAAATCAATCACATGATGCTCGGTTACGGTCGCCCAGCCGTCTATCGCCACCATGCCGTCTTTGGCATCCAACCCGACGATAATCTGCCCGGGAAACGTTTTGCACGCTTCGCGCACGAAGTCGGGATTTTTTACCGCCGCCGTACCGATAATGACGTCGTTCAATCCCAAATCCAAATATTTTTCAATGGTTTCCAAGTCGCGTATCCCGCCGCCTAGCTGTACGGGAATGTTTTTGGCAACGGCAGCGAGGATGTCCTTGATGGCGGGAAAATTTTGCGGAACGCCGGCAAATGCACCGTTCAAGTCCACCAAATGCAAACGGCGCGCGCCTTGTTTGAACCAATGCAGCGCAGTTTCGGCGGGCGAATCGGAAAACACCGTCGCCTGCTCCATCAAACCTTGTTTCAGGCGCACGCAGCGGCCTTCTTTTAAATCGATTGCGGGAATCAGCAGCATGGGAGTCCTATCCTTATGCGGAGTGTATTTTACACAAATTATCGAGTTTTAGCATATTTAAATGAAAAAACGTCATTGATAACACTAAAACGGGGCTATTTTGTGTGTATTTTGCATGTTTCAGACGACCCCTTCCGAGAGAAATTCAGAAGGTGAAAAGGGCGGGATGCTATTTCGACTGTTTCAGCCCTTCATTTTTATTGCCTGAAATTGCTTGCCAACAGCCATTCTTGTGCCTTAGTGGCATCGTCAAAATATTTCGGATGTTGGTTGGTCAACAGGCTGGAGAGGCGGGCGCCGAGTTTGATCCAAATGTCGTCTGTAATGACAGCGACGCGGCCGAAGTCGTTTTCATGTTGATTGAGGAATTTGATTTGTTCCATCGCCATATCGATTGTGAAATCTTTCAGCATGGACAAATCCAAAAGGACGTCGGGCAAGTGGATTTTTTGTTTGCTTTCCAATAAGGCAGCTTCAAGCTGGCGGAAATCGTCGAGGGTAAATTCGTTGTACAGCGCCACATTCAAACCGTAAGACTGCTCGCGGATGGAAATCATCGTACTCTCCTTCTTATATGATGTTAATGATGAGGTTGATGGTCAGCTTGTTTTGGTAAGCCACTTTTTAATCGAAACTGGCCGGATGCTGCTTAATATGCCGCTTGTGACAATAATAATCATACCAAAGGTTTCCTGCCAAGTGACGGTATCGCCCAAAAATATCATGCCCGATAGGGCGGAAAAGACGACGGTCAGATAAGAAAGAGAGGCGACGGTAAATTTGTTGCCGACTTTATAGGCGCGGGTCATGGAAAGCTGGGCAAGCATGGCGGCAAGTCCGATGCAGAAAAGATAGGGCAGGGCGGATAGGGAAATGCTGTGCCAACCGGTCAAAGTTGCCCAAACCGATGCCATGATGACGCCGGTTATCGAAAAATAAAACACTACCCGCCAACCCGGCTCGCCGAGCAATGATAGTTCGCGCACCTGCAAATACGCCCAACCTGACATGGCTCCGCCCGCCAAGCCTGCCAATGCGGCGATTTCCTGTCCGCCTTTGAACGAAGGGTTCAGCAGCAGGACGACACCGAAAAAGCCAAATAACAAAACTGCCTGCGTATAAAACGCGATCCGCTCTTTCAGGATAAAAAATGAAAATACCGCCAGAAAAATCGAGGAGGTGTAGCTTAAGGTTACCCCCGTTGCCAGCGGCAGGTGCATGACGGCATAAAACAGACAAAACATAGCGGCTGTGCCGACAACGCTGCGGTTGAGGTGGGTTTTCCAATGTGGTGTGGCAAAGGTGTCGCCGCGTGCTTTTGCCATTATGCCTAATACGACGGCAGCAAAACTCATGCGCCAAAATACCAGTTCGCCACTGTTGAAACCGAATTTTGCCGCCGCGGCTTTGATGCACACGTTCATGACGGTAAAACCGAGTGCGGCAACAATCATCCATGCAGAACCGAGAGGGTCTTTGGGTGTGGGTGTAGTCATTTATCAAACTTCCAAAGAAGAAAGGGGTGTGTGGTTATAAATGGGGTCGTCTGAAAAGATTTCAGACGACCTATTGTCAAAAAGGCTCAATAAATAAACCTATGTTTTATGATATAATGATAATTTTTCTCATTCATAAACTTGGAAATTATTTTTATGGAAACTTCGCAACCTACGCAACATATTGCTGTACCTAATAGCCCCGTTAATCAACCCAAACGTTTGCGTGCAAGTGAAGGGGTAAATTGGTTTGCTGAATCATGGCGTATTTTTAATAAATACAAATTAAAATGGATAGGGGCAATGGTTTTGTTCTTCCTTATCCCGATTGCTTTGGGTTTGTTGTCCAGCTATGCAGCAGAAGGCAGCCAGCCTATGGCCTTCAATCAATTGTCCTTAGGTATAGTCATACGCGAAGTGATCATCAATCTGTTTGTATATTGGGGAAGCTATTGTTTCCTAGGTGGTATTGTGCTGCTGGCACATCAAACCGCAAAAGGTGCGAATTTTAACTTTGGTAGTTTGTTTGCAGGTTTTTCAACTAAAAAGATCGGTTCGTTCCTAGTTCTTATGCTGATGAGTATAGTTGCGATACTGCTTCTTGCGTTGGTTGCTGTTATTCCTATCATGTTGCTTACGAAAGGAAATCTCTCTGCTCTAGAGATGTTACCGATGGGGGAGTCACTTGTGTTCATTATAATGCTGATGGTCATTAGCATTGGTTCTATGATGTTTTGGTTGACTCCTGCTTTGGTCATGTTGGAGGATGTCAGACCAGTTGCCGCCATTAAGGTTAGCTTAAATGCCTGTTTTCGCAATATCCCTGCGTTTCTGGTATATAGCTTGATTTGGTTTGGCGTTATTATGGCATTTGGGTTGGCAATGACATTATTTGCTATACCAATTATTTTTGTATTGGGTGTAGGAGGACAACTGTTAGGCGCAGGAGGGGAACAGCAAATATGGGAAGTTTTCATTTTTCTTACAATTTTGTCTGGTTCTGTCTTCACAGTTCCTTATTCTATGATGGCAATCGGTCTATACACCTCATATCGCAGCATCTTCCCCGAGGGTTATCTGAATAAACGCTAAATAGCAGAAGGATTATTATTGCTTTATAACAGGTCGTCTGAAACGTATTTTTCAGACGACTTTTTCAATTCAATGTTACCAGTCATGCAACAAAACCTATGCCATACAAACCTTGCCCTGCCTAAATTTGACACCCGCCCTCCGACTGCCTACAATTCAGGTTTCTCAAAAATCATCGTACGTTCCGTACACTATTCTTTTCAGACGACCTCTGTCTTCCGAATCCCATTCCTTTCCAATACAACTGTCAAAAATCATGCACGTTTCAGAACTACAAACCCTACACATTTCCAAACTCTTGGAAATGGCAGAAGAACACGGCATTGAAAACGCCAACCGTTTCCGCAAACAAGACCTCGTATTCGCCATTGTCCGTCAGATGATGAAGCAGGGCGAAAGCTTCACCTGCTCCGGCACGCTCGAAATCCTACCCGACGGCTTCGGCTTTTTACGCAGCGCAGACACTTCCTACCTCGCTGGCCCCGACGACATCTACGTCTCCCCCACACAAATCCGCCGCTTCAACCTGCATACGGGCGACACCATCGAAGGCAGCGTACGCGTACCCAAAGACAACGAACGCTATTTCGCCCTCGTCCGTCTCGACAGCATCAACGGCGATCATCCCGAAGTCTGCAAACACAAAATCCTCTTCGAAAACCTCACCCCGCTTTTCCCTACCAAGCAATTCAAACTCGAGCGCGACATTAAAGCCGAAGAAAACCTTACTGGCCGTGCCATTGATTTAGTTTCCCCCATCGGTCGCGGACAACGCGCCCTTTTGGTTGCACCGCCGAAAACCGGTAAGACCGTGATGCTGCAAAATATCGCCCACGCGATTACCGCCAACTATCCCGATGTCGAACTCATTGTCTTGTTGATTGACGAACGTCCGGAAGAGGTTACCGAAATGAGCCGTTCCGTGCGCGGCGAAGTGGTTTCCTCCACCTTCGACGAACCGGCGCAACGCCATGTCCAAGTGGCGGAAATGGTGATTGAAAAAGCCAAGCGCATGGTCGAACACAAAAAAGACGTGGTCATCCTGCTTGACTCGATTACCCGTCTCGCCCGCGCCTACAATACCGTTGTACCCACTTCCGGTAAAATCCTGACTGGTGGCGTAGATGCCAATGCCCTCCACCGCCCCAAGCGCTTCTTCGGTGCGGCGCGCAACGTTGAAGAAGGCGGCTCGCTCACTATTATTGCGACCGCTTTGGTAGAAACCGGCAGCCGCATGGATGATGTGATTTATGAAGAATTTAAAGGCACAGGCAATATGGAGCTGCACCTCGACCGCCGCATGGCGGAAAAACGCCTGTTTCCCGCCATCAACATCAACAAATCCGGCACACGCCGCGAAGAATTGTTGGTGCCGAACGACCAGTTGCAGCGCATGTGGCTCTTGCGCAAATTCCTGCATCCGATGGACGAAATTGAGGCGACCGAATTTTTGGTGGGCAAACTCAAAGACTCCAAAAACAATGATGAGTTTTTTGAATTGATGCGTGGTAAATAGTGACAAAGGTCGTCTGAAAGGGATTTCAGACGACCTTTACTGTTGATTGAGTTTGGTTTGAGAATATTTTGAAATAAAAGTCTTTGTATTTCAGGTTGTTGTTTAGTTTTG
>CAUVJL010000059.1:0-14534 GCA_963552075.1 uncultured Neisseria sp.
ACTATCTGCACTGTCTGCGGCTTCGTCGCCTTGTCCTGATTTAAATTTAATCCACCATATAACCAAATTCGATAAGATAAGCAAAAACCATTCTTTCCGCCGAAGCCTGCGGGATTTTAAGATGGGCGGCACGATAGCTTAATAAGAGAATACGCCATGAACCATTATCCCCTGTTTGCCGATTTGAACGGCCGCCCCGTCCTGCTGGCGGGTGCGGGCAAAGTGGCGGAACGCAAAGCCGAAAGCCTGTTGCAGGCAGGGGCTGCGGTCAGGGTTGTCGCCCGCGAACTCAATCCCGTTTTCCAAAAATGGGCGGACGAAGGCAAAATCGAATGGCTGGGCAGCGAATTTCACGAGGACGACTTGGACGACGTGTTTTTCGCCGTCGCCGCCACCGACGATTACGCCTTCAACCGCCGCATTTTCCAAGCGGCGGAGCAGCGGGCGAAACTGTGCAACACCGTCGATACCGCGGATTTGTGTTCCTTCACCGTCCCCGCCGTCATCGACCGCAGCCCGCTCAAAATCGCTGTCTCCAGCGGCGCGACCGCCCCCGTTTTGGCGCGCAAGTGGCGGCAGATTATCGAAACGCTCATCCCGCTGCACACCGGTCAAATGGCGGCGCTCGCAGGCAAATGGCGCAACGCGGTCAAAGCCAAAATCAAAGGCACGGCAAACCGCCGCCGTTTTTGGGAAAACCTGTTCGACAGCCGCTTTAACGCGCTCGCCGCACAAGGCAACCTCGATGCCGCCGAAGCAGAGCTTGCCGCGCAGCTTGACGGCTTCGGCGCGGCAAAAGGCGAAGTCGTCCTTGTCGGCGCAGGCCCCGGCGACGCAGGGCTGCTCACCTTGCACGCTTTGCAGGCGATACAGGCGGCGGATGTCGTGTTCCACGATGCTTTGGTTTCAGACGACGTCTTAAGCATGGTGCGCAAAGACGCGGACAAAATCAGCGTCGGCAAACGCGCAGGCTCGCACCACGTCCAACAAGAAGAAACCAACCGCCTCCTGGTCGAATACGCCCGCCAAGGTTTGCGCGTCGTCCGGCTCAAAGGCGGCGACCCCTTCGTTTTCGGGCGCGGTGGCGAAGAAGCCCAAGTCCTGCGTCAGGCAAACGTCCCCTACCGCATCATCCCCGGCATCACCGCCGCCCTGGGCGCGACCGCCTACGCAGGCATCCCCCTGACACACCGCGACTGCGCCCAAAGCGCGCTCTTCGTTACCGGACACAGCAAACACGACGGCCACCAACCCGACTGGCGCACGCTCGCCCTGAGCAACCAAACACTGGTCGTCTATATGGGCACGCTCAAAGCCGCCGAAACTGCCGAAAAACTGATGGCACACGGACGCAGCGGCGACACCCCCGTCGCCATCGTCTCCAACGGCACGCTTCCGCATCAGAGCGTCGTGACAGGTCGTCTGAAAAACCTGTCCGAGCTGGCAGAAAACGCCCCGCGCCCCGCGCTGATCGTTATCGGCGAAGTCGTTTCCCTGCGCGACGAATTGAAATGGTTTCAAGAAAACCCCGCGCAAAACCGCCTTCACACGCTGCACGAACAAGCCGCCTGAAGCGTTGTTCAAACCGTTTAAACAAACAAAAGGTCGTCTGAAAACCCCAATCCGGTTTTCAGACGACCTTTCTTGATTATGCTTTCATGGTCGGATGGTGTAAGATGCTGACGCAGCACGCAATCGCGTCAACAAACGCCTCCAACGGAGCGTGCGGCATGCCAAACAGAGATAGGGCAGAGAGCGGTCGAGCCATCAAACGGATGGATGCCGCTTTCCGTTTTTTCAAAAAAAGAAAGGATTTTCCTTGTCCAAACGCAACATTTTCCCCGTCGACAAATCTTTGGAGCAACCCGAACGCGTGATGCTGGTCGGGGTGATGTTGAGCGCGGATTATTCGGGCGCGAACGAAGTGCGCGAGCGGACTTTTCAGACGACCTTGGACGAGGCGGCGGAATTGGTCGCGGCGGCAGGCGGCGAGCTGGTGTTGCGGGAAACTGCCAAGCGCGACAAGGCGCATACGGCTTATTTCGTCGGCACGGGTAAGGCGGAGGAGCTGGCGGCGGCGGTGAAGCTGCACGACATCGGCTTGGCGGTGTTCAACCATGAATTGACGCCGACGCAGGAGCGCAATTTGGAGAAAATCCTGCAATGCCGCGTGCTTGACCGCGTGGGTTTGATTTTGGCGATTTTTGCCAAACGCGCCCAGTCGCAGGAGGGTAAATTGCAGGTGGAGCTGGCGCAGTTGAACCATTTGAGCGGGCGGCTGGTGCGCGGCTACGGGCATTTGCAGAGCCAGAAGGGCGGTATCGGTTTGAAAGGGCCGGGCGAGACGCAGTTGGAAACCGATCGCCGCTTAATCGGGCAGAAAATCACGGCGTTGAAAAAACAGTTGGTGCAAGTGAAAAAACAACGTGCCACGCGCCGCAAATCGCGGATGGAAGGTCGTCTGAAAACCTTTGCCATCGTCGGCTATACCAACGCGGGCAAATCCAGCCTGTTCAACCGTCTGACCAAGGCGGACGTGTTGGCAAAAGACCAGCTTTTTGCCACGCTGGATACGACGGCGCGGCGTTTGTTCCTGTCGCACGAGGCGGGCGTGATTCTGACGGATACGGTCGGTTTCGTCCGCGATTTGCCGCACAAGCTGGTGTCAGCGTTTTCGGCTACGTTGGAAGAAACGGCTTTGGCGGATGTGCTGCTGCACGTCGTTGATGCGTCCAATCCCGATTTCGAGCGGCAGATGGACGATGTGAATGTGGTTTTGGAGGAAATCGGCGCGCATGAAGTGCCGCAGCTTGTCGTTTACAACAAAATCGACCTGCTGCCGGAAGGCGTGCGCGAGGCGGGCGTGTTACGGGACAATTCGGGACGCGCCGTCGGCGTGAATATTTCGGTTACGAAAAGTCTGGGCTTGGATGCTTTGCGCGAGGCGATGATTGAACGGGCGTTGGAAAACGGCGGCAAGAGGTCGTCTGAAAACTGCGAAGCAGAATAAAAACAAGATGTTTTGACTGCCGTTGTTTCTCAATAGAAAAGGCGGCGGGGCGGATTTTGATTTCCATCCATTGTTTGCATTGTTTGCCGCCACGTGTTTCAAAAGGTCGTCTGAAAAAATAAAGGCCGTTTGGAAAACAAAGATAAATCAGGGAGGGTTTATCTTTATTTCCAAACGGCCGTTTAAAAGGTTCCCCGCTTAGAGGGGGAGGAGGCGGCGTTTTTTCAAAACGTTTTCGTAAATCATCCATGCCGCCAAGCTCAGGTAGGCGACGCTGGACAGGATGCCGATAACGGCAAAAATAGGTAGCAGGCGGTCAATCATGATGTTTTCCCGAGTAAGAAGTTAGTGGAAAGTTTTGTGTGAAAGCGTAATGTTTTGTATTTTTTATTGTACTGTTTGTACGGAATATGCGTGTAGTATGCAGCTTCAAATCGAGTCGGTCAACAAAAATGTATGGTGTTTTTTTAAAAAAGTTCCGTTTTTACATTAAAATAATCGGTAAATTCGACCGATATGCGGTATGGTAGGGTAACCGTTCGTCTATTGATAAACGGATATATCATTGAAAAATATAAATAAATAATATAAAAATATGCAAATTGTTTTAAAATAAACGTTTTGTAAAATATTTTTAAAAATCTGCTAAAAAGCAACATTTTAATAAAGTTTACATTTTTAAACATTTCAAATCCAAGTTTCAAGCGGCAAACCATCTGCCGGCACACCATCAGGCACATATTATGAATCAAACGGAAAGAACCTGTTTCCATTGCGGTCTGGAAGTCCCAGAACACCTCCATTTGACCGTCCGCTACGAAAATGAAGACCATGAAACCTGCTGCGCGGGTTGTCAGGCGGTGGCACAGAGCATTATTGATGCAGGTTTGGGCAATTATTACAAACAGCGTACCGCCGATGCGGAAAAATCCGAATTGCCGCCGCCGGAAGTGTTGTCGCAACTGAAATTGTACGATTTGCCCGAAGTGCAGGCGGATTTTGTCGAGGTCGGGGAAGGGGATGAACGCGAGGCGGTGTTGATGCTGGGCGGCATTACCTGCGCGGCGTGTGTATGGCTGATTGAGCAGCAGCTTTTACGGACGGCGGGCGTGGTGCGCGTGGATTTGAATTACAGTACGCACCGCTGCCGCGTGGTGTGGGACGAGGGCAAAATCGCGCTGTCGGACATTCTTTTGAAAATCCGCAACACGGGTTATACCGCCGCGCCTTACGATGCGCAAAAAGTCGAGGCGCAGGCGCAGAAAGAGCGTAAACAGTTTATCGTCAGGCTGGCGGTGGCGGGTTTGGGCATGATGCAGACGATGATGTTTGCCGTGCCGACTTATCTTTACGGCGGCGACATCGAGCCGCTGTTTTTGGAAATCCTGCACTGGGGCGGCTTTTTGATGGTGCTGCCCGTCGTGTTTTACAGCGCGTTGCCGTTTTACCGCGGCGCATGGCGAGATTGGAAAAACCGCCGCGTCGGCATGGATACGCCGATTGCGATTGCGGTCGTGATGACCTTTGTCGCGGGCATTTACAGCCTTGCCGTCAATGCGGGGCAGGGGATGTATTTCGAATCCATCGCCATGCTGCTGTTTTTCCTGTTGGGCGGGCGGTTTATGGAACAAATCGCAAGGCGCAGGGCAGGGGATGCGGCGGAGCGGCTGGTGAAACTCGTTCCCGCGTTCTGCCACCGCCTTCCGTCTTATCCCGACAGCGAGGAAATCGAAGAAGCGGCGGTTGTACAGCTTCAGGCGGGCGACGTCATCGTCGTCAAACCCGGCGAAGTCATTCCTGTGGACGGCACGGTGTTGTCCGGCGAGAGCGAAGTGGACGAAGCCATGTTGACGGGCGAGAGTCTGCCCGTCGTCAAAAGGTCGTCTGAAAACGTTACCGCAGGCACGCTCAATACGGGTAGCCCGCTTGTTATCCGAACCGACCGCACCGGCAACAACACGCGCCTGTCGCACATCGTCAAACTGCTCGACCGCGCGCTCGCCCAAAAACCGCGCGCCGCCGAGCTTGCCGAGAAATACGCCTCCAGCTTCGTGTTTGGCGAGCTGCTGCTTGCCATCCCCGTTTTCATCGGCTGGACGTGGTATGCCGACGCACAAACCGCCTTGTGGATTACCGTCGCGCTGCTGGTTATTACCTGCCCGTGCGCACTTTCGCTTGCCACGCCGACCGCGCTTGCTGCCTCCACAGGCGCGCTTGCCGACGACGGCGTGTTAATCAGCGGCAAACAAAGCCTCGAAACGCTCGCGCAAATCGACGATGTCGTGTTCGACAAAACCGGCACGCTGACCAAAGGACAACTGTCCGTCAGCCGAATCATCCCCTTAGGTCGTCTGAAAACAGAAGAAGCGCTCGCCGCCGCACAAGCCTTGGAGCAACAATCCGAACACCCCATCGCCCGCGCCATCTTAAGCCACACGCTTTCAGATGATCCCGACAATCCCGCGCCCGAATACACAGTCTCCCAACGCGTCAACCGCATCGGGCAAGGCGTCAGCGCGCAAATGACTTATAAAGACGAAACCCAAGTTTGGGCATTGGGACGCGCCGATTTCGTCGCCGGAATAGCCGGCGTGTTGCCTGACGAAGCCGCCAACATCGAACACGCAGGCAGCATGGTGTTCCTCGGAAACCAAAGCGGTTTCCAAGCCGTCTTCCTGCTCGAAGACCAAATCAAAGACAGCGCCGCCGCCATGCTCGACACCCTCAAACAACAAGGCATCCGCACCCACCTGCTCAGCGGCGACCGCACAAATGCCGTCGCACAAGTTGCGCAGGCGCTCGGTTTAGACACCTACCGCGCCGAAGCCTCGCCCGAAGACAAACTCGCCTATGTGGAAGACTTGCAGAAACAGGGCAGAAAAGTCTTGATGGTCGGCGACGGCATCAACGACGCCCCCGTCCTCGCCCAAGCCGACGTATCCGCCGCCGTCGCAGCAGGCGCCGATGTCGCAAGAGACGGCGCCGATCTGGTCTTACTCAACGACGATTTGAACATCCTGCCCGCCACCATCGCCCAAGCCCGCCGCACACGCGAAATCATCCGCCAAAACCTCGCCTGGGCAAGCGCATACAACATCATCGCCGTCCCGCTTGCCGTCTTGGGTTACGTCAAACCCTGGATCGCCGCATTGGGCATGAGCCTCAGTTCCCTGTTTGTAGTGGGCAACGCGTTGAGGCTGCTGAAGAAGAGGAAATAGGTGGTTTCGGAAGGAATAGGTCGTCTGAAAAACCGGATTTTGGGTTTTCAGACGACGTTTTATTTGAGTTTTTAAAAGATGGATTGGGCGGTAGTTTTTTCGTGGGCAAAGCCCACGCTAAAGTAAATTAACTCCTAGGATGTAACAATGAAGAAAGAAATCAATACATTTTACGTGCTTAATTTATTAAGTATTATCGATGGTGAAATCCTTGAAAGCGCACATGTAGATATATCCAAATATATCGGTTTAGACATATCTACAGAAAAAGGGCAGAAGGTTATTATTAATGAATTATTAAAGCCGGAGATGCTTAATTTTTCCATAGAAAATCAAGAGAAAATACGAATAAGCATGTTATATTGTATTGAAAATTATGATGAAATAAAATTGGAAAATATTCTAAATTTTTATAGTGGGTCAGTCTTTTTGATGCCTAGTAATAGTATTACCTATAAAGAAATACTAGAAATTTTTTATACCGGAGTATTTTTCAAAAATATAAATAATGAAGAATTAAATAATTTTATTTTCTTTGAAAATGATGCTCCCGAGTGCTGGAATTTATTTAATAAGCAGCAGTAGGTCGGGTTTTAACCCAACGAGAGCATTTTACTGTTGATTGAATTCAGAAGAAAAGGTCGCCTGAAACCTCTGATTTAATGGCAGATTGGGGTGAAAATTGGATATTGTAGAATGTTCAAGGTTCTTGTTGGTGCTTAACTTAGCCTACGCTTGCTAAAAGTGGAAATATTGATGGCAAGGGAAATTTGAGCGGTAAGATGTTCCGAATAGATGATAAATTTATGAAACAAAAGGAGTATTTTTATGTATCTAAGGTTTACAATTATGATTTTTGGCGATAATTTCAAGCCTAGTAAAATGGTTAATAACCTTGAGACTTCTCTTGAAGTTACTGACTATTTTGATGTTGGAGGAGAAGATGAATTTGGGGAAATAAATGATTATGGATGTCTGGTAGTAAATCACAAAAATGAATTTTCAAAAGAATATTGGGATAGTGAATATGAACAGGAATTCGTAGATTTTTTTAGAAAAAATCATCAATTATTAAGATTAAATAATGCTGATGATCTTAGAATTTTTATTGAGGCTTACTATTCAGATCAATGCAATTTTGAAATTTTCAATAGTGAATTATTAGCAGAGTTGGCAAAATACAAAGGTAGCCTACCAATAAGTGTTTATTATTGTGATAATGATTGATATCATAATTTATAATATGTTTATTAAAAATTTGTATAACTCAACAGGGTATTATGAATATGAAGCATTTTTAGAGGTAATATTGCAATGAATGATACTCTTGTTGTAGATATTAATTTGGGAAGCTTAGGAACATCAAGCAGTTTTTTAAAAATTATGAGTGAGAAGTTATACTTTCCAGATTATTTTGGATTTAATTACGATGCGCTAGATGAATGTATGCAAGATTTGAGTTGGTTGCTCGAAGAAAAAATAATTATAAATTTCAGATTTATAGAAAGGATAAAAAGAAAAAATGAGTCTTTATACAAAATAATATATGACTGCCTTGTTATGTATCAAGAATATTGGCAAAAAACTCAGTATAAGAAAAAAGTTATATTAAATTTTTGAATAAAATTATATAAATTAATGATGAAAGTAATTTTTGAGTGGTAGGTAGAGTTTACGTTAGCTCAAGTTCTGTTGAAACAATCCCATAATTTTCTTTGAACAGTCTCAAGTAATCAAAGAAACAGTCAAACTCATCCCGATTTTCAAATTTGGCAATCTGTTCAATCAGACCACGCCATGTATGGGTGGTTTGAAGAAAATCAAACTGCTCAATTAGCCAGTAATAAAATTTTTCTCTAAAAATATCATCTTTTGACTAGGTATATCATTGAGTCCTTCACATAGATAATATCCTGTTATAAAACTTTCTAAAATCTTTATATTTTTTTCGCTTAAATACATAAGCGGCCTTTTTTCGATATATGCCAATAAATCTAAACAATTCATTTAAAATATTCCCATTGTTGGTAGTAGGTTAGATTGAAAATTGAACATTACAGAAAGATTAGAGCCTTTGTTGGGTCTTGACCCAACCTACGCTTGCTGGGACAGGATTGAGTATCGAGCGGATTAAGTTAACAGGCCGTCTGAAAGAATTTTCAGACGGCCTTTTGTATTCCTTAATCTCACATCCCTCAGAATTCGCAAGTAAAGCGGTAGAATTTTTCGGCAGTCGAACCGATTTTTATTTTATGCCATTTTAACTCTTCGTCCGGCAGGATTTCGTATGCACTGAGTTTATCTTTGCTGTCAAAAAATGCGCTCTCTTCATATGAGATTTCTTTGTTTTTGCAGTCGATTTGGAATTTGAAACGGGTTTTGACGTAATCCTTGCCAATGATTCGACTCCTGCCGTTTATCGTTTCGTTCGGAATAATCGGCTTAGGTTTTTCGTAACGTATTTCTATTATCGAATTTCCCGGAGAAAGTGAACGGACGAGTGTGTTGCCGTATATGGATTTTCCTTGGGCGGGGTCGGAGTGGATTAGTCGCCAGTATTCAGGTTTGTTATAGCTTGTTTTTCCTGCATAAACGGGCAGCGTGAACAAGAAGAGGGGGATGCAAAGGGCTGTTTTGTTCATAATCGAATTTTTTATAAACAAACTGTCTGAAAATCCGTATCGGTGGTTTTTCAGACAGCCTTTATGTCTTTCGGCCATACTTTATTATTGTCCGCGTAAAAACAGTGCGTCCAGTTCTTTCAGCGTCAGTTTTACCCAGGTCGGGCGGCCGTGGTTGCATTGGTTGCTGCGCGGGGTGTTTTCCATGTCGCGCAGGAGGGCGTTCATTTCGGGCAGGGTGAGCTGGCGGCCGGCGCGGACGGAGCCGTGGCAGGACATGGTGGCGAGGATGTGGTTTTCGTGTTCTTCGATGGTTTGGCTGCTGCCGACTTGGGCGAGTTCGCCCAATACATCTTTGGCCAGTGAAACAACGTCGGCTTTGCCGAGCATGGCGGGGACGGCGCGGACGGCAAGGGTATTGCCGCCCATGTCGGACAATTCCAAGCCAAAGCCTGCCAGCGTTTCGGCATGATCGGCAAGGGCAGCGCATTCTTCGTGGGACGCGGCAAAGGTTACGGGAATAAGCAGGCGTTGGCTTTGCAGGTTGCCGTTTTCCTGACGTTGGCGTTTCATTTTCTCGTAGTTGACGCGTTCGGCGGCAGCGTGCATATCGATGAGCAACAGGCTGTCTTCGGCTTGGGCAAGGATGTAGATGCCTAATAATTGGGCAATGGCAAAGCCGAGCGGCGGCAGTTCGGATTGTGATGGAAGGCCGTCTGAAAGCAGCGTATCTGTTTTTTGGGTCGGCATTTCAGACGGCATATTGCCGAAACGTGCCTGCTCGAATTGGCTCAACTCAAGGTCGATGTCGTCGGTTTTTTTGTAGAGTTCGGCGTAAGTATTCATGGCTGCGCGGCTTTCGCGCAGGGACAGGCTGCGTTGTTGCGGCGCGCGTGCGGCTTGGTAAGGCATGGGCGCGGTTTTGCCTGATGAACCAAAGGCATTGCGTGTGTCGGATTTGTTGCCTGTCGGATAGTTTGATGCGCCATCAAACAGATTTTCGCTGTTGTTTTCAGACGGCATTGGTGCAGGCGTAACGCCGGTAATGTCATGCAACACTTCGCCTGCGTTGCTGACGCTTTCGGTCAAGTCGGCACGTGTGTCAGCAAGGGCTTTGTTGAGCGTGTGGAACACAAGTTGGTGTACTTGTTGGCTGTCGCGGAAGCGGATTTCGGTTTTGGTCGGGTGGACGTTGACATCCACGGCTTCGGGCGGCAGGTCGAGGAAGAGGACGAAAGCAGGCGTCAGCGCGTTGTGTAATACGTCTCGGTATGCCTGCTTGACGGCATGGAGCATGACTTTGTCGCGGACAAAACGATGGTTGACGAAGCAGTATTGTTTGTCGGTTTTGCCTTTGGCGAAAGTCGGCTTGGCAATCGCGCCATAAAGCCGCAGCGCGCCATTGCCGCTGTCAATTTCCAATGAGGCCGTCTGAAAATCATCGCCGACAATGGCAGCGATACGTTCATGCAGGCTTTGTGCAGGCAGTTTGAATACTGGTTTGCCGTCGCGTTTGAGTGAGAAGGCAATGTGCGGATGCGCCAGCGCGAGGCGTTCGAGCATGGTGGCGCAGTGGGCGTATTCGGTGTTTTCGGATTTGAGGAACTTGCGCCGTGCGGGGGTGTTGAAGAAGAGTTCGGCGGCTTCGATGGTGGTACCGACGGGGTGGGCGGCGGCGGTGGGGCTGCTGAGTTTGCCGTCTTCGGCTTTGACTTGGGTCGCGTGCGCGCTGCCGTCTTGGCGGCTGGTCAGGGTCAGGCGGCTGACGGAAGCGATGCTTGCCAAGCCTTCGCCGCGAAAGCCCATGCTGGCGACGTGTTCCAAATCGTTTAAGGTTTTGATTTTGCTGGTGGCGTGGCGGTGGAGTGCGAGTTCGATGTCGTCGGGGTGGATACCGCCGCCGTTGTCGCTGACGCGGATGAGGCGGATGCCGCCACCTGCCAACTCGACTTCAATCGCCGTCGCGCCTGCGTCTATGCTGTTTTCGACGATTTCTTTGAGGGCGTTGGCAGGGCGTTCGACCACTTCGCCGGCGGCGATTTGGTTGACGAGGTGGTCGGGCAGGGCGGCGATTCGGGACATGGGTTTCTTCCGTTTTCAAACTGGCGGGTATTATAGCAAAAGGTCGTCTGAAAACCGGAATCGGGATTTCAGACGACCTTTTGATAAGACGGGCGGTTTATTTGTTTTCTGCTTCTTCAAAACCGACGACTTCCAAGCCGAAGCCGGTCAAGCCGGTGAAGGCGGAGGGCTGTCCTAATACGCGCAGTTTGCCGACGTTGAGGCCGGCGAGGATTTGTGCGCCGATGCCGTAGCTTTTGCTGTCCCATTTGTAGGCTTGATTGGCGCCTTTGGGCAGGGTGCGGTCGAGCAGGGTGGCGCCGTCTTCGGTACGATGCAGGAGGATGACGACGCCGCTGTCGGCTTGCTGGATGCGTTCAAGGGCTTTGGGCAGCGACCAGGAATGGCGCGGGTTGGCTTGGATGAAGTCCATGACGCTGAAGGGTTCGTGTACGCGGACGAGGGTTTCGGTGTCGGCGGTGGGCTTGCCTTTGACGAGGGCGAGGTGGGTTTCGCCGGAGAGTTTGTCGACGTAAACGTGTTGCTGGAATTCGCCCCACGGGGTTTGTACGGGGGCGTTGCCCATGTCTTCGAGCAGGCTTTCGGTGCGGCTGCGGTATTCGATGAGGTCGGTAATCGTGCCGATTTTGAGGTTGTGTTCTTCGGCGAACTTCATCAGTTCGGGCATACGCGCCATGGTGCCGTCGTCGTTGATGATTTCGCAGATGACGGCAGCGGGGATTAGCCCGTTCATTTGTGCTAAATCGACGCCAGCTTCAGTATGTCCGGCGCGTACTAGGACGCCGCCTTTTTGCGCACGCAGGGGGAAGATGTGGCCGGGTTGGACGATGTCTTCGGGTTTGGCGGTCGGAGAGACGGCGGTTTGGATGGTCAGGGCGCGGTCGGCGGCGGAAATGCCGGTGGTGATGCCTTGCGCCGCTTCGATGGAAACGGTGAAGTTGGTACCGTATTGCGCGCCGTTTTTCTGGGTCATCATAGGCAGGCCGAGCCGCTCGACCATGCTGCCTTCCATCGGCAGGCAAACCAGTCCGCGCGCGTGTTTGATCATGAAGTTGATGGCTTCGGGGGTGACGAACTGCGCCGCCATCAGCAAATCGCCTTCGTTTTCGCGGTCTTCCGCGTCGGTGATGATGACCATTTTGCCGGCTTTGATGTCGGCGAGGATTTCGGGGATGGAGGAAATGTGGGGCATGGTGCGTCTTTCTTGATGGTCGGGTTGGGCCGGAGTGTGTTCTTGATCCAGCCACATGGCGGGCATTTGCGCCGCCTGTTCGATTTTGCGGGCTTTTTTCTCGCCGAAGGATTTGTTTTTCAGAAGGGCGGACAATTCGCCTTGGTTGATGGCGATGGCTTCGGCAAAACGGGTTTGCTGGCCGCCGTATTTGTCCGCTATCCATTGCCGCAGGTTGCGGCGGCGCAGGTCGGTGGTGTTCATGATGTGTTGCGTGGCTGAAAGGATGTAGGCGATTGTAGTCTTGTCTTTACCAAAAGGCAAACTGTGTTTGATGGCGGATTTTTATTACTTTTTGGTAATGTTTTGATAGGAGGTCGTCTGAAAAACAAAAATGGCGTTTTCAGACGACCTTTGCTTGAAATCTGAACATTTGAAAGAATATGGGCGTTAAGTTTAACGCAACCGAAAAGGGTCTAACCTAATGAAAATGGTTTACCGATTGATTTTAATATCTATTTTTTGTGCGCTCGCAGCGGCGGGCGGCTGGTTTTATGCCCAGCACCGCAACGACAACGCCCATGAAGCGATTTCGCGCGAAGGCGTTTTGATGCAGATTAAGCAGATGAACCGCTTGGAAAGTACGGCTTTTTACATCGACACCATCATCCGCACGGAGAAAAAAGGCGACTGGCGCAGATTGTGGCAGGATGCTCAAAGCGGCCTGTTTATTGTGCGCGGCAAAGTGTTGGCGGGCTTGGATTTGGACAAACTTCACGCCGACAACGTCAATATCGTGGACGGAAAAGTCCTCATCAGCCTGCCGCCCGTAGAAATCCTCAGTGTCGATTTGGAAAATATCGAGGTGTACGACATCCAAACCGGCTCGTTCAACCTTTTGCCGGTGGATAAGGCGGTGTTCAAAACCGTGCAGGACGAAGCCAAAAAACAAGTCCTCGCCAGCGCGTGCAAAGCCCAAATTTTGGATCACGCCAACCGCCAAGCGCAAACGCAGCTTGAAAACCTGTTTGCCCTGACGCAGACGCAGGTATCGGTTTATCCGGCGGCAGTGGGGCAGTGCAAATAGCGGCAGTGCAAAACAAGGATTAAGCACTGAATGCAAACAAGGTCGTCTGAAAACGAAAGCAGCGGGTTCGCCAAATCGTTTTCAGACGACCTTTTGTTCAGCGTTGATACGCTTTACATCAAGCGCGCGTGTGCATCATCCAAGCGTTAAAGATAATCATCGATATTCGGGCTTCTGCCGAACACGGCTTCATGCGCCTGACTGATGGTCAGCCGGTTGAACATCAGCCGCTGGGTTTGGTCGCCGTCGATAATCCTTACCCTGCCTTCCAACTTCGGCGCATCGTGGTGGAAAGTATTTTTAAACGCAAGCCAGCGGTCGGTTTGCAGGTGGACGACGGCAAACATATCGTGCGAAATATTTACGCCGACGCTGATGAGTTTCGGCGAAGCCTGAAGGCAGAAACTGCTGTCGCCGAACAGGCACAGCCCCTCGTTCTCGGCATAGCGGAACAGCTCGATTTTCACCGCATCGGGTTCGGCGAATATGGTGCAAAACAGCCGCTCAAACAGCGACGGCTGCGCCACGCCTTCGCTCAACATGCCGTAAAGCCCCGCCAGCCAATCGACATAGCCGAGGAACGAAAAACGGTAGTTTTGCATGATGGCTTCGATGCGGCTCGGATCGCGCTTGCTGATCAGGCGCACAAACTCAAACCCGACCTCCGGCAGCCGCGCCCGAACGGCCTCATGCAGACGGTGGGCGAACAGGTTTTTATGGTTGTGCGGATTGCGCAGGATGCCGAGGAATTTCAGCCGTAATATCCGCCACAATGCTTCGGGAACTTTGACCGTATCGGGTTCGCCCGTTTTCAGACGACCTCCGGGCAATGTGCGCAGATAGTTGCAGGCTTCTTCATAGCCGCTTTCGTGGCGGTTGAACCAGCTTTCCAAATTGTACTGGTTGGCGGTGTTTTCCACGAAAGTCAGTGTGTAGAGGTTTTTCGCCGCCAGATTGCCGATAATGTTGACACTCGCCGCCGCACTGCGATTTTCGTTCCCGCCGCGAACCTTGTCGCCGGAGCGGGAGAGTCGGGCGGCAGCCGGTTCGCGGAACATGGACAAAGGCAGCTTATAAACATTCTGATTCTGCGGGCTGACCTGCGGATTATGCGCGTGCTGCCGCTGCTCGGTCTGGGCGATATAGTGGTGTTCCTTGGTCGGATTCGCCGTCAACAGCGCATAAGGCTTTTCGCCGCATTCGGAAAATTCGCAATCACTGAGGATAAAGGCTTGTCGGGTCATGGTGTCGGAGGAGGTCGTCTGAATGTGCCGATTATAGTGGATAGGGAGCTAAGGGGGATTATACGGAATGATGGCGGCGGGTTTGGTCTTTATACGCAAAA
>CAUVJL010000060.1:0-14454 GCA_963552075.1 uncultured Neisseria sp.
TGCTGGCAAAACTGACTGCGCAAAGCGAAGCCATTGCCGAATGCTACGAAAGCCGAGAATACGCCAAAGCCCTGCGCGACATCATGGCCTTGGCGGATATTGTCAACGAATACGTTGATGCCAACAAACCGTGGGAGCTGAACAAATTTCTGGAATCTCCGAAATACAAATGGAGATTTACTAAGGAAGTTAATGCTAAATTAGCAGACTTACCTGAATTGAATGATGCACTTTTTACCAAACCAATCATTATTAAAAATGATTTAGATGATTTAAATAAATTTATTAATTCACTTCCTAAAAATAAAAAAGATATTTTCCAAAAAGAAAAAGAAACTTTCTTATTGGAAAACTATAAAAAAATTAAAGAATTAATTCTAGGGTATTCACAAGGGAAAGGAAGAAAAATTCTCGAGGATTACAATAACGACCCTAACTCTAGTTCATATCCTCTTAGTTTGGAGGAAATTCAATCTGAAAATTTAGCAGATACCATTACTAACTTATGGATTAATATTAAGGTTCTTGATGCGTTTAACGTATTAGATGATTTGTTGCACGAAGTATGCAGCGAGCTCATCAACGCCTTTACCATGTTGACCGCCTACCTCGCCCCCGTGTTGCCGCAAACCGCCGCCAACGCCGCGCGTTTCCTCAATCTGGACGCGATTACCTGGGCGAACACGCGCGAAACCCTAGGCGAACACGCCATCAACAAATACGAACATTTAATGCAACGAGTGGAGCAAAAACAAGTGGACGATTTAATCGAAGCCAACAAACAAAGCATCGCCGCCACAGCCGCACCTGCCGCCGAAGAGAGCAAATACGAAAAAGTCGCCGAACAAGCGAGCTTCGACGATTTCATGAAAATCGACATGCGCGTCGCCAAAGTATTGAACTGCGAAGCCGTCGAAGGCAGCACCAAACTCCTGAAATTCGACCTCGATTTCGGTTTTGAAAAACGCATCATCTTCTCCGGCATCGCCGCGTCTTATCCCAACCCCGCCGAATTGAACGGCCGCATGGTCATCGCCGTCGCCAACTTCGCCCCGCGCAAAATGGCAAAATTCGGCGTATCCGAAGGCATGATTTTGAGTGCCGCCACCGCCGAGGGCAAACTGAAGCTCCTCGATGTCGATGCAGGCGCGCAGCCCGGGGATAAAGTGGGCTAAAACGCTGAAAAAAGCTGTCTGAAACCATCATACAAGATGTTCGGACAGCTTTTTTTGTATCTTCAAACCAAGGAAAAACTGATGAAAAAACTGCTTTTTATCTTTTTGGGGCTGGCGAGTTTTAATGTCTATGCCAACGGTTGCGGCGGAGAGTACCAGCCCGCCACGGGAACTTGCCGCATTATCGACAGTTCGGGACAGCAGATTTTATACAATGTCGGCACCCCCCAATCGTCCAACGTTCAAAACAGTCCTAAAGTCGTCAACATCAATGTCCCGTCCAAATACGGCGCATGGGCGGTTAACCTTAAAACGGGTATTGCAGGCGGCGCCCTCAACATGGATTCGCGTGAAGCTGCGGAAAAAGAAGCGATTAAAACCTGTGAAAAAGGCGGTCGCAATGCACCTTGCAAAATAGGAGCTTCTGTCAGGAATGGTTGTATTGCCGTTGCACAAGGTAAATTAGGGAATAAATGGAAAGCCTTTACTGGAATAAAAAAACCTGGTCTTGCAGAGGAGGAGGCGCTAAGGAAATGTCAGGCTTCCGGTTATTCGCAATGCACCATTTTTGCCCCCGAAGGCTGCTCGATGCCGCAATATTGACAGGCAAAAGGTCGTCTGAAAGTTTTCAGACGACCTCGGTATCAGGTTCTTACTTTAAGAAAGCAAAAAGAGATTACGACCAAACAAAGGAATAAGACTGATGAAAAAACTGCTTTTTATCTTTTTGGGACTGGCAAGTTTTAATGTCTATGCCAACGGCTGCCCCGGACAATTTGACCCCGTCAGCGGTATTTGCCGCTTTCAAGGGCATAACGGGGAAATGGTTCAATACAATATGGCTCCGCCCCAATCCTCCAACGTCCAAAACAATACTAAAGTTATCAACATCAATGTCCCGTCCAAATACGGCGCATGGGCGTTCAATTCTAAAACAGGTATCGCAGGTGGCGCACTTAATCAAAATTCGCGTGCTGCCGCAGAAAAAGAAGCGATTAAAACTTGCGAACAGGGCGGGCGTAATGCGCCGTGTGTAGTAGGTATTTGGGTAAGAAACGGCTGTATTGCCGTTGCCCAAGGAAAATCCGGTGGAAAAGTGAAAACCTTTTATGGATCGGAGCCTTCCCCAGGTCGTGCAGAACCGTCAGCATTAAGAAAATGTCAGGCTGCGGGTGTTGCACAATGCAAAATTGTCGCATCTGAAGGCTGTTCGATACCGCAATATTGACGGACAAAAGGTCGTCTGAAAGTTTTCAGACGACCCCTATATATAAACTATTCATGATTTTCCCATCTGTTTTTTGAAAGTACCCATATGAAAAAAGCCTTTGTATTTTCTTTGCTGCTCGCCGGTTTGACCGCTTCTGCCGCCGCGCAAAATCAAACCGGTGCGCCATCCGATCCTGCGGTAGATAAAAAGCTTGCCGCCGAGTGCGGGCAATTGTTTAAAGACACCAATACTTTGGCGAACGGTTCGCTTTGTTATCGGGACAATAAAGAGACCGCCGAATATTTCGACCTTTTGTCTATGGTTTTATTGTTTAACCATCCGAAAGTCGATCAGTGCCGACAATATCCGAAACTGGAGGAAGAATTCAAAAAACAAAGCTTTCACCATCTCGACGATAAGGATTTGAAGCGCCTTTGCGCGGAAAGCCGCGAAGAACGCGACCGTTTGCGCCGCCAAGTAGAGGCGTACATGGACAGTAAGATAAAACAGTATGCGGAAGAAGAAGCCCCGCGCCGCGGTGTTCCCGTTGACGAATTGCTGCGTAAAACCGTTGCCGAAGAAGCCGAACGCCGCGCCAAAGCCGATGCCTTTATCCATCAGAAAGATGGCAGATAAGGACGGGGTCGTCTGAAAACTTCGGGCATGAATGTACTGCGTTCCGACATTCCGACATTCATGCTTTATTTGAAAATATCATTCCGGTTTAAAAGGAAAAACTATGAAACAATCTGCTTTAGGCTTACTTGCTTTGACTTTATCTTTTTCAGCCGCCGCGCAAGAGCCAGCCGTCAGTTTGAATACGGATCAGGTCGAACATTGCCGGCAAATGCTGCAAGATGCGGCGCTGATTGAGGCTACGGCGAATGTATGCGGCGGGGACAATGAGGACATCAAAGACTATGCCGGGCATTTATACTCTTTGTACATGGCTGCCGATCCGCAAGCCTTGCAATGCGTCAATTACAGCATGGCGATGAAAAAAGCGGGGAAACCGCTGCCTCATTACGGTTATTCCCCTGAGCAAGACAGCAAACAATATTGCGCCCAAAGCTGCAAAGAACGCCATCTTGCCCAACAACGCGCCGAGGCTTTGGTTGAAAAAGAGCTGCCGAACATTGCCCGCAAAGTCTCCGAAGAATCGAATGCGCTTTATCAAGAGCATCAAAAGCAATTGGCGCAACGACAAAATACAGAACCGGATAACTGGGAAAAACCGAAATCTTCCAAGCAAATCTTGAACGAAATGCGCGAACAACTGGCAGCCAGCCGTAAAAAAGCGGAAATTGCCCGCCGGAAAATAGAAAAACAGTAACGAAGTTTCGGACAATACGGACAGACGGTCTGCCCTGACCGGATACAAGAAACCCGCTTTTTGAAGCGGGTTTTTATTTTGGAGTCGATTAAGGTGTTCAGACGACCTTTTGGCTTGTGGCAGATTGGATTTCTAAGCTATCCGCCTTAAACCAACTTGACGGCGAGTTCTGCCAGCCGTTTGCCTTGTGCGAAGGCGATGTCGTTTTCTTCGGCGGTCAGGACGGGTTTGCTGTCGTGTCCGGCGACGTGGGATGCGCCGTAGGGGGTGCCGCCGCTTTGGGTGTTGCTGAGGGCGGCTTCGGTGTAGGGGATGCCGCTGATGATCATGCCGTGGTGCAGGAGGGGGAGCATCATGGTGAGGAGGGTGGTTTCTTGTCCGCCGTGCTGGGAGGAGGTGCTGGTGAAGACGGTGGCGGGTTTGCCGGCGAGTTCTGCGCCGAGCCATAGGGGGATGGTGCCGTCGATGAAGTATTTCATGGCGGCTGCCATGTTGCCGAAGCGGGTGGGGCTGCCTAGGGCGAGGGCGGCGCAGGTTTTGAGGTCTTCGGCGGTGGCGTAGGGGGCACCGCTGTCGGGGATGTCTTTTTCGACGGCTTCGCAGACGGTGGAGACTTTGGGGACGGTGCGCAATACGGCTTCGCAGCCTGCGACGCTTTCGATGCCGCGTGCGATTTGGCGGGCGAGGTTGAGGGTGCTGCCGTTTTGGGAGTAGTAGAGGACGAGGATTTTGAGAGGATTTGGGTTCATTTGGGTATTCCGTTACAATGGGGTTGATGGGAAATGGGTGTTTGAATTTCGCTGAGGCTGTGTTTTCAGACGACGTGGTTGTTTTCTGTTTTTTATTTTCAATTCGTTATTTTTTCGGGAAAGATTATGCCGTTTTTGAAATGGTGGCAAGGTTTGTCGAACAGTAAGGCGTTTGTGTTTGCGTGGTTTGTGGTCCGGCGTTTCGATGAGGAGCGTGTGCCGCAGGCTGCAGCGAGTATGACGTTTACGACGCTTCTGGCTTTGGTGCCGGTATTGACGGTGATGGTGGCGGTCGCTTCGATTTTTCCTGTGTTCGACCGTTGGTCGGATTCTTTTGTTTCGTTCGTCAATCAGACTATTGTGCCGCAGGGTGCGGACATGGTGTTTGATTATATCAATGCGTTTCGCAATCAGGCGGGGAAGTTGACGGCGATTGGCAGTGTGATGCTGGTGGTGACGTCGCTGATGCTGATTCGGACGATTGATAATGCGTTCAACCGGATTTGGCGGGTCAATTCGCAGCGGCCTTGGATGATGCAGTTTTTGGTGTATTGGGCGTTGCTGACGTTTGGACCGCTGTCTTTGGGCGTGGGGATTTCTTTTATGGTCGGGTCGGTGCAGGAATCTGCGCTGGCTTCGTTTGCGCCGCAATGGGTGGTGGGGTTACTGCAAACCTTAGGCACGCTGTTTTTCGCGACGCTTTTGTTGTGGGGTTTGTACCGCTTTGTACCCAACCGCTTCGTGCCCGGGCATCATGCGTTTATCGGGGCTTTGGTCACTGCGTTTTGCTTGGAGACGGCGCGTTTCCTGTTTGCTTGGTATATGGGCAATTTCGACGGCTACCGCTCGATTTACGGGGCGTTTGCCGCCGTACCGTTTTTCTTGGTGTGGCTGAATTTGCTGTGGACGCTGGTGTTGGGCGGCGCGGTGCTGACTTCGTCGCTGTCTTATTGGCAGGGCGATGCGTTCCGCAGGGGCTTCGATGCGCGAGGGCGGTTTGATGATGTGTTGAAAATCCTGCTGCTTTTGGATGCGGCGCAAAAAGAGGGCAAAGCCTTGCCTGTTCAGGAGTTCAGACGACATATCAATATGGGCTACGATGAGTTGGGCGAGCTTTTGGAAAAGCTGGCGCGGCACGGCTATATCTACAACGGTCGTCAGGGCTGGGTGTTGAAAACGGGGGCGGATTCGATTGAGTTGAGCGAACTCTTCAAGCTCTTTGTTTACCGCCCGTCGCCTTTGGGAAGGGATCATGTGAACCAAGCCGTCGATGCGGTGATGACGCCGTGTTTGCAGACTTTGAACATGACGCTGGCGGAGTTTGACGCTCAGGCGAAAAACCGGCAACAGCCTTCTTGATTATGTTTTGAAACGGATAAAAGGTCGTCTGAAAACGGTTTTCAGACGACCTTTTGCTATAATCGGGCTTCATCGTCCCGTTCGGTTTGAAACCTTATGAAAACCCTCGTCTTCCTCCTGCTTTCCTTCTCCACTGCCACCGCTTTTGCCGCATACGGTTTGGGTTTGGGGCAGGAGCCGAAATATCCCGCCGACTTTCGCGCCTACGAATACGTCAATCCCGACGCGCCCAAAGGCGGCGTGTTTTCCCTACCGATACAGGGCGGCTTCGATACGTTCAACCCGTTTACCCTCAAGGGCGACAAAGAAGCCGGCGTCCTCAATCTGACTGTGGACATGCTTACGGACAACAGTTGGGACGAACCTTTCTCCATGTACGGGCTGCTGGCGGAAGACTTCTCACTTGCCGAAGACGGGCTGTCGGCAACATTCAGGCTCAACCCGAAAGCCAAATTCCACAACGGCGATCCCGTCCTTGCCAAAGACGTAGTCGCCTCCTTCCGCCTGCTTACCCAAGACAAAGCCGCCAATCCCTTCTACCGCATATACTGGAGCGACGTAGCCAAAGTCGAAACGCCCGACGACAGGACAGTCGTTTTCCGCTTTAAACAGCGCAATGCCGAATTACACATGGCATTAGGGCAACTGCCTGTGTTTTCTCATAAAAGCTACCCCGAAGGGCTGGAAAAAGGCGCGAACAAAATGCCCATCGGCTCCGGCCCCTACCGTTTCGTCAAAGCAGACATCGGGCGCATGAGCGAATACGCGCGCGACAAAAACTACTGGGCGCAAAACCTGCCGACCCGCAAAGGCAGATATAATTTCGACACCGTCCGCTTCAAATATTTCAAAGACAACAGCGTCCGCCTTGAAGGCCTCAAAGCCGGACAATACGACTTCGTTTACGAAAATGTCGCCCGAAACTGGGCGCGGGGCTATTCCGACGAAATGCTCGCCAAACGCGGCATGGGCAAACACGAATGGATACAGAAAAGCGACGCCGGCATGCAGGGCTTCGTCATGAACCTGCGCCGCGCCCCGTTCGACAACATCCTCGTGCGGCAGGCGATGGTCGAGAGTTTCGACTTTGAAAGCATCAACGCGCGCATTTTCTACGGCGCATACCGCCGCAGCAACAGCTTCTTCACCAACAGCGAGATGGCGGCGACAGGCAAACCGCAAGGCGCGGAACTGAAACTGCTCCAGTCCCTCGGCAACACCCTCGACCCCGCCGTCCTGAACCAACCCGTCCCCGAACCGCCTCAAACCGACCCGAAGACAGGCATACGCCCCAACCTGCTCAAAGCCCGCGCCCTCTTGGAAAAAGCAGGCTACCGCTATAAAAACGGCAAACTGACCGACAGCCAAGGCAAACCCCTGACCTTTGAGTTCCTGACAGCTTCCAAAACCTACGAACGTATTACCGCCAAATGGCAGCGCGACCTCGCCAAAATCGGCGTAACCATGAACATCCGCGTTACCGACCCCGCCTTATACCAAAGGCGGCTCAACGATTTCGACTTCGACATGACCATTACCGCCTATGCCAACAGCGAAAGCCCCGGCAACGAACAATACGATTATTTCGGCTGCGAAGCCGCCAAAATCCCCGGCAGCCGAAACCTCGCCGGCGTGTGCCGCCCCGAAGTCGAAAAGCTGCTCAAACATTTCGGCAGCTTTACCAATCGAGAAGAGCTGAAAACCACCTCCCGGGCATTAGACCGCACCATCCGCCACCAATACATCATCGTCCCCGCCTGGTACGCCGACCGCTACCGCGTCGTTTACCGCAACAACCTCGGTATCCCGCAACAACTGCCGAAATATTACGACCCGGTATTTTTTTCGCTGAGTAGCGGGTGGTGGAAATAGCGGCGGAAATCCGTAGCGTGTGCTTTGCCCGCGAGATGAAAGCAGGTTCGACTGTTGTCTTGGATTATTGAATGATAGATTTCGTGGGCAAAGCCCACGCTACTTGGGTTGTCCCAAGTCTGTAGAGATTGAATAAAAGGTCGTCTGAAAATGAGCGTGAACGAGTTTTTCTAAAACTCAAATCTCAAAGTTTTCAGACGACCCTATTTTTTACCTGTAACCTGCCCCCTCTCCCGACTGGCGGGAGAGGCCGGGGAGAGGGTGGGTTCTGAGGGTTGTACGAATTTGCTTTTACCTAGACCTACAAAGCCACCCCCATCCTAACCTTCTCCCGCCGGACGGGGGGAAGGGATAGGTTGCCTTGTTGCAATCTGTAGCGTGGGCTTTGCCCACGAGATGAATATAGACACGGCTAACCAATTCAGATTATTAGGCAGCAGATTTCGTGGGCGCAGCCCACGCTACTTAAGTTGTATTGATTGAATAAAAGGTCGTCTGAAAACCTTGAGATTTAGGTTTCAGACGACCTTTTTGCTTAGTTCACTTTGTCCGTTGTTCAACCAATCAACTTTTCATCCACTCCGCCTCAAACACGCCCCTTAAGGCGTTGGAGAGGCGGATTTCTTCGGCGTGTTCCAGCATGTCGCGGGTGATGTGCGTTTCGATGACTGCGTCCGCGCCCAAATAGGTTTGCGGCTGCTGCAATACGGCTTGGCGCATGACGCCGTTTAGGATGTCCAAATCCAGAGACGGGGTGAGCCATTGTCCTTGGTATTTGACGAATACGTTGCTTCTGCCGCCTTCGAGCAGGAGGCCGTCTGAATTGAAAAACAGGCTGTCGAACGCGCCTTGTGTTTCGGCGGTTTGCCACGCTTGGTCGTACAGGGCGCGGCGGGTGGTTTTGAAGCGGCGCAGGTAGTCGCGGGGCGGGAGGGGTTGCGGGGCGGGGATGACGCGCTGGGAGGCGGGCAGCTCGGCGGTGGCGGCATGGCTGAGGATGAGGTCGTCTGAAACGAGTTCGGCTTTCAGGCGGAAGAGGCCGTCGGGCAGTTTGGCGATGTATTGCCGGATTCGGGTTTCGCCATCGTCGGGCAGGGGCAGGTTGAGGGCTTGGGCGGAGGTTTTCAGACGACCTAAATGCAGGTCGAGCAGGCGGCATTGCCTGTTTTCCACGCGCATGGTTTCGAAGATGCCGAAGGCGGGGCGCAATTCGTTGAGGAAACGGGCTTTCCAGCCGCATTCCCGATATTCGGCGGCGGGGTTGCTGTCGATGACGATGCCGGAACCGACGCCGTACACTCCGTGATAGAGGTCGTCTGAAATCGGGTCTGAAGCGGGTTTGAGCAACAAGGTACGGATAACGACGTTGAATATGCCTTCAAACCCCAGCCCGCCCGCGCAGGGTTTCAGGTAGCCGATGCTGCCGGTGTACAGGCCGCGCGGTTCGGCTTCGAGCGATTCGATAATCTGCATGCTCATGCGTTTGGGCGCGCCGGTGATGCTGCCGCAGGGGAAGGCGGCGCGGAGGATGTCGGCGGCGGTAATGTGCGGCAGGGCTTGGGCTTGGATGGTGCTGGTCATCTGCCAGACGCTGCCGAAACGGGATACTTTAAACGGCTCGGGCACGCATACTTTGCCGGTTTGGGCGATTTTGCCGAGGTCGTTGCGCAGCAAATCGACAATCATCACGTTTTCGGCGCGGTTTTTCGGGTCGGCTTGCAACTCGGCGGCGCGGCGTTCGTCTTGACCGTCGCCCAAAATCGGTGCGGTGCCTTTCATCGGCTCGGTGCTGATGGTGCCGTCTGAACCGATTTTGAGGAAGAGTTCGGGCGAGAAACACAGCGTCCACACAGATTTCCCTTCCGCATCGGGCAGGTGGGACAAGACGGCATAGGGGACGGGTTGGCGCAGGCGGCGGTAGAGGCTGACGGGGTTGCCGTAGGCTTGCAGGTGCAGGCGGGTGGTGTAGTTGATTTGATAGGTGTCGCCGCGCCGGATGGCTTCGTGGATTTGGCGGATGCGGTCGAGGTAATCGGCTTCGGATACGGAGGATTGCGGCGTGGAAATGCCGGCGGAGAGGTCGTCTGAATTTTGGGCAAGCCAGCTTGCGGCATCAATGTCGGCGCAGTCGGCAAACCAGTGCAGGGCAAGATTGCCGCCGCGTTCGGACGCCATCCCCATCAGCGGCAAACCGAATTCGTAGTCTGCAAACAACACCGAATGCAGCCCTTTTTGCCAGCCCTTTTGCAGCGTATCGTCCAGCGAATCCAGTTCGTTATGATGGAAAAGGCGGCTTTCCACATGATTTTGATAGAGTTTTGCGCGGCCGCTTACGGCATCGTCAAACAGGGCGAAATAGGGCATGGCTGTGGTGCAAATAGCCTGATTATACGCTGTTTTTACACAAATTAGCAGACCGCGCCGAAAAAAATGGCGCAGTGTAATTTTATGTAGTCCGCTGAGGGGCAAAGGAGTAGAATCAAACCATACCACACCATATCATTTCAAACTTAATCAATAAGGAGACCCTATGGCAGATCATCAGTTAGAACCATTTGAAAACGTTGAATTGGGCGAAAAGCAAGACCAGTTGCAAGTTTTCGAAAAAGCCGTTTTGGAACACGAAGGACGCGGTACGGACGAAGATTCCGGCAGCGCACCACTTCCCGCCAATTACCCCTACAAACAACGTATGCGCCGCGCCGCATACGAAAAAGAAAAACAAAAGCTGCAAATCGAATTGCTGAAAGTGCAAAGCTGGGTCAAAGATTCCGGCCAACGCATCGTCAGCCTGTTTGAAGGCCGCGATGCCGCAGGCAAGGGCGGTACCATCAAACGCTTTATGGAACATTTGAATCCGCGCGGCGCGCGCGTTGTCGCACTGGAAAAACCGACTACTACCGAACGCGGCCAATGGTATTTCCAACGCTACATCCAAAACCTGCCGACCGCAGGCGAAATGGTATTCTTCGACCGCTCATGGTACAACCGTGCCGGCGTAGAACGCGTCATGGGCTTCTGCGAACCTAACGAATACCTGCTCTTCATGCGTCAAACCCCTGAATTGGAACGTATGCTTGTTGCCAGCGGCATCCACCTGTTCAAATTCTGGTTCTCCGTATCCCGTGAAGAACAACTCCGCCGCTTCATCTCCCGTCGTGACGACCCCCTGAAACACTGGAAACTGTCCCCTGTGGACATCCAGTCGCTCGACCGCTGGGACGACTACACCGAAGCCAAAAACGCCATGTTCTTCCACACCCACACCGGCGACGCACCTTGGGTCATCATCCGTTCCGACGACAAAAAACGCGCCCGCCTCAACTGTATCCGCTATTTCCTGCATCAGTTGGACTACCCGGGCAAAGACGTGAAAGCCATCGGCAAAGTGGACGAAAAAATCGTCCTCGTCCCCGATACGCGCTACAAAGAGAAAACCGTCGATATCGGTCACGACTGATTGAGCGGTCAACCGTTTGAGCAGTAAAAAGGTCGTCTGAAAACCTGAAATATAGGTTTTCAGACGACCTTTTTTTGTTTCAACCAATTTATCCCAACGCAACGCCGACAGCCGTTCGGGAACGCTATTCAAATTGTGCGAAATAAGACAATACGGTTTGCGGCAGCCATTGCAGGTTCAGACGACCCCCGTCGCGGCTGACGAAGCCGACGTGTCCGCCGTGTTCGGGCTGCAAAAGCGTGACGGACGGAGACACTTCATCCGCGTTCGGCAGGGCTTCGGGCGGCAGGAAGGGGTCGTTGACGGCGTTGAGCAGCAGCAAGGGAACGGCTACCGTTTTGAGCCAAGGTTTGCACGAGGCGCGGCGGTAATAGTCGAAACGGTCGGCAAAGCCGTGCAGCGGCGCGGTAAACGTATCGTCGAAGTCGCCCAGCGTTTTGCATTTTTTCAACAGGGCGGCGACATCGCGGTCGGGATGGGCATTCTGCAAATCGGCAACGTCGCGGGCTTTGGGCAGTAACGAGTTCAAAAAATAACGGGTATATAACAGGCGCGACATGCCTTTGTCGAAACGCGTACCCGCCAGCGTCGCATCGACCGGCGCGGAAATGGCGGCGGCGGCGCGGGGCAGCGCATTGCTGCCTTGTTCGCCCAAATATTTTGCCAAGGCATTGCCGCCGAGCGAAACGCCTGCCGCATAAATGACGGAATAACGAGCGGCAAGCGTGTCGAGCATAAAGGCGATTTCGGGCGTATCGCCCAAGTGGTAGAACACGGGCGCGGTATTGGGGATGCCGCCGCAACTGCGGAAATGGGCGACCACGCCGTTCCAGCCTTTGTCTTGTACCGCGCGCATCAGTTCGACCGCGTAATGGCTGCGGCTGCTGCCTTCCAAGCCGTGAAACAAAACCACCAGCGGCGCGTCGGGATTCGGGCTGTCGACAAAATCGTAGGCAACTTGTGCTTTGCCGGTACTGTCGGGCAGCAACTCGCGCCGGTAAGCGGGGGAGGGGCGTTGCAGGAATTTGGCGAAAATAGTGTCGGCGTGGCCGTTGCGCAGCCAAAACGGCGTATTGGGCGATAAATTATTCATCGGAGGATATTTGGGAAATGGCCGGGTCGTCTGAAAGATAGCGACCCCTGAACACGAAATAATAAACCAACAACGCGGTCAGCGTGCCGTTTGTCCAGCCCGCCCAAACGTCGGTCGGATAATGTACGCCCAGATAAATGCGCGAAAAGCCGGTACTCAGGGCAAAGGCAATGCCGATCAGCCACGCGACACGCCGATAGGGCGTCTCACTGCACAACATAATCATCATGACGGCGATGGCGGCGGAAAAGGTACTGTGTCCGCTGGGAAACGAAAAATTAGTCTCTTCAATCATGCGCGGCCAAAACAGCGGCCGCGGCCGCTCGAACCAATCTTTAATCAGCAGCATATTCAGCGTCGGTATCAAGGCGGCGCTCACGCAAAACAACGCACCGCGTCGGTTGCCGGCACGATACAGCCACCACGCCGCGATGCCGATTAAAGGCACGGCGATGGCGGTTTTGCCCAAATAATGCAAAACAGTGGCAATAGGGAAAAAGCCTTCGCCGACGTTATGGTGGACCCACATCATCAAAGGTTTTTCAAATTCAAAACCGCCGTGCGTGTGCAAACGGACGGCAATCAACACCGCCAAAGGCAAAAATACCACACCGGCTATGAGCGCCGTGCGGCGGAAACGGATATGAAAATTGTGCATAAATCAAATAAAAATAGAGATTTGGAAAAGTTTTCCTGTTAATGAGCCATGTTTGATAAAAAACATCCAAAAGTGATAGTGCTTTTTATTGATTGTTGATAATTATTGCCTTTTTCTTACTGATAAATTAGGTAAATACACAAAGTAACTATTCTGACAATGCTATTCTACCCGCCCGGCAAAGCGGTTCAATATAGTGGATTAACTTTAAATCAGAACAAGGCGAGGCAACGCCGTACCGGTTTAAAGTTAATCCACTATAAAAGGGTATCCGCGTAAAGCCGCCACTGCCTTACGGTACACCATGATACCGAACGGCAGTATCAATAATAAACACAACAGCAAACATTTCGGAGGCTATATGTCAATTTTGTTTTTAAATTTAATCATGATCATCAGTTTGGTATCCATCGTCGCACTCGCCGCAGTCTGGATGGGGGAGCCCAAATTGTAATACCGATCAAAGGTTGACTGCCGAACGCAGTCGGTTTTCTAAAAAGGTCGTCTGAAAACAAAAGAATAGCACGGTTTAAACCCGCTACCTTTGTTTTCAGACGACCTTTTTTGCATTGGTTCTTTATCATCAACCCGCGATAACGCGCTTTACCGCCTGCACCATATCGGCAACCGCGTTTTCAGCGGTATGCAGGTAAAGGGCGGGTTCGACGAGTTCCAATTCATTGAGCAGCAACCTGTCGCCGATCAGCGTCCCGTCTATGCGGGCGTATGCCGGTATTTCAGGCAGCATGTCCAATATCTGCCGTGCGGTTTCGACTGCTTTTTCCGGCGGCGCGGCGGGGCTGACGGCGACGCCGTAGGCGGAATTGGCGCGCCATTCGCCTTGGGGTGGCATACGCAGTACGGCATGGCTGAAACGCCCTTCCAAAAACACCAGCGAGGTTTCGCCCGCCGTTTCGATTTCGCGGATATAAGGCTGGACGATGACGCCTTGCGGATAATCCTCCGCCTTCAACGACACTTCTCCCGCCCTGATTTTCGCCACGCCGCGCCCGCTCTGCCCGATAACGGGTTTGACGACCGCTTCCCGCCAGCCCCGATTTTTTAAAATGTCTTCCAATTTTTCTTTTTCAGACGACGTCTGCATGCTCGGAATCACGTCCGCCCCCCATTCTGCCAAATCGCACAAATAACGTTTGTCCATGTTCCAACGCATCAGCCCGACGGGGTTGATAAACCTTTGCCCGCACGCTTCCGCTTCGGTCAGCCACTGCCCAAACGCTTCAGGCTCCGCCGCATAATCCCATGCGCACAAAGGCAGGATGAAGGCGGATTTCGGGCGGTTTTGCCAGGGCTCGAAGGCGGTAGGGATGTTGTCGCGCGTCAGTGCGTCCGCCAGCGGCAGCAGGTTGGACGGCGGCTCGGGGTAGGTGAGGCAGGTGGTAATGGTCAGCATGGCGGACTTTCGAAAAATGAAATGACAGAATATTGACAAGGGGTGATGTCTTTGCTTGATGTTTCAGACGACCTTTTATAGTGGATTAACTTTAAACCAGTACGGTGTTGCCTCGCCTTAGCTCAAAGAGA
>CAUVJL010000061.1:0-14383 GCA_963552075.1 uncultured Neisseria sp.
AGTACGGCAAGGCGAGGCAACGCCGTACTGGTTTAAAGTTAATCCACTATAAATGATAAAACCGGACAGGTGGTGTTCCCTGCCTGTCCGGTCTGTTTCCGTAATGTGTTGGTCTTCTGGTTTTTGGCGGTGATTTGTTTTCCTTTTGCTTTTCCCGTTTTTAGAAGTCGTAGCGGAGGTTCGCCATCAGGCTGCGCTCCGAGCCGGGAATGTTGAAGGTGTTTGCGCTGCCGACGCGGGCGTAGTAGTGGCGGTTGAAGATGTTGTCGGCGTTGATTTGCAGCTTCAATTTAGGCGTGAAGCGGTATGCCGCCATGGCGTCGAAGGTGGCGTAGCCGCCTGCACGCAGCCCTGCTGCCGAGGAGATGCTGCTCATCGCGTTCACGCCGCCGCCGAGGGTCAGCTTGGACGTAACTTCGTAAGTCGTCCACAGGTTTGCGCTGTGTTTGGGCATCAGCAGGAAGATGCCGTCGTCGCGCGAGTTGGCGGCGGTTTTGATTTGGCTGTGCAGATAGCTGTAACCTGCGTGGATTTGCCATTTCGGTGTAATCGCGCCGCTGATTTCGGTCTCAACGCCTTCCATCACGCGTTTGCCCAAGGCTGCGTAACGGGTGTTGCGGTTGTTCGGGTTCAGCGGTGCGGCGGCGTTTTTGTCTTTCAGGCGGTAGAGGGAGACGCGGGTGTTAAGGCGGTCGTCCATGTAGCTGCCTTTGTAGCCGACTTCAAACTGGTTGCCTTCGCGCGCTTTAAGCAGGTTGCCGTCGGTGCCGAGGCTGGTTTGCGGCGTGTAGAGTTGGGACATGCTCAGGTAGAGGCTGTTGTTGTCGTTCAGGTCGTAAACCGCGCCTGCATAGCCGGTGAACTTGGTTTTGCTGGCTTTGTGCAACTCGTCGCCGTCGCCCGCTTCGATTTTGTAGTGTCCCAAACGCCAGCCACCGATGAGCGACAGTCTGTCGACCGGATGGAAGACGGATTTGCCGTAAATGCCGAATTCGTCAAGGTTTTCGGTAGCGACGGTATGGCTGTAACCGCGCGCGCCGGCACGGGCGTTCTGCATCAGGTTGACATAGGGAACGGAGTGGAAATCGCCCAAGGCAACATTACGCGCAACGGCTGCACGGCCTTGCTCGTTGGTGCTGCGCAAGCGGTTGTAGTCCGCACCGACGACGAGTTCGTTTGCGGTGTTGCCCAAGGCAAACGGACGGCTGTAGCTTGCGTCAACCGCGAAGGCTTTTTGTTTGATTTCCGTACCTAAGCCGACGACGTTTGCCTTATTGTCGGCAGAAAGTTTGTTGGCGGCGAAGGTGTAGTTGGAGTCGGCATCGCGGTCGGAATAGCGCATACCGATTTTGCCGTAGCCGCCGTCGTCAAAATAATGTTTCAAATCAGCGAACACGTCATGGCTGTTCATTTTGAATTTGTTCCAATCCGCGCCGACGAAAGTGTGGTTGGGCAGGGACAGCAAATTGCCGCTGCTGCCGACGGGCAGGCCGTTATATGGCGCGAGGTGGCGTTGTTGGTAGAGATAGCCTACGCCCAAAGTCGTGTCGGGGTTGATGTCCCAATCCGCCGCAGCATAGAAGGTTTCGTGGTGGTTGTTTTTCTCCGCCGGACGGGGAGACGCGCCCGAAGTTTGCGCCATCACACGGGCGCGCACGCTGCCGTCGGCGTTCAGAGGACCTGAAACGTCAGCTTCGGCTTTATATTGTTTGTGCGTACCGAACCCTGCCGCTGCATGGCCTTGGAACTCTTTGGTCGGGCGTTTGCGCACCAAATTCACAATGCCGCCCATCTCGCCGCTGCTGTCGAACAATCCGCTCGGGCCGCGCATCACTTCGACGCGGTCGAAGGCGAACAGGTTGGGCAGCGTGCCGTTGATACTCTGCATTTGCGCAGGCAGGCCGTCGATGTTGTATTCGCTGTATTCGTAACCGCGCGCATAAACCGACGAGCGTCCGTCGTCATTGCTCAACACGCGCAGGCCCGGCGTTTTGCGCGCCAATTGGTCAAAGGTATCAACGTTGCGGTCTTTTACCTGCTGGTTGGTGATGATGCTGACGGATTGCGGAATCTCGCGTAAAGATGCGGGGATTTTTGTGCCGACGGTGGCGGCAAACGAGCTGTAATCGCCGTTTTTCTCGGTGGCAATCGCGTTATACGAACGCTGCCCCTTCACATGGACGGTATCCAGCTCGACCGTTTCGGCGGCAAATACAGTGGAAGATAAAGCGGCCACAACGGCGGCAGCGGTCAGATTGGGTCGGAACATCAATTTCTCCGTTCATTGTACAAATGAGAATGGTTGTATTTTATAAGTTTAATATCTGAAATTGTAGAAAAAAACTATCGTTTTCCCGACAATTTCTTGTGAATATGCGACAAGGTCGTCTGAAAACTTTAATTTGGTTTTCAGACGACCTTGTCCGTTTTGCCTGCAAATTTTGTTTGAAAGGTTGTTTTGTAATTTCGATACAAAATTCAAAAAATTTCATTTTCATATGAATTGCGGCGGGCAAAACAATAGCGATATGGCAAAAGGGGAAACTCGGCGGCCCCTTTTGTCAAACTCGTTAAAATGATTTTATTTCAATGTATTAAAAACAGAAAAATCCTGAAAGGGGTCGTCTGAAAACAGCATGCATGGTTTGTGATGTAAGTCAAAGAGAAATGTAACAAAATTACTTATAGTAATCGTAGTGAAAATTTATCGTCTTTATTGCCACCTTATATCAAGGAGATACACCATGAACGCATCAGCCGACAATGTCGTCAGCCCCGCCGTAGCCGAGGTCAACAGTTTGGTTGAAAAGGGTTTGCGCTCGTTGGACGAGTTTCGCAAGCTGAATCAGGAGCAGATTGATTATATCGTTGCCAAAGCCTCCATTGCCGCGCTGGACAAACATGGTGTACTCGCCATGCACGCGGTCGAAGAAACGGGACGAGGTGTATTTGAAGATAAGGCGACCAAAAACCTGTTTGCCTGCGAAAACGTCGTGCGCCGCCTGCGCGATTTGAAAACCGTGGGCGTCATCAGCGAAAACGATGTAACCGGTATTACCGAAATTGCCGATCCGGTCGGCGTGGTTTGCGGTATCGTGCCGACCACCAATCCGACTTCTACCACCATTTTCAAATCCCTGATTGCGCTGAAAACCCGCAATCCGATTATTTTCTCGTTCCACCCTTCCGCCCAGCAGTGTTCCGCCCACGCCGCCCAAATCGTGCGCGATGCCGCGATTGCCGCCGGCGCGCCGGAAAACTGTATTCAGTGGATTGAAAAACCGTCTATGGAAGGCACTTCCGCACTGATGAAGCATCCGGGCGTAGCGACGATTTTGGCAACTGGCGGCAATGCGATGGTGGAAGCGGCTTATTCCTGCGGCAAACCCGCGCTCGGCGTCGGGGCGGGCAACGTGCCTGCTTATGTCGAAAAAACGGCAAACATCCAACAGGCGGCACACGACATCGTGATGTCCAAAGCGTTCGACAACGGCATGATTTGCGCCAGCGAACAAGCCGTCATCGCCGATAAAGAGATTTATAAAGGGCTGGTTGAAGAGTTCAAATCCTACGGCGTGTACTTCGCCAACAAAAAAGAAAAAGCCATGCTCGAAGACTTCATCTTCGGCGTTACGGCAAACTGCGCCAACTGCGGCGGCGCGAAACTCAATTCCGCCGTTGTGGGCAAACCGGCAGCGTGGATTGCCGAACAGGCTGGGTTTAAAGTCCCTGAAAAAACCAACATCATCATCGCCGAATGCCGCGAAGTCGGCCCCAACGAGCCGCTGACCCGCGAGAAACTCTCGCCTGTACTGGCGATGCTCAAAGCGGATTCCACCGAACAAGGTTTGCAGTTTGCCGAACAAATGGTTGCCTTTGACGGCTTGGGACACTCCGCCGCCATCCATACCGCCGATGAAGAATTGGTCAAAACGTTCGGCTCCCGCGTCAAAGCGCTGCGTGTGATTTGGAATTCGCCTTCCACCTTCGGCGGCATCGGCGACGTGTACAACGCCTTCTTGCCTTCTCTGACCCTCGGTTGCGGCTCTTACGGTAAAAACGCCGTCGGCGGCAACGTCAGCGCAGTCAATCTGTTAAACATCAAAAAAGTAGGCCGTCGGAGAAACAACATGCAATGGTTCAAAGTGCCCGCCAAAATCTATTTTGAACGCGATTCCATCCAATATCTGCAAGACATGAAAGACTGCGAAAAAGTCATGATTGTGACCGACCGTTCGATGGTTGATCTGGGCTTTGTCGATAAAATCACCTACCAGCTCCACCAACGTAAAAACAAAGTGACCATCCAGCTGTTTACCGATGTCGAAGCCGATCCGAGCGTCCAAACCGTCTATAAAGGCACGGATTTGATGCGCAGCTTCCAGCCCGACACCATCATCGCGCTGGGTGGCGGCTCGCCGATGGACGCGGCAAAAGCCATGTGGCTCTTCTACGAGCAGCCGCAAGTCGACTTTGAAGACTTGGTGCAAAAATTCATGGACATCCGTAAACGCGCGTTCCGCTTCCCTGAATTGGGCCGCAAAGCCAAATTCATCGGCATTCCTACCACGTCGGGTACAGGCTCCGAAGTCACGCCGTTTACCGTCATCAGCGATGGCGACAAAAAATACCCCATCGCCGATTATTCGCTGACACCGACCATTTCGATTGTCGATCCTGCGTTTACCATGACCGTACCGGCAGGCGTAACCGCCGATACCGGTTTGGACGTATTGACCCACGCGGTAGAAGCATATGTTTCTGTACTGGCGAACGACTTTACAGACGGCCTTGCCCTGCAAGCCATCAAGCTCGTGTTCCAATACCTCGAACGCTCCTATAAACACGGTGCGGCCGATCCTGAAGCGCGCGAGCATATGCACAACGCCTCCACCATCGCAGGCATGGCGTTTGCCAATGCGTTTTTGGGCATCAACCACTCGATGGCACACAAAATCGGCGGTAAATATCACGTTCCGCACGGCCGTGCCAACGCCATCCTGCTGCCCCACGTCATCCGCTACAACGGCACGCGTCCGCAGAAAACCGCCACTTGGCCGAAGTACAACTACTACAAAGCCGACCTGAAATATCAGGAAATCGCCCGTACCTTAGGCCTGCCGTGCGCCACCCCTGCCGAAGGCGTAGAATCCTTCGCCCGCGCCTGTCATGAACTGGCGGTCAACGTCGGCATCAAAATGTCTTTCAAAGAACAAGGCATAGACGAAAAAACCTTCATCGACGGCCGCAAAGAACTGGCAATGCTGTCCTTCGAAGACCAATGCACCCCCGCCAACCCACGTCTCGCATTGGTCGCCGACATGGAAGAAATCCTGACCAAAGCTTATTACGGCGAATAAGGTTCGCGTAAACCATAAAGCGTAAGAAAAAGGTCGTCTGAAAACCGCATTTCGGTTTTTCAGACGACCTCTGTTTTTTATATTGTGCCCCACTTATAGTGGATTAAATTTAAATCAGGCAAGGCGACGAAGCCGCAGACAGTACAGATAGTACGGCAAGGCGAGGCAACGCCGTACTGGTTTAAAGTTAATCCACTATATTTTTAGCAGCCGTAGCGTGGGCTTTGCCCACGAATGAACATAAATAATTTGATTCGGATGTTCGGGCAGAAGGTCGTGGGCGAAGCCCACGCTACGATTTGCTGCAACGGCAACTTGTTCCTTCCCCCGTCCGACGGGGGAAGGTTAGGATGGGGGTGGCTTTATGGTTTTAGGTAAAATCAAATTCGTGCAAACCGTAGGGCTGCTCTCTCCAGCCAGACGGGAGAGCCAGCTGCCCGTAGCGTGAGTTCTACCCACGAATGAACATAAATAATTTGATTCGGATGTTCGGGCAGAAGGTCGTGGGCGAAGCCCACGCTACGATTTGCTGCAACGGCAACTTGTTCCTTCCCCGTCCGACGGGGGAAGGTTAGGATGGGGTGGCTTTATGGTTCTAGGTAAAATCAAATTCGTGCAAACTGTAGAGCCCCTTCCCGCCAGACGGGAGAGCCAGCCGCCCGTAGCGTGGGCTTTGCCCACGAATGAACATAAATAATTAGATTTGGATGTTTGGGCAGAAGGTCGTGGGCGAAGCCTACGCTACGGATTGGTTTATCTCTTGAATCTGTATCCACTTGACGAAGGGTCGTCTGAAAATAAAAATCCTCAATTTTTCAGACGACCTCAATAACAGACTTTCAATTCAATCTACGCTTGCTGGATAGCACCAATAAGAAGGTAATTTTTACAATTGAAATTTACGGCAACTATTTACATTATCTACGCCATAATAATTTTCCGCATCCAATTTATTATTTCTATAAAATATAGGTATTCCTCTAAAATATTTATTTAAATCAATATCTCTATCTCCATCCCCATCACTTAAGGTATGTTTTCCTTTCCAATTAACGTAGTATTTAGAAGGCGCCATAACCAAGCACCCGCTTTTATGATTTAAAATCAAAATATTATTAGTTTCATGGTAATGCGAAGAATTTTCTTCCAAATCCTCTACCATGCCTCCTTCTATATGCATAAATATCGAATACTTGCCATCAGGTGAAGATTCCAGATAAACCATTTCAGATACACAATTATCTACTTTATCTTTTTGATAACAGCCATCTTGTAAGGAATATGTTTTTATTCCTTTATTTTTCATCGTATAGCGCATAAAAATATTTTTTTTATTTGGCTTTAAAAACTCTAGCTGCCCATAACCCAACAAATTTTGCACTTCATGAACAGGAAAAATATTTTGTTCTGCCATAGCGAAACTACTATAAATAAAGAATAATAAAACGATTTTCTTCATATCAATCCACCCTTGCCGTATTACTCCTACTCGTGCTTAAGCTTCTGCTCCCGTGCCCAATCCACCATATCTTTAGGATAGTACAGATACTGCCGCAGGGAGGTGTCGTCCAAGTCTTTTAAATAGGCGACTGCGGCGGATTCAAAGCTCCAGTAGCCGATATAGCCCCCATATTCGGGATCTTGGTTCAAATGTGTATCAATCAGAAGATTACCGATTTTTCGGTTGCCTTCGTACCAACCGGTGAGGTAAGCGTTGAGGTATTTCAGGGTTTCTTCCTTGCTTTCCGCCATGATTGCTTGTAGCAGGGGTTTGCGGAAGTTGTGTCCGCCTTTGGCAAATTTGGCGCTGGGATCAAATTTCGTGGGTAGTGCCATATTCATCAAAGCCCTGAATGATGGATCGTAATACATTTCGTCATCGTTATAGGGATTGAGGCTGTCTTTAATGGTTTCCAGCCAATCCATCCGTTCGAACAATAGGCAAAGTCCGATAATGTTGGGTTGCTCTTCTCCCGCCCACTCCTCCGGTCCCCAAATAAACATAATGTCTTCCTCCTGCCCGTATTGCCTGTGTATATCCAGGCATTGCTTACAGTAATAAACTATTTGATTCATACGCTTCTTGATTTCTTCTATCGGAAATCCTGCGGTGTATTCGGTAAGTAATAAAGGATATAACTGGTCAACCACATTTGTAGGCGGTTCGGTAGGATAGTCTTTTTCACACTGAAACGTGACATTAAGCAACATAAGGTTATTTTCATAAGATTGCTCAAAAAAATCCTTATCAAACAATCCCTGACGGTCTTTGTTACGATCATATTTAACTTGATTGGTCATTTTAGTCCTTTAAATAGACAAGTAAGTTATTTAAATCATCTTGGGCTGGTTTCTGCATTTTCCTGACGTTTTTTGCATTTTCATAGTCTGCTTGCGCTTTTAGGGAATAAAACAATCAATTCTTTACCTAGAGAATGTGGTCGGCAGGTTTGTGATGGCGGTGTATCAAAACCATATGAACAATTGAACAGGACGACTGCTATTGGCAAAGAGGTCGTCTGAAAATTTCAGACGACCTTGATAGATGTTGGATTTCCGCCCCAATCTACGCTTGCTACACTCTTACAGATGTTTTGAAAAAAGCGTTTTCCGGAATAGGCGCCTGCGCTTTTAATGTTTATATCGACGGCATCGGTATTTTTTGCGGAACAAAGCAGCATTATGATAGGAATAGCCCGATTACTCAAAATAGTTATCATAAATCTTCCTTCAAGCTTTTATCGCTGCGCATAATATCCCATATCATTTTTTGACGCTGTTTTCTTTGGATTCCCTCTAATGAGGAAACCAAAAATTTCGTTATAAAATGAAAACTTTGTTCAAATATTTGCTGATGATTGAAATTTTATCTTTTAGGACGGTAGAATGCGGGGTTATTGGATAGGAGACATCCTCTAAAATGTTGGAGCTACCTGAATTGTGGTTCCGAGTGTCAAAATTTGAACAATGAAAGTACCGATCATGCAGGAACCTTATTCTCGTGAGGGGAATAATCCCTCATCTCATTCCAGCTCGTTTTGGGAGCGCGAAGTATTGCGCGAAGTATTGCTGGCTTCTTATAAAGAGCAGCGTAGCGCACGTATTTGGCGCAATATTTGGCGTGTTATTGGTGTGATTTTATTTCTCATGTTTATTGCGTCACTGTTTGGAGACGATACCGATGCAGTGCAAAGCAGCGGGGAGCATACGGCAGTGATCGATTTGAAAGGTGAAATCGGCAATGAACTTGATGATCAGGTTGAGATGCTGCGCACCAGTATGGAGGCGGTTTACAATAACCCCAATGCTAAAGCGATTATCATCCGCGCCAATAGTCCGGGCGGATCGCCTGTGGTTTCCAATATTGCGTTTAACGAAATCCGCCGTATGAAGTCGGAGCATAAAGACATTCCTGTGTATGTGGTGGCGGAAGATATGTGTGCATCGGGCTGTTATTACATTGCGGCGGCGGCTGACAAGATTTATGCGGACCCGTCCAGCGTGGTCGGCAGTATCGGTGTGATTGGCGGGGGGTTTGATGCGACGGGGCTGATGGATAAAATCGGTATCAAACGTCGTCTGAAAATCGCGGGCAGCAATAAAGGTATGGGCGATCCGTTTTCTCCTGAAACGCCCGCACAAACTCAGATTTGGGAAAAAATGCTGACCGATATCCATAAGGAATTTATTAAATCGGTTAAACTCGGACGCGGAAAGCGTTTGAAAGATCAGCAGTATTCTGATGTTTTCAGCGGCCGCATCTATACCGGTTCGGAGGCTAAAGAAGTAGGATTGATTGATGATTTCGGCAGCGTATATAGTGTCGCTAGAGATGTCGTCAAAGCCCCTGAGTTGGTGAACTATACGCCTGAAGAGGATTTCGGCAAAATATTGGGTCGCCATTTGAGTGCTGAAATGGAGACTAAAGTTAAAGAAAAACTATCGAAAATATGGTAACAGGATTGGTCCATTATTCGTTTGTTGCCGCCCTAAGTCATTGTGGGGTCGTCTGAAAACGTATTTCTTGAGGTGTTTGATGATGTTCCATATGCCATTTATAGGTTGGAAGGTAACAAACCAATGACAAAAAAGCGGCTTGGAATATGTCCTTGCCGCTTTTTTTAAGTTCACTAATATAGGGTAAAGTTATCCGTCTTTCTATTAAAGCGACCGCAGAAGCAGTTTTTTGTATGTCAAACAGTTTTTTGTTGATAATACGAAGGCTCAAGATCGGAGCGGCTGAGGCTGAATGTTTATCATGAAATGCCAAGAAATGTTTGAGGTCGTCTGAAAAGCCATTTTGTCATTTCATCCGTGTGATAAAAGTTTATCAGTCGGCGTTAGCGCCCCCGATTTTTGCATCCAACCCCTTCATATCTTATAAATATTATGATTAATGTCCAACATCTAGATTTTTACTACGGCAATACGCAGGCATTGTACGATGTCTCGGTTGAACTTCCGCAGGGCAGTATTACCGGATTAATCGGACCTAATGGTGCCGGCAAATCCACTTTGATGCGTTGTATGGCAGGATTGGAAATCCCGACATCCGGCGATGTCTTGCTTGACGGTCTGCCTATTCTTGATAATCCGCGCGACAGCTTTTCCAAACTCGGCTACCTGCCTGATTTTTTTGGTTTGCCGGATGGTTTGAGCGTAATCCAGTGCTTAACGTATGCTGCCAAATCCCGCGGTATTCCTGATGCGCGACTTCCCGATTTACTGCTGGAAACCGTTCGCCTGCTTAATTTGGAACATAAACTGTATGCCAAAGTCAGCGACCTTTCCCGTGGTCAGAAACAGCGTGTCGGTATCGGGCAAGTCATCATCCATCGTCCTAAGTTCTTGCTTTTGGATGAACCTGCCAGCGGTCTTGACCCTGAGGCACGACATGAATTGTCTTTGTTGCTGCTGAAGCTCAAAGATGAAGGCATGAGCATTTTGGTGTCGAGCCATATTCTTTCCGAGCTGGACGAATATTGTTCGCATATGCTGGTTATCAAAGGCGGACGTGTTCAGGCATTTCAATCTGTTAATGATGATGTTAACGAAGATCAGACTGTTTCGCTGCAATTTGTCGGTTTGGATGAATCCATATTCGAGCGGGTCCGCAATACGGAAGGCGTGAAGCAGGCAGAATGGAACAATCATGCCGTTACCGTCATATTGGATGCGGGAGAAGAAGCGCGTGCGGCCTTGTTGCGCAGGCTGTTTGAACAAAACCTGCCTTTGAGCGAAGCTGCCGTCATTAAGGCGTCGCTGCTAAACAGTTATCAAAACAGCCTCAATCTCCACGAGCAGGAGCAACAAGAGCAACAGGAGCAAGCCGATGGACAATAAATTGAATATCCCCAAAATCCGGGTTAACGCCGAATTTCAAAGGCTGATGTGGCTCAACATGAGCTGGGGCATGATTGCAGGCATCATCATACTCTACAGCCTGTTTGTTTTTGCCAATGCCAATTCTGAAAACCTGGTGGAATATATTGCCAGCGTCGGTGCGTTCGGCGCATTCATTTCAAATATCGCCCTTTATCTGCAGATTGAGCGCAGTTTGCGCCAAGATGTATCCAGCAATGCATTTGACCAGTTGCGCATGTCCTCTTTGTCTCCGTGGCAGATGGCTTGGGCGAGGATTGTTGTCGCGCCTTTGACCGGCTGGGTTATTTTCCTTGTCGGCTGGATACTGATCGGCCTAACGATGTCTCATTTCAACCATGAAGACAACGATGTTTTCATCATGTGGTTGACTATGCCGCTCTACTCATGGGCACTCGCCTGCATGATATTGGTTAATGCTTTGCAGTTCAAACGCGGCAACGATCAATGGGAAGGGTCTCTATTGCAAATCCTATTGCTGTTTGTCGTCATGGTTATGTTCTTAACCGGTATGTTGTCCGCCGCGGAAGATCTTTCATATTTGGGTGGAGGCGTATCCAATACAGCATCCCCAATTATTGCCTCCATTATTTCTGTTGTCTTATGCAGCGTTGCCGCCCGCGCTGCTATGGCAGAACGCCTGCACCTGCGCTCTTCCCGATTGACTTTTATCGTACTTGGACTTCTTACGCCTTTGCCTTTGGCTTTGATCAGCTTCGTAAGCAACTATCAACAAGCGCTGTATATTTGCGCCGTAGCTTATGGCGGTATAAGTATTTTGTCTTTGATTACGCAGAAGCAGACAGCCTTTTCTTCTGTTGGAGAATTTGTCCGTGCACGCAATAGAAAATCGAAATGGGCGATTGCCTCGTTGCCTGCTTGGATGATTCTTTTCCCTTTGGGATTGGTTTGTGCTGTATTGTTGTCAGCAGACTTGGTATGGTCATACATAACACCATTCTTTCTCCTCATATTGCTGGTTTTTTCCATCAACCAAATGAAATGGCGATACAACAACATCACCATCGCATTATTGATATACCTGCTTCTCCGAGGTCTTTGGTTCGTGATTTCATTGTAACAGGAGCGTATTTTCTGTTTTGCACCCTGCCTTTCGCCATAGAGAGGTTGGAGGCGGAATAGGATAAAGGTCGTCTGAAAACCGGTTGACAAGGTTTTCAGACGACCTTTTTGTCTATACGCAAATGAATTCGGCTGTATCGAGGCCGTCCATGCTTTTCCGCCTCAAACTCATCTATAACGGCATTTAAATATCAGTTAAGAAACAAGGCCCAAAACCGCCCCTGCCTTGTCGGAATCGCCGAATGACGGTACTATGCGCAGTTAACAGCTTGATTTGCCGTTCGGATGGTCATGCGTCCGGGCGAGGTTTTAAATTCAGTATCTTATTTGAAAGCAGAAAATGATTAACGATATTCAAAAAACAGCGGAAAGCAAAATGCAGCGCTCGGTAGAAGTGCTGAAAGAGAATTTGGCGAAAGTGCGTACCGGACGTGCGCATACCGGTCTGTTGGACCAAGTGGAAGTCGAATACTGGGGCAGCATGGTTCCGGTCAGCCAAGTTGCCAACGTGACGCTTCTGGACGCGCGCACCATCGGTGTGAAACCTTTTGAAAGCAATATGGCAGCCAAAGTCGAGAAAGCCATCCGCGATTCAAACTTGGGTCTGAACCCGGCAGCCGTCGGCGATTTGATCCGCGTGCCTATGCCTATGTTGACCGAAGAGCGCCGTAAAGATTTGATTAAAGTCGTACGCAGCGAAGCGGAAGAAGGACGCGTGTCCATCCGCAACGTGCGCCGCGATGCAAACGATCACATCAAAAAACTCTTGAAAGACAAAGAAATTTCCGAAGACGAAGCACGTCGCGGCGAAGAGGCGGTTCAAAAACTGACCGACAAATACATCGCCGAAGCCGACAAAACGCTGGCTGCCAAAGAAGAAGATTTGATGGCGATTTAAACCCTTGTCCGCGGCGTTTCAGACGACCTTTGAACCGCCGCGCTGCGAAAGGCAGAGATGAAGAGCAGCACGCAGACCATTTTGGAACATACTTCGGTTCCGAAGCATATCGCCGTGATTATGGACGGCAACGGCCGTTGGGCGAAAAAGCGTTTCCTTCCCCGCGTGATGGGGCACAAACGCGGCTTGGACGCGTTGGAAAATATGGTGAAGCATTGCGCCAAACTGGGTGTGCAATATCTGACCGTGTTTGCCTTTTCGACTGAAAATTGGCGCCGCCCCGAAGACGAAGTGTCGTTCCTGATGGGGCTGTTTTTGCAGGCTTTGCAAAAGCAGGTGCGCCGTCTGCACGAAAACAATATGCGCCTGAAGGTGTTGGGCAGCCGCGAACGCTTCAACCGGCAGATTCTGCAAGGCATCGAAGAAGCGGAAGCGTTGACGGCGAACAATACCGGCCTGACCCTGAGCATCGCCGCGGATTACGGCGGCCGCTGGGATATTTTGCAGGCGGCAAACAAACTGATTGCCGAAGGCGTATCCGAAATTACGGAAGACGCGCTGGCGAAACACTTGATGCTGGGAGATGCGCCGGAACCGGATTTGTTCATCCGCACCGGCGGCGAAACACGCATCAGCAATTTCCTGCTTTGGCAGATGGCGTATGCTGAACTTTATTTTACCGATACCCTGTGGCCCGATTTTGACAGCAAAGCTCTAGACGATGCTGTAGCCTCGTTCCAAAAACGCGAACGGCGCTTCGGCCGCACTTCGGAACAGCTGCCGGTAGAGCAGCAAAGGGGTTAAAAATGTTGAAACAACGAATTATCACGGCGCTGTGGATGCTGCCGTTGATGCTCGGTATGCTGTTTTACGCGCCGCAATGGCTGTGGGCGGCATTTTGCGGATTGATTTCTCTGGTTACGCTGTGGGAATACTCTCGCATGAGCGGATTGGAGAAACTGAAAACCAATCATTATCTCGCCGCGACGCTGGTGTTCGGCGTCATCGCCTACGCAGGCGGTTGGATGCTGCCGGATATCGTCTGGTACGCCGTTTTGGCGTTTTGGCTGGTCGTCATGCCTTTGTGGCTGAAATTCAAATGGAAATTGAATGGCGGTTGGCAGGCTTATACTGTCGGCTGGCTTTTGGTCATGCCGTTTTGGTTTGCACTCATGTCCCTGCGTCCGCATCCCGATTATGCCTTGTCGCTGCTCGCCGTGATGGGTTTGGTGTGGGTTGCCGATGTTTGCGCGTATTTCAGCGGTAAAGCGTTCGGCAAACACAAAATCGCACCGACCGTCAGCCCCGGCAAGAGCTGGGAAGGCGCAATCGGCGGTGCGATTTGTGTGGCAGTGTACATGACTGTGGTGTGGTGGGCTGGTTGGCTCACGTTTGACGCAGGCTGGTTCAATACCGTGTTAATCGGTTTGGTGTTGACTGTTGTCAGCGTATGCGGCGACCTGTTGGAAAGCTGGCTCAAGCGCGCGGCGGGCATCAAAGACAGCAGCAATCTGCTGCCCGGACACGGTGGCGTGTTTGACCGCGTGGACAGCCTGATTGCCGTCATCAGCGTCTATGCCGCCTTTGAAAGCTTGTTCTGAAGCGGTTATAGTGGATTAAATTTAAATCAGGACAAGGCGACGAAGCCGCAGACAGTACA
>CAUVJL010000062.1:0-14380 GCA_963552075.1 uncultured Neisseria sp.
CTAAGGTGCTGAAGCACCAAGTGAATCGGTTCCGTACTATCTGTACTGTCAGCGGTTTCGTCGCCTTGTCCTGATTTAAAGTTAATCCACTATATTACACATCTGGTTTCAGACGACCTTTTTTGAAATGGAAAGTGTTTTGTAGAGAGTGTGTTCTGTGCTCGTTTGATTGAAGATAAAGATGATTTTGTCGCTTTATTGGGTGGATGCTAATCCGGCATGGCGGTTTTGTTATTAAGGAAAATCGGGGAGTGGGGGGTATTTAAAAAACAACCTTTCTGAATCCTTATATTGTAGCTGCTAAGGGTATTTATACAGAAAAGAGTGAAGGTTTCAGATGAACCCTTATCCTTGAGCGAATGGAGAGCCTCCTGCTTTGTGTCTAACTATTCTCCAATCGGGAAGGTTAGGGTAGATTTGGGTACCTAGGAAGTCGAATTTATAAAAAATGCAATTCATCTGCACTATGAAGGAAAAGAGGAATTGCTGAAAATGAATGTATTGGATGTATAGTGGATTAAATTTAAATCAGGACAAGGCGACGAAGCCGCAGACAGTACAGATAGTACGGAACCGATTCACTTGGTGCTTCAGCACCTTAGAGAATCGTTCTCTTTGAGCTAAGGCGAGGCAACGCCGTACTGGTTTAAAGTTAATCCACTATATTTAGGTCGTGTCTGATTTGTATGTAAAAGGTCGTCTGAAAAGTAGGAATGCTTTTCAGACGACCTTTTTTACTGCCGGTATTATTGTGCTTTAGTTTCGGTCACAAAGCCGATTTTGGTAATACCTGCTTCGCGGGCAGCTTCGAGGGCTTTGTTGACATATTCGTATTCAACGGCCTTGTCTGCTGAAATGGCAACGATGGTATTGGCGTTTTTCTGCTTTTCAGTTTTCAATCGGGAAGTGACCGTATTAATATCCGCTTTAGTTGCAGAATCACCATCGATGTAATAGTTGCCATTAACATCTATGGTCAGGCGCAGGGGGTCTTTAGGCTGCTTTTCCTTTTGTTTCGCTGCGTTTTCTGAAGCGGACGGCAGTTCCAAAGGAATCGAGTGGGTTAATACGGGCATGGTGATCATGAAAACGATCAACAGTACCAACATCACGTCGACCAAAGGCGTAACGTTGATGTCTGACATCGGTGCATCATCGCCGGAATTCATAGAGCCGAATGCCATAATTTAGTCCTTTTGATTCAACAGGCGGACGTGTAAATCGTGTGCGAAAGCGTCCATATCTTGAGAGAGGGTTTTCTTACCGCGGTTGAGGAAGTTATACGCCAAGACGGCAGGGATGGCGACAAACAAACCGATGGCGGTTGACACCAATGCCTCACCAATCGGACCGGCTACTGCGGCAATACTCATTTGACCGCTTTGACCGATATTGATTAAGGCGTGGTAAATCCCCCAAACCGTACCAAACAAGCCGATAAACGGGGCAGTTGAACCGATGGATGCCAAAGCAGTCATGCCGTAATCGAACTGGCGCATGTTTTGTTCCATGCTGTTTCGGATTTGAATGACGAGGTATTCATTCAAAGGCAGCTCGGTAGTAAGTGTTTTCGCATTGCTTTGACGATAGCTTTGGTAGGCACGCAGGGACTCGTCCGCTACACGGCTCATTGGTGCATCAATATCTTTCACTTTTTGCACGGCTTCGGTAAGCGTAAAGGCATTAAGCATTTGCGTTTTAACGAGTGCGTTGGCGGTTTTGGCTTTTTTCAGTTTGATGGAGCGCAGGATAATCAGGCACCAAGTCACGATACTCATTACTAACATCAACACGAATACACTGATCAGAACAAAATCGCCTGATTCGAATATTGTTTTTAAATCCATAGTTTTTCCAAATTTTCCAAGTAAATTAAAACTCTTATCAATGAAGGATTGTTCCCAATTACTCAAGAGTGAAAGTGACTGGGACTCGGAATTCAGTCCAAACGGAGGCATTGCAAGAACCATTTTTAACTGCTTTGCGAGCAGTTTGGTCAAGAATGTTGGAACCGCTGCGTTTTAAGATTTTAACTTCAGCAACTTTCCCTCCTGGTCCAACCAAGACACTTAGAATAACTGTACCTTCATCTCCGCTTTCTGTTGCTCTAGGAGGATATGGCGGTTTAGGGATATGGCAAGTGCCACCTTTAACCGGGTTGGCTCTACTAGTGCCAGGTCCTGTTCCAGGGCCATTTCCACCGCCGGAACCTCCTCCACTGCCACTACCTGAACCATGTTCGCCTTTGTTGCCACCACTGCCGGGGCCGCTGCCTTCACCTTGTCCGTTACCAGGGCCTTTGTTGCCTCCGCCGTTTCCTTTGCTGTCGCCATGAGGAGCCTTACCTTGTCCGTTGCCTTTACCGTTTTCCGCAGTATTCGGTCCGGTTTTACTGCTGCTGGTGTAGTCTGAGGCTTTAGGTGCAGGCTTGGATTCTGGTTTAGGTTGGGGTTTAGGCTCTGGACGTGGTTCGGGTTTAGGTTCAGGCTTCGGTTCCGGTTTGGGTTCGGGTTTTGGCTCAGGCTTTGGTTTTTCAACCGGCTTGGGCTTCTCTTTCGGCTGCTGGATATCAGCATCCGCTTTTTTTGTTATGACCGGCTTAAACTGTGGTTTGGGCTGTTCGACCGGTTTGGGTTTAGGCTGTGGCTTAGGTTTTTGCGGTTCGGGCGTTTTTTCGGGAGCAGCAGGCGCACCTTCGCCTTCGGGGGTGCCGTCTCCACCTCCGTCGCCACCACCTAAATCCGCCAAATCGACAAACTCAATATTTGCCATTTCCGGTATAAGCGGTTTATATGTTTCCCACAAAAGCGCAATCAAACCTGCGTGAAGCAATGATACGGTAATGACGGCTACTGGGATTAAAATTCGGTCTTTATTCATAATCGACGCATGATAATAGCAACAATTTTTGTTTGCAACCTGTTTTTACATCTGTTTTTTGAGTTAATATTTATTCTGGAATAATCTAAAATATTAATATGTACAATGCAATATTTTGATATTGCTATTCATTATCACAATAAAACAAAAGAAAAAGAGGAAGCGACGCCTCAGTCAACTGCGTTAGAAGTTGTTCATCCGGAAAAGTTCATAAATTTACAATAAAAGTGGTTCGGATAAAATGATGGCGGTGGCGTGCCTTGGAGTAGAAAAGCTACAAAAATATTATTTTATTGATTGGCTTGTGTTCTTAGATTGATTCCCGCTATTGCAGGTCGGTAGTTGGTGTGGCTTGAATAGCGGGACGGATTCGTACACTTTCCCAAAAAGGTCGTCTGAAAACAGAAAATTTGATGCTTGTGAAATGTTGTGGTTACAAGAATGATCAGATGTTTCCTTTTGGGATTATGCGGGTTTTCAGTTAAGTCTCTTAAAACATACCGGCAGAATAGGTAGCTTATGCCGATTTATCGTCTGTTTTTTCGACAACGATTTCGATTTTGGGTTCGTATAGCAAATCATAAGTCGGCTTGTTAAGCAGATCCTGCAAAGTAAACCCGTCCAAATGTGCAAAGAAAGCTTTAATCGCTCCGCCCAAAATGCCGGTAAGACGGCAAGACGGTGTAATCAGGCATTCGTTGTTTTCCCCCATGCATTCGACAACCTGCATGGGTTCAAGATGGCGAACGACCGCGCCGACATTGATTTTATCGGGTGTGTCGGCAAGACGCAGTCCGCCTCCTTTCCCTCTTATGCTGGTCAGGAATCCGCCTTTGACAAGCGCGGTAACGACTTTCATCAAATGACTTTTGGAAATGTTATAGGCTTCGGCAATGGTTCCGATATTGACTAACGAATCGTCGTTTATGGCCGCATAAATCAATACCCGCAGACCATAATCCGTATGTTGCGTCAGATACATGGTTTTCTCTGTTCAGAATATATTATTTTTTTAGGGCGGCGGCAGTGTTTCCAGCGGAGAATTGTCGCCGTTATGTGTTTGACTTTATATATGATTAAGTTTCATAATATCTGAAACATTTAAATTAATCCAGTGTAGTTTGATAATTTATTATCATTATAATCAAATATTATGAAGCCGTTAAAACGCCACCCAGCACTTATCGAACTTTCCCGCGAACACCATCACGCCCTTTCACTCTGCGTCCGCCTCCTGCGCGCGCCCGCTGAAAGCCATCAAACAGAGCTCGAAGCCCATTTCCTTGAATTGGAACCGCATTTTGTCGAAGAAGAAACCATGTTCGCCCCACATTGGCAGAATATTTCCGTTGCAATGCGCGAACGTTTCGAAGCCGAACACGCCAAACTGCGCAGTATGATGGCAAATCCTGAATATCTTAACGAAGCATGGAATAAGGACTTTGCCGTTACCCTGCGCGACCATGCCCGTTTTGAAGAACGCGAACTGTTTCCCGCAGTCGAGCCGTTTTTGCTGGAACCCGAAGGAATCTGATAAAAAAAGTCGTCTGAAAAGTCCAAAAGCATGATTTTAGCGTTTTCAGACGACCCTCCTGTCTATTCAAACCTAAAACAAACCATTCAAAAAACAAACCAAGGAACTACCATGACCGCCTTTTTCAAACACCCTGTTTGGGCAATGGCATTCCGCCCGTTTTACTCGCTGGCGGCACTATACGGCGCACTCTCCATCCTGCTTTGGGGCTTCGGCTATACGGGTACGCCCGAGTTGTCCAATTTTTATTGGCACGCCCATGAGATGATCTGGGGCTATGCCGGACTCGTCGTTATTGCCTTCCTATTGACCGCCGTTGCCACTTGGACGGGGCAGCCACCCACGCGCGGAGGCGTTTTGGTCGGATTGACCGCATTTTGGTTGGCAGCAAGGATTGCCGTTTTCATCCCGGGCTGGGGTGCAACCGCCAGCGGCATACTCGGCACGCTGTTTTTTTGGTACGGCGCAGTTTGCATGGCATTGCCCGTCATCCGTTCCAAAAACAAACGCAACTACGTCGCTGTATTCGCTATCATCGTCCTAGGCTGTACACACGCCGCATTCCACTTCCAACTGCATGCCGGAAACGCATCTGCATTGCTCAGCGGGCTGCAGTCCGGTCTGATTATGGTCTCAGGCTTTATCGGCCTTATCGGTATGCGGATTATTTCCTTCTTTACCTCCAAACGCCTGAATGTTCCGCAAATCCCCAGCCCGATGTGGGTCGCGCATGCGTCCCTCTGGTTGCCCATGCTGACTGCCATGCTGATGGCGCACCATGCCCTGCCTTGGCTTTCATCGGCTTTTGCCTTTGCAGCGGGCGTGATTTTTACCGTACAGGTTTACCGCTGGTGGTATAAAGCCGTTTTGAAAGAACCGATGCTGTGGATTTTGTTCGCAGGCTATTTGTTCACAGGATTGGGATTGATTGCCATCGGTGCCTCCTACTTCCACAGCTCTTTCCTTAATCTTGGCGTACATCTCATCGGCGTCGGCGGTATCGGCGTCCTGACATTGGGCATGATGGCGCGCACAGCGCTCGGGCATACCGGCAACTCCATCTATCCGCCACCCAAATCCGTACCCGTCGCCTTTTGGCTGATGATAGCCGCCACTGTCATCCGCATCATTGCAACCTTCGTCAGCGGCACCGGTTACACCCACAGCATCCGCACTTCCGCAGTCTTGTTTGCCCTGTCCTTGCTGCTTTACGCATGGAAATACATCCCTTGGCTCATCCGCCCGCGTTTGGACGGCAAACCGGGTTAATTAAACCAAGCATATCAAACGAAAGGTCGTCTGAAACCTTAAAACAGGTTTCAGACGACCTTTTTATATGGGAATCCGCTTTAAACCGGTACGGCGTGGTTTTACCGAAGTCCGTATCGTTTCAGTGCGTGTTATTGCTCGATACCGTTTTCACGCAATAGCTGGTGAATTTGCTGTTGGGCTTTATCTTCTTTCAGCAGCTGGGTGAGTTGATCGCGAATCAGATCAAACGGCGGTGCTTGAGGATCTTTTTGGACTTCGCTGATTTTAAACAGGAAGAACTTGTTTTCAATTTCAACAGGATTGTGAGTTACCTCTCCCCGATTCATTGGACCCAAGATGCCTGCAAGCGGTTGGCGCAGCTGTCTTGCCATGACGAAATCTTCAAATGCGGGTTGCTGATTCGGATATCGTTTCGTCAATTCTTCAAATGACAAGCCTTTCAAGAGCAATTCTTGTGCTGCTCGTGCTTCTTCGGGCGTATCGAAGCTAACCTGCTGAATCTTGATCATACGGGTTTGCTGATCGTAAAACTTCAATAATTCAGCATTGCTGATTTCGGCAGTGCGCTTCAGATAGTCGGCATATTGCGCCGCGTAAAATTCCGCTTCCATAGTGAGGAATTGGTTGCGGACCTCGGGATCTTTATCCAATCCGGCTTTGAGTGCGGCATTTTTGAGAATTTCAATGCTTTGCAAGTGTTTGACGACTTCTTGGCGGATTGCTTTGCCGTCAGGCTGCTGCTTGGATTCAGGACGCTGTTCGGCTTGCTTGAGAATGCGGGCGACTTCGCTGTCTATGCGTGCCGGATCAATATCAGGCGCTTTGGCGACAGCAAATCCGGCAACAGCCGTCGCCATGATGACTGCGGTGGCAGTTTGGTATGTCATGATAAAAACTCCGTGAACAGTTATTTAATTGTGGCTTTTTGCAACAGAGATTGGAGTGCTTCATCGACGCGGGAGGCTTGCAGGTCTTGGGCTATACTGCTTTTGGATTCGTCATAAGACGGAAGCTTTACATCCCGACGGTCGTTGACATAGAAGACGGCATATACGTCGCTGTCTTGCAGAGGCGTTGTAGTGTGCGCGCCTTTTTTCAAATCTTTAACTGCGGTATAGAGCGGGGGAACAGCCTCCTGCAAATCTTTTAAGGGAACATAACCTTGCTGGATGCCGCCCGCTTGTTTGGCGCGTTCATCTATTGAATATTGCTTCAGGACGGAGGCAAAGCTTTTCTTGGCATTTAAATCAGAAATGGCTTTTTGGGCATCCGCTTGGGTGCGGGTAATAATTTCGCCCAGTTGTACTTCTTGAGTGCCTTTGTAGAAGTTGCTGAAATTATCGTAAGCGGTTTTGACGTCTTTTTCTTGGACAGGATTTTGACGGAGGACGTGAATCGCATAAGCTTGTCCAAGTAAATCGCTTTCAAATGCCGCCCATTCGGTTTTGAAATGTGCTTTTTTATCGGCACCTTGTTTTTTGGCATCCGTACGGGCATGTTCCAAAGCTTGTTTGAATTCGGCACTTTGGTCGAGTTTCAGGCGTTTGGCTTCTTGTGATACGATGGTATTGATGACTTGGCGCTCGGTCAGTTCTCTGCGCAGTTCTGGAGAATCGGGAATTTTGTTGTTTGCTGCACGCAGCGCGGCAACTTGGGCATCAATGACGCTGCTGTCGATGGTTTGTCCATTAACTGTAACTAAGGTTTGGGCAGAAAGGCTGCCGGAAACCAGAGCAGTCATCAGCATAGAGATGAGATGTTTTTTCTTCATGATTTTCTCTTGTTATGTCCAGTATGTCTGTAATTAGTGGAAGTATTCGTCCGGAGTGGCCGCTTTGATGCTCAATGCGTGAATCAGCCCTTCGGAAAACAGATCGTGCAGTAAGGTTTTAATAGTGCGTTGGCGGTTAAGACGGCTGACGCCGCCGAAAGCTTCGCTGACGACTACGACCGTATAATGCCCGCCTCCTTTGTTTCCCGAGTGGCCCGCATGCAGATGGCTGTCATCCTGAAAGTCAAAAAAAACAGGATTCAACGTTTTCAGACGACCTTCAATAGCCTCGCGCATATCCATTATTTGAATACGGCTTTGAACGGTTTGATCAATACTTCTTCATAGACGCCCGCATCGACGTAAGGGTCTTTTTCCGCCCATTCTTGAGCGGCATCCAAAGATTCAAATTGAGCCACAATCAGACTGCCGGACACGCGCTCCGGATTGTCGGGAAGAGGGTTTGGGCCGGCAGTCAGAAGACGTCCTTCAGCCTTCAAAGCTTCCAAGCGTTGCAGATGGGCAGGGCGTGCCGCCATACGGGCTTCGTGTACATTATCGGCATCGGTGGCCAGGAGCATGTAATATTCCATCAACTATCCTTTTGGGGTAAATATCGGCTCAAATAGGAAAATTGAGCGATAAAGAAAACAAACAAAAAACCGGTAGAGCCGAACATTTTGTAATTTACCCATTGTTCTTTGAAGTGGGTAAATACAAACCAGTTGGCAATACCTAAGAAAATCATGAATGCGACCCAGGCATAAGTCAGTTTGCTCCAAACATGTTCGGGCAGTTCCAGCTCTTTGCCCATAGTCGCTTTTAATCCGTTTTTTCCGCTTAGATGGCTGATCAGCAAAACCAATGCGCCAATCCAGAACAAAACGGTCGGTTTCCACATGATAAAACGGTCATCATGAAGTAGAATGGTCGCGCCGCCGAATACGACGATCAGGATCAGGCCGACCCACTGCATCGTATCGAGTTTTTTGTATTTCCAGTAAGTAAAACCTGCCTGCAAAATGCCGAATACAACGGCAACCGCAGTTGCAGTAATCATGTTTTTCGTGATTGTGTAAGTCAGGAAAAACAAGATGACTGCCAATAAATCGCTTAAAACTTTCATAATCAAACAAACAAAAAAGATGAAACCAATCGGCTAAACGCTAATCATACAGGCAGCCTCACCTTTTTGCACCACCCTGGAAACGAAATTGCCGATGCAGGCGGGCAATAATCTAAAAAAGGGTTTAAAAAATGCCGTCGGGATGATAAACTATGTTATCAGTAGGATTTGTAAAAAAGAAACACAGAAATTACAAACCTGTTAATTTCTCGTTCGTTTCATCACTTAATTCATCGGATTACTTGGCAGACTGCGACTTTAGAAGATATCATAACGTAATATATCGTAATATACGGTTAAGTATGTAGCAGTTCTAGCAGGGTTGTCATTTTACACAGGGGACAAGTTTTGAAAAACCATCATAAAATCAAATTAATCGCGGCATCTGTGGCCTTGGCAGTGTCGTTTGGTGCGAGCGCAGGGCTTGGCGGGCTGAATGTCCAATCCCATCTGGGCGAGCCGTTTTCAGGCAGTATCACCGTAACCGGTGACGAGGCTCAGGCGCTGTTGAAAGGCGGAAAAGCGACTGTTTCCAATAGCAATTTGCGTACCAGTGTCCGTAAGTCGGGCGACAAGGCAGTTGTCACTATCCACTCAAGCAAAGCGATTAAAGACCCTGTGTTGATTTTCCAAGTCGGCGCAGGTTCACAATCACGCGAATACACAGCCATCATTGATCCCGCAGGCTATTCCGGTAAAACGGATGGTTCAAGCCGTGCGCGCAGCAGTGGCGAATCTTCATCCAATTCTTCTGCTGACAACAATTCATACCATTCTCAATTTGACCGTCAGGCGGCGCGTGACCGCATCAACCGCGCGATACAAAACGGAAATCAAAATGAAACCGTTCGCAAGGAAGCTGTACGAAAAGATAAAAACAACACGAATAAACCGGTACAGGCACAGCCGTCAAAACAACAGCAACAATCTTCTGTAGGCGCCAATGGGACCGAGATTCGTTATGGCAAGCAGCATCTGGTTCGTCAGGGTGAGACCCTGACCGAAATTGCCACTAAAATCCGTCCTCAAGGAATGACCGTCGAACAAACGATACAGGCATTGGTCAATGCCAACCCCGGCGTGTTCATCGGTAAAGATGCCGACCGTATGCTTGCGGGCAAGGTGTTGTACATTCCGATGCACGGCGATATGAAATCGACGGCATCCAAACCTGCACAAGTCAAACCTCCGGTTCAGGAAGGCAATAAGCCTCAAGCCCAAGGGTCGTCTGAAAAAGCCGGTACCGCAACGCCTCCTAAAGAGACTCCAGTAGAAAACACCAAAGTAGAAAATAAAAAAGAAGATAAAAAAGCTGAGCCGGTACAACAAGCTAAGCCTGAAACCAAACCGGCTGTAACGACGGCAGGCACTCCGGAGCAAAATAAAGCTGAAACAGGTGCAGCCTCTGCCGAGCAAGTAAATGTCTTGCCTGAGCCGAATGCATCGTCTGCAACAGCAAACACAGAACCACAAGAAATTTCTCAGGCACAAGCTGATGTCGAAGCGCGCATTGCCTCGGCAGTTGCCACAGAAAAACAACAAGAAGAAGCGTCAGCGGAAGACAGCGGATTATGGCGCTGGCTGTTGATCGGCGGTGCGGCAGCGGCAGGTTTGTTGCTGTTGCTGTTCTTGTTGGGCAAGCGGAAGAATTCAGCTGTTGCGCCTGTGGCTGGTGCGATAGATCAGGACGATCAGGATGAGGACGATCTCGATATCAGTATCGAAGATCATGTATTCCCTGCTGCCACTGCGCCGCAACAGCAACCACAAGTTGTAGCAGAAACTTCCAAATCTGAAGAAGACGGTTTGGAAATTGAAGATGATTTCGATGATGAAGTATTCTTCAATGAGTCGGCTCCTGTTGCCGAACCTGCTCAAGAAAACGTCGATCTGGATTTGAACGAACTGGATAATACTCAAGCCAGCATCGTGTCCGGCGCCGTTACCATCGACGAAGAAACCGAAAAACGCCGTGATATCGATTGGGATACTGTCGAATCTACCGAAAGCGTATATGAGCCGGAACCGGAAAATCCATATCAACACGTTGCGGTTGTAATGGAAGACAGAACTGCTGAAGTAGAAACAGAGCCTCAGCATGAGGAAGAGGCCCCATTAGTTTCCTCTTTTGCAGCAACGCCTGTTTCATCTGTTTCAGACGACCTGCCGGAAGCTCAACCGGAAGCACCGGAAGAAGAGCCTATCCCATTCGAAGTGGAGATTGAAGAGCCTAAGTCGGAAACAATTGACGTAGTAGAAACAGAAGAAGCCGAAACCAAATCCGAAGAATCGGAAGAGGGTTGGGATTTCTTTGCGGAAGAGCCGAAAACAGTTAAAGCCATCGAGCCTTTCCCTGAATTAGGTGCGCAAGAAGAAACGTCGTTTGAAGTTGAAGTTGCTGATATACAAGAAGAAGCTTTGTCTGAAGTTGAAGCAGCAGACAAACAGGCAGATAGCTCAGAAGAAGCACTGGATTTCGTTGTTGAAGAAACAGAACAGTCACAGCCCGAAGCCGATACTCAACCGTTTGAGATTAAGCAAGACGAACCTTTAGCATTCCAAGATGGCGAAGATTTCAGTATTGAAAATACTCAAGAAGCCAGCGCTGATGAAACCATCGAATGGGAAAATCTGGGTGTAGAAGATACTGCCGACAGCAGTAATGAACATTCCGGTTTTGAATCAGGCTTCATCTCCGAGTCCGTCGGTATGACAGCTCCGCTGGAAGCTAAATATGACCTGGCTAAAATGTATGTTGAAATCGGCGATCCCGATGCTGCCCGCGAGACGTTGACTGAATTGCTGGAAGACGCAAGCGGTGAGATCCGTCATAAAGCCGAAGAATTGATGAACGAATTGAATGCCTAATATTGGCAAGTAAATCGAAATTGAACAATGCTAAAATAAAAGATGCCGTGAAAATGGCATCTTTTATTATTTTCAGACGACATATGACTGCATACACCGAATCATTATCCACAAAAACCATACAAAGATGGGCATTAACCCTGTCTTATGACGGCAGCCGATTTTACGGTTGGCAAAAACAAGCTGACGGTTTGCCCACTGTCCAGACGGTATTGGAAAGCGCACTCAGCCAAATTGCAGGCGAGACTATCCGAACCATCGTTGCCGGACGAACCGATACAGGCGTACACGCGACTGCGCAAGTCGTCCATTTTGATACCGCAATGGTCCGTCCCGAGCAGGCGTGGGTGCGGGGCGTCAATGCGTATCTTCCTGAAGGTGTGGCTGTATTGTTCGCGCAGCAGGTTGCCCCACATTTTCACGCCCGCTTTGACGCATACGGTAGAAGGTATCGTTACCTTTTGGAATCATCTCCCGTCCGCTCCCCGATATTGCAAGGAAAGATAGGGTGGACGCACCTCAAACTCGATCCTGAAAAAATGCAGCAGGCGGCATTATTATTAGAAGGCGAACATGATTTCTCCAGCTTTCGTGCTGCCGAATGCCAAGCAAAATCACCCGTTAAGACCCTGTATAGTGCAAAAATCAGCGGTACGCCGCAATTCTTAAAACTAGACTTACACGGCAATGCCTTTTTGCATCATATGGTGCGTAATATCATGGGGGCATTGGTTTATGTTGGTAGCGGCAGGCTTAGCGTTTCCGGATTTCAGGACTTAATCGAAGAGCGCAGCCGATTAAAAGCCCCGCCGACTTTTATGCCTGATGGGCTGTACCTGACCGGAGTGGATTATCCGCCAGAGTTCGGTATCATTCGTCCTGAAATGCCGGCATGGCTGTGAGGTCGTCTGAAAACAAAGTGTCCGCTTATAGGGAATCTTTTTTAGTAATGTCCCGTTTGTGGATAAAGCACACACTACATGAGTAAGGTATAGCAATCCGATACAACATAGATATTCTGACCAGTCCTTTGGAAAATTTGGTTTCCTAGCTTTGTATGTGCAAATTGTAAAAGGTCGTCTGAAAACGCTACACAGATTTCAGACGACCTTTTCTTTGGAGGAGCAGCATAGGTAATGCTGATGCTACGTCAGTGAAATCGTAAATCAAAAGAGGAGAATGCATACTTCCATCTTAAAAGAGTGGGTATTTCCAATGTGCATGACTGGCTAAGCCTATAAATTGCACGCTTTAAGAGAGTACATACTGATTCTCTCTTAATTTACTCGTTTACCCGAGTTAGCCAAAAAACAACAGCCAATCTCCAAAAACGACCGTTTAGGAAAAGTGTGTTGTAAAAATGCAAACAGCGGGCAATTCAATATTACATCATGATTTATAAGGAAAATATTGCGAATGCCTTGTTGTAATGCGGGTGCTGTGAGGTCAGGCGGTCAGTAGGGGTAGTGAATAAAGTTTGTTTTTTTAGAGAGGAACAATTATAGTGAGAGTCATGGAATCGCTGATTCCAGCGATAATGTAAAGCCTAAGCGGATTCTATCCGGGTCTGCTTAAGTTATTTCTTCACGATAGAAAAGGAATACAGCAATGAAAAAATCTCTGATTGCTCTGACTTTGGCAGCTTTGCCTGTTGCAGCTATGGCTGACGTGACTCTGTACGGTCAAGTTAAAGCCGGTGTTGAAGTTTCTCGCACTAAAGAAACTGTTAATCACGTAAGCACCAAAAACAAAACTGCAACTGAAATTGCTGACTTTGGTTCCCGTATCGGTTTCAAAGGTCACGAACACCTGAGCAACAACCTGAATGCTATCTGGCAAGTAGAGCAAAATACTTCTGTTGCCGGTACTGACAAAGGTTGGGGTACTCGTGAATCCTTCATCGGTTTGGAAGGCGGCTTCGGTAAAGTTCGCGCAGGTAAACTGAACACTGCTCTGAAAGACAACAGCGACAGCGTAGATCCTTGGGAATCTAGCGACGCGAATGCATCAGTTTTGCAATTCGGTAAACTGAAACGTGTTGACGAGCGTAAAGTATCTGTACGTTACGACTCTCCAGTATTTGCTGGTTTCAGCGCAAGCGCTCAATACCAACCACGCGACAATGCTAACCCTGAGGACAAACATGTTCATGACGTGAAAACCCGTCACTCTTTCGACTTGGGTCTGAACTATGAAAACTCCGGTTTCTTCGGTCGCTACGCTGGTACTTTTGCAAAACGTAAAGTTTTGAGCGACGATCATCTGGAACTGTTCAACAGCAACACTACTTTGGGTTCTGGCGTTTACAAAGACTACCAAGCACACCGTCTGGTAGGTGGTTACGATGCTAACAACGTACTGGTTTCTGTTGCCGGTCAATACGAAGGCTTTAAAGCTGACGTAGCTGACGCTAAGAAAAACGAACGTACTGAAGTTGCTGTAACTGGTGGCTACCGTATGGGTAACGTAATGCCTCGTCTGTCTTACGCTCACGGCTTCAAAGCTAAAGAAAACGGCGTGAAACAAGGTAACAGCCAATACAACCAAGTGATTGTTGGTGCTGACTACGACTTCTCTAAACGTACTTCTGCTTTGGTTTCTGCTGGCTGGTTGAAAGAAGGCAAAGGTGGCGACAAAACTCAATCTACCGCCGGTCTGGTTGGTCTGCGTCACAAATTCTAATCTAGTACGATTAGTTTAAATAAAGAGCCTGCTTTATGCAGGCTCTTTTGTTTTTTGAATGATGTGTGTTTGGTTGGATGTGTATCGGTTTCGTATTATCTGTACGGTCTGTGGCTTCGCAGCCTTGTCCTGATTTGAATTTAACCCGCTATTGCTGGCATGGGCAGTATAACGATGAAAGATTGCCGTAGATTGTATAGTGGATTAACTTTAAACCAGTACGGCGTTGCCTCGCCTTAGCTCAAAG
>CAUVJL010000063.1:0-14227 GCA_963552075.1 uncultured Neisseria sp.
TGTACTGTCTGCGGCTTCGTCGCCTTGTCCTGATTTAAAGTTAATCCACTATATTAAGCGGCAATTCAACATTGTGTAAATTAAAAAAGGTCGTCTGAAACTCCGATTCAGGTTTCAGACGACCTTTTTTTGTCTGAGGTAACGGCTTATTGCTGCTTTGCCGCCCATTCCGCAGGCGTGGCGGCAACGGAAATCGACAGCGCGTGCAATTCGTTGCTGGCCAGTTGCGCCTTCAGACCGTCTTTGATCAGGCGGTGGCGGGCGAGGCGGGCTTTGCCTTCAAACTCGGAAGAGACGATGACGGCGAAGAAGTGATGTCCGTCACCTTCGACTTCGACGTGTTCGCAAGCGGCAACGCCTTCAATCAGCGATTTGACTTGTTCTGGGGTAAGCATTTGTATTCCTTGTTTCAAAAACATTGCGGCATTATACAGAATAATGCCGTCTAACATTGCCAACTTGCTGAGGATAGTATTTTAAAAGTTATTCATTAATATTGAATTAACATAAGTTTTACAGAGGTCGTCTGAAACGTTTTCAGACGACCCCTTTTCTTATTTTTGGATTCCGGATACTTAAAAATATCATTTTTTAGTACGAGTGAATTCAGGCAAAAGGGTTTTGGCATATAAATTGCTTTCAGGCAAAAGATAAAGTTTCACTTTGATTGCAAAATAAAGTTAAGAAAATAGAAGTCATCAAAGATAAGCGGATAGATAAATAGTCAAAAGGTCGATAAATCAGTTTTTGGAGATTGTTATCTGAGGTATAGATAAATCCTGAAATTTGTTTGAAAGTGACAATATACGTCATATCCGTTGAATAAATTTTGCAATCGAAATATCAGTATCAAATACGATATTTTCATTTTTGGTTATTGGATTGGATGTTTGGAAAGCAGGTTATTACATAAATTCAATAATATATTAAATTTATTTGTTTAACATTTTAAATCAGAGAGTCAACATGAATAAAATCTATCGTGTCGTATGGAACGAAACCACACAGACGTGGAACGCGGTGGCGGAATTCGCCAAAGCGCATGGGAAAACGGCTTCATCAGGCATAGGCGGCATCGTTGCCTCCGTAGGCGTGTGCTTCGCGTTTACCGCCATCATGTCCGGCCTGCTGCTTGCCAGCGGTCAAGTCATGGCCGCAGCAAATAACGGTAAAACCCTTGCCAATGGCAAAGCCGTCACTGCGGCTGCCGAAGGTACCGACTACAACACCTGCTATTTCGATACCACCAGCTACAACGTGGTCTGCGGCGATGATACGACGACTGCGTTAGATTTCATTCCTCAAGACGGCGGACAACCTCCAAAACAAGGTAAATCTGTCTCCATCGGACAAGGAACCCAAACCAGCGGAGAAAGTAACGTCGCCATTGGTCCGAATTCAGCCACTGCCGAAACCGGCTCTATTGCCATCGGTTCTTCCGCCAATGCTGCCAAAAACCAGACTATTGCCATCGGTCAAGGTGCGGCAACGAAAGGTCAGGCTGACATTGCTATCGGTAAAGGTGCGGGTCCCGGCTCCAGTTCTGCAAACGGGCGAAACATCGCTATCGGTGAAAATGCGTTACAAAGCAGCACGAACAGCGATAACGTGATCGCCATCGGTACCAACGCAGGCAGTGGCAGTGACAGTACCCAGTCCATTTATATCGGTAATGGCGCAAACGGTATGGAAACCAAAAACGTCGCTATCGGTAACTTGGCGAAAACCAAAAGCGGCAGTGTCGGTATCGGTGACTCTTCAAATGCACAAGGCAGATCATCTGTTGCCATCGGTACCAGCGCCACTGTTACTGAAGCAGCAGGTAACGGTATTTCCATCGGTTTCAATTCCAATACTTCGGGTATGAGCGCCGTAGCCATCGGTGGTGCAAGTACCGTTGGCAAGGGTGCGAATGCATCAGGTGCAGCCAGCCTTGCGATTATGGGTACTGCCATCGCCACCGGACAACGGGCTATTGCCGTGGGTGAATCGGCTTTAGGTTCGGGCTCTTACGGCATTGCCATCGGTGGTAAAGCGAATGCGTTAGGTGCTTCCTCCATCGCGATTGGCGGCAGTCAGGCGGCGGATAAAGGGCCGACTGCAACCGGTAATTTCTCAACTGCTATCGGTTATGGTGCCAAGACCGTCAATCATGATACTACTGCCGTCGGTAAAAACAGCACGGCAAACGGTCTGCGCGCGACAGCCTTCGGTGTAGACAGCAATGCAGGTGCTGAAAACGCTTTAGCTGCCGGTCCGCAAACCACCGCTTCTGCCAAAGGCGCGATTGCTGTCGGTTTTGCCACTCAGGCAACCGGTTTGAGCAGCATTGCAGTCGGTAAAGAAGCCATTGCCACTACAGAAACTTCTACTTCACTCGGTCAAAACAGCCAAGCCACCGCCAACAACGCTGTCGCCATCGGTAACAAAGCCGTAGCGGCAGGTACGGGCAATATCGTGGTAGGTACGAACGCAGGTGTGTACGACGCTGCCGTTTCCGCAGGGCGCACAGTCGGTGCGGACACCGTCTATATCGGCGCGGACAGCGGTCGCAATGCCTATACCAACGAACGCCAAATCTCCATCGGTAAAGGTACGGGCAACAACGCTACCGGCGTGGACAACATCGCCCTCGGCTTGCGTTCCGGCGCATTTGTGTCCGGTGCAAACAACGTCGCCATCGGTAGGGAAGCAGGCATGGGTACGGATGCCCAAAAACTGAGCGTCACTTCCACTGTCGCCATCGGTGAGGCTGCAAAAGGCAGCTTCAGCAACACCGTCGCCATCGGTAAAACCGCATTGGCAGAAAAAGAATCCGCAGTTGCCGTCGGTATGGTTTCCAAAGCCAGCGGCGACAATTCGGTAGCCATTGGTAAGACTGCCAATGCCAGCGCACACGAAACCGTAGCCATCGGTCACGAGACTGTTGCCGGAGCCGTTTCTTCCGTCGCTGTCGGTCAGCGTGCCAACGCATCGGGTAGTGAGGCGGTCGCATTGGGTATCGATTCCAATGCCTCCGGTCGTTTTGCCGTGGCCATCGGTAACATGGCGAAGGTAACCAACAGCAAGCTCAACGGCATTGCCATCGGCAGCAACGCTGTCGCTTCAGAAGACTATGCAATGGCGATGGGTCTCGACACCCAAGCAACGGGCAACAGCTCGATTGCCTTTGGTAATACGACTAAAGCACTTGCAGCAGAAGCTATTGCTATCGGTCATTCCGCCAATGCTGCGGAAGGCAATACTGTCGCCTTGGGTGTATCTGCGACTTCGGCAAAAGCAGGTGCGGTTACTTTGGGTGCATACACCAAAGCTGATGCTGTCAAAGCACTTGCCTTAGGTTACGAATCCCATGCCGTCAATGAAAACGATGTTGCTTTGGGTGGCGGCAGTTTGACTGAAGCGCATCACAGTGGCGATTACACACTGAACGGTAACTACACAGCCGCCGGTACATGGTCTTACGGTACGGTTTCCGTCGGTAAAGTCGATGCAACCACCCCTGCCAACAACTTTACCCGTCAAATTCAAAACGTTTCCGCAGGTGTTATCAGCGCAACCAGCACCGACGCCATCAACGGCAGCCAGCTTTACGCGACCAATTCTTACCTGCTCAACTTGGGTAACAACGTCAAAAACGCCTTGGGCGGCGAAACTGCAATCGACAATGCAGGCAATCTGACCCTGAACAATTTAGGCGGTACAGGCAAAGCCAATGTTCATGACGCTTTGGAAGCGATGAACAACAAAATCGACCAATTAGGCGGCGGCAGCTCCAGCCATTTTTACAGTGTTCAGACGACCTCCAATGCCCGAGGCAATTACAACAATGACGGTGCAACCGGACTGGATGCCCTGGCGGCAGGCGCGGATGCCCAAGCTGCGGGCGATTTTGCCGTAGCCGTCGGTACAGGTGCGCAGGCGGTAATTTCCAACTCTATCGCCATTGGTAAAAACGCCTCCGTCAACGAAGATACCGACTCTGTTGCCGCCGTCAACGGCGCGACCAAAGGTGAAGGCTCCGTCGCCATCGGTGCGAACACCAAAGCCAGCGGCACCAACGCTACTGCCGTCGGTCAAGCATCCAACGCCTACGGTCAAAACTCCTTCGCAGGCGGTCAGTCTTCCAAAGCATTGGGCAAATCCAGCGTAGCGGTCGGTGACGGCGCAATCGCCAACCAAGATTCCTCCACCGCAATCGGCGCATACAGCCAGTCCACGGCGGCAGGTGCGACCGCGTTGGGCTTCAATACCCGCGCAACCGCTTCCGGTACTGTCGCGGCAGGCCGCAACAGCAAAGCCACTTCCAACAATGCTTTGGCATTGGGTAACGAAGCAGACGCACAAAAAGACGACACCATCGCTATCGGCTACAACGCCCAAGCCACGCAAAACCGTGCCGTAGCCTTCGGTAAAAACGCCAAAGCCACCGCAGGCGACACCTTTGCTTTCGGTGATGCGGCAAAAGCCTCTGTCGGCAATGCCATCGCTTTCGGTAAAAACGCCAATGCCGCCCACAAAGACTCCATCGCATTGGGTGCCAATTCCGCGACTGAAGCAGCCGTTCAGACGACCTCTGCCACCGTTGGCGGTCTGACCTTCGGCAACTTCGCAGGCAACGCCCCTGAGTCTACACTCAGCATCGGCACGGCAGGCAAAGAGCGTACGATTACCAACGTCGCCGCAGGCCGCATCAGCGACAGCAGCACCGACGCAGTAAACGGCAGCCAGCTTTATGTGACTCAAAACGTCATGAACAACATCGGTACGAGCGCAGTCGGCGTATTGGGTGGAAACGCAGCCATTGCGAATGACGGCACCATCACGATGTCCAACATCGGCGGTACGGGTGCGTCCACCATCGACGGCGCGATTTCCGCCATCAACAACGCCTCTTACAAGTCGTTCAAGCTGAATACGGCTAAAACCAACGGCACCAACGGCGAAGCCTACAACCACTCGTTGAAAGAAATTACCAATGGTTCGACCATCACGTTGGAAGCGGGTAAAAACATTGTGCTGAACCAAAACGAGTCCACCGTCAGCATCAATACTGCCGATGCGCCTGAGTTTGCCGGCAAAATTACCGCTAAAGACGGGCTGGATATGTCCAACACCAAGATTACCAATCTGGGCAAGGGCGAACAGCCGACCGATGCGGTTAATCTGAGCCAGTTGACCGATGCCATCAATAACGTTCACGTTACCACCCTGACGGCGGTTACCAACGAAGCGCCGTTCGCGTATGTTTCCGCAGACGGCAGAATCCTGAAGCGCAACGTAACAGTTGACGGTTCAGGCGCAAAACAGGTTTCCTTTGTTTACGCTGACGATACAAGTACGCCATATAACGGCGCAGTAACCATTGCCGCGCTGAACCCGACCGATCCGCAAACCACCGTTCCGACTCAAGTCGGCAACGTTGCTGCAGGTAAGGGACAAAATGATGCGGTAAACGTATCCCAACTGGACAAAGTTGCCCAAGCTTTGGGTACTTCCGTCAACAACGCGACAGGCGAAATCGCCGCGCCGAAATACTCTGTAATTTCCGGCAGCCCGGCGACTTCAGGCGTAGCTGATTACAACAATGTCGGCGATGCATTGACTGCCTTGAGCAATGCCGTTCGTGCGCCTTTGACTTTTGCAGGCGACAGCGGTACGCCTTCAACCCGTCAATTGGGCAGCACTGTCACCGTTAAAGGCGGTGAGGCAGATGAAGCTAAACTGTCCGCTAACAACATCGGCGTGGTTTCAGACGACACGACCGGCACGCTCAACGTCAAACTGGCGAAAGAGCTGAAAGGTCTGACCTCGTCTGAATTCATCGACGCAGCAGGCGGCAAAACCACCGTTTCTGCAGACGGCGTGACCGTCGGCACGGCGGCAAACCCCGTCAAACTGACGACCGAAGGTCTGTCTAACGGCGGTAAGAAAGCAACCGACATCGCTGCCGGTGTGAACAACACCGACGCCGTCAACGTCAGCCAACTCACTCCGTTGGCAACCGCATTGGGCGCAACCGTCAATCCGACTACCGGCGCGGTTGAAGTACCGAATCTGGTCGTAACCAAAACCGACGGTACGCAGGCTGCACCTGTCAACACCGTACAAGGCGCGTTGGACAACATCGGTACCGAGCTGCAAAAAGGCCTGACTTTCGGCGGCGACAACGCAGACAAGAATTTCGAGCGCAAACTCGGCAACCAAGTTTTCGTCAAAGGCGGTGCGGATGCGGCGAAACTGTCTGACAACAACATCGGCGTGGTTTCAGACGACGCCAACGGCACGCTCAACGTCAAACTTGCCAAAGATTTGCAAGGTTTGAACAGCGCACAATTTGAAACCGACGGCAACGTGACCACCATCAACGGCGGCAATGTTTCCTTGGCTGACAAAGACGGCAATATTGCCGAAACCACAGCAAACGGCATCACCCTGACCCCGGTGCCAAGCAGCGGCAAAGAAGCCGTCAGCCTGACCAAAGACGGTCTGAACAACGGCGGCAACAAGATTACTAAGGTTGCCGAAGGTACGCTTGCTGCTGACAGTACCGATGCTGTTAACGGAGCGCAACTGTACAAAGTTGATCAGAAAGCCGACACCAATGCCGAAAATATCGCCAAAGGCATCAATATCGGTGGTACGAGCGGCAGCAACAAATACGCATTGGGCGACACTGTCAACATCAAAGGCGACAGTAACATTACCAGCGAAACCGTTGAAGGCGGCGTACAACTGAAACTTGCCGATACCGTCAAAATCGGACAAGACAGTGGCAAACCTGTCAGCATCGACGGCGTAAACGGTACTGTCAGCGGTTTGAGCAACAAAGCCTTGGGCGGTGCGGACTTCGCTACCAAAGGTCAAGCTGCAACTGAAGAGCAGTTGAACGCTACCCAAGCCAATCTGGCGAAAATCCTCGGCGGTAACGCAGCCAACAACAACGGCAACGTCAACTTCACCGACATTGGCGGTACAGGCAAAGACAACGTCCACGACGCCATTGCCGCAGTGAAAGAAACTGCCGAAAAAGGCTGGAACCTGAACGCCAACGACGAAACCTCGTCTGAAAAAATCGGCGCAGGCGACACCGTAACCTTCAAAGAAGGTAAAAACGTCAAAGTCAGCCGCAACGGTAAGAACATCACCGTAGCGACTTCAGACGACGTATCCTTCAACAAAGTGACCGTAGGTGACAGCGTACTGACCGACAACGGACTGACCGTGGGCAACGGCAAAGCAGGCAACCCTGTCAGACTGACCAAAGACGGTTTGGACAACGGCGGCAATAAAATCTCCAACGTCGCCGCAGGCGAAGCAGATACCGATGCCGTCAACGTTGCCCAGTTGAAAGCCAATTCAGGTCGTGTGGAAAGCGGCGACGACAACATCGTCGTTGAAACTGACAAAACAGGCGGTTCTAATGTTTACAAAGTTTCTACCGCTAAAGACCTGAAGGCTGACAGCTTCACCGCAGGCGATACCGTTGTGAACAACGACGGCGTCAAAGTCGGCGACAAAGTGGCGCTGGGCAAAGACGGTCTGAAAGCAGGCGATGTGAACATCACTGCTGACGGCATCGACGCCGGCAATAAAGCCATCAGCAACGTAGCCAAAGGCGTAAAAGCCACCGACGCCGTCAACGTCGCCCAGCTGAACGAACAACTCGCCGCCACCGAAAAAACCACCACCGTCGTCGCCGGTAAGAACGTGACCGTCAGCGAAAAAGTGGACGGCAACAACACCGAGTACACGGTTAACGCCGACAAGACCACCCTCAGCCAAGCGGCGGGCGGTGCGGTTAAAGTCAGCGAAGGTGCGAAAGACGCCGACGGTGTTACCGATTACGCCCTCGACTTGACCGACGAAGTTAAAGCCGACATCGCCAAAGGCGTCGCGGCGAAAGACGCGGTGGACAACAAAGGTCTGACCTTTGCCGCCGACAACGGCACGACCGGTGCGAAGAAACTGGGTGACAGCCTGAGCGTCAAAGGCGACGGCAACATCCTGACCCGCGCCGACGAAAACGGCATCGGCTTCTCGCTGGCTGACAAGATTACCGTCGGCAAAGCAGGCAACGGCAACAAACCGCTCGTAATCGACGGTACAGCCGGTCTGATTTCCGGTCTGAGCAACACCACCCTGGGCGGTGCGGACTTTGCCACTAAAGGTCAAGCCGCCAGCGAAGAGCAGCTGAACGCAGCCCAAGCCAACCTGGCGAACCTGCTCGGCGGTAACGCGGCCAACAACAAAGGCAACGTGACCACTACCGACATCGGCGGTACAGGCAAAGACAACGTCCACGACGCCATTGCCGCAGTGAAAGAAACTGCCGACAAAGGCTGGAACCTGAATGCCAACGACGAAACCTCGTCTGAAAAAATCAGCGCAGGCGACACCGTAACCTTTAAAGAAGGCAAAAACATCAAAGTCAGCCGCAACGGTAAACACATCACCGTAGCGACTTCAGACGACGTCTCCTTCGACAAAGTAACTGTTGGCGGCAGCGTATTGACCGACAACGGATTGACCGTGGGCAACGGCAAAGCAGGCAAACCTGTCAGCCTGACCAAAGACGGTCTGAACAACGGCGGCAACAAAGTCACCGACATCGCCGCAGGCGAAGCCGACACCGACGCAGTAAACGTTGCACAGCTCAAAGCAGCCGCAGCGAAAGCCACGTCCAAAGTGGACAGCGGCAACGACAACATCGTCGTCACCCCTGAGCAAAATGCCGACGGCAGCACCACTTACAAAGTGGCGACCGCACCCAACCTCAAAGCCGACAGCTTCACCGCAGGCGATACCGTTGTGAACAACGACGGCGTCAAAGTCGGCGACAAAGTGGCATTGGGCAAAGACGGTCTGAAAGCAGGCGATGTGAACATTACTGCTGACGGCATCAACGCAGGCAACAAAGCCATCAGTAATGTTGCCGCCGGTGTGAAAGACACCGATGCCGCCAACGTCGGACAGTTGAACCGTCTGACTGCCGCCGCCAAGACCGAAGTCGAAGCCGGTACCAACATCGCCAGCGTCACTAGCAAACAAGGTAAGAACGGTCAAACCGTTTACACCGTGAACGCAGACGGCGCGAGCGTCTCCGCAGGTTCCGACAACATCGTCGTGACCAAAGGCAACAAAGACGCCAACAACGTGACCGACTACGCCGTCGACCTGTCTAAAACTGTCAAAGCCGACATCGCCAAAGGCGTCGCGGCGAAAGACGCGGTGGACAATAAAGGCATCAGCTTCGCAGGCGACAGCGGTACGACCGTTGCCAACAAACTGGGCGATACCGTGGCGGTTAAAGGCGATGCCAACATCACCACCACCGCAGGCGCGAACGGCATTCAGGTCGGCCTCAACAAAGACCTGAAAGTAGACAGCGTCAAAGCAGGCGATACTGTTGTGAACAACAACGGCGTCAACGTCGGCGACAAAGTGGCGCTGGGCAAAGACGGTCTGAAAGCAGGCGATGTCAACATCACTGCCGAGGGCATCAACGCAGGCGGTAAGAAAGTCACCAACGTCGCCGCAGGTACCGTCGCCGCAGACAGCACCGATGCGGTTAACGGCAGCCAGTTGTATCAAGCTAATCAGGCGATTAACCAAAACGTGACCAACATCGGCAATTACGTGGTGAACATGGGCAACCAAATCAACCAACGTATCGACAATGTGGAAAGCGATTCCAAAGCCGGTACCGCAGCAGCCATGGCGGTCGCCGGTCTGCCGCAAGCCTACCTGCCGGGTAAGAGCATGATGGCGGTTGCAGGCGGCGTTTACCGCGGTGAAAGCGGCTACGCAGTCGGCTTCTCCAGCATCTCCGACGGCGGCAACTGGATCATCAAAGGTACTGCTACCGGAAACTCACGCGGCCACTACGGCGCGACCGCAGGTGTCGGCTACCAATGGTAATCCTGACCTAAAGCCTGTTTGAAGGCAAAGCAAAGGTCGTCTGAAAACCCGAAACAGGGTTTTCAGACGACCTTTTTCTATATCGAGTTGAATAGGAGGGGGCCAATATGTTTGGTTTCGCAAACACTCGCTTGACACAAAACGCTAAGATTTGTTTTCAGACGACCTTGCAGCTATGCCCGACTATTTTTTGTGGCAAAATTCAGCCATGTTCCACATGGTCAGTCCGCGTATTTAAACTGAAGAAATTTCAAGCCGGCTGACCAAACAGATTACAAGGAGAAACAGACATGAGCCGCATTTTATCCTCACTGCGCTATCCGCTGATTCAAGCGCCGATGGCGTTTGCGCATGACACAGAGCTGCCTTTGGCTGTCGGCAAAACCGGCGCTTTGGGTTCGTTGGCAGGGGCGATGTATGACGCCGCAGGTTTGGAAAAAGCGTTGGCACGGATGAAGCAGGAAGGCGGCGGCCGTCCGTACAACCTCAATTTTTTCGCCCACCGCACGCCGTCTGCCGAACGTGCGCAACAGGACGCATGGTTTGCCGTGTTGCGTCCGTATTTCGAGGCTTACGGGCTGACGGAAAACGACATTCCCAGTGGCGGCGGACGGCAGCCGTTTGATGCCGACGCGTTGGCATGTGTGGAACGTTACCGTCCGCCTGTGGTCAGCTTCCACTTCGGCTTGCCCGCGCCCGAATACTTGCAGCGCGTCAAAGCGACGGGCGCGGAAGTGTGGAGCAGCGCGACGACGGTCGAAGAAGCCGTCTGGCTGGAACAAAACGGCGCGGATGTCGTGATAGCCCAAGCGTGGGAGGCGGGCGGTCATCGGGGATGGTTTTTAAACCGCAATCCCGATAGCCAAAGCGGCTTGTTCGCCCTGTTGCCCGCCGTCCGCAAGGCCGTGCGCCTGCCCGTCATAGCCGCAGGCGGCGTTTCCGATGCCACCGCCGTCCGCGCCGCGTTGGGATTGGGCGCGTCCGCAGTGCAAGTCGGAACTGCCTTCTTGCTCGCAGACGAAGCCCTGACCAAACCCGCCCACCGCGCTGCCATCCAAACCGCCCGTCCCGAAGATACCGTAGTGACCAACTTGTTCAGCGGCGGCGCGGCGCGCGGACTTTACAACCGCTTCATACGCGAAGCCGGTCCGATGAATGACGCAGCGCTCCCGTTCCCCTTGGCAGGCGCAGCCGTCGGCGCATTGAAAGCCGCCGCCGAAAAACAAGGCTGCTACGACTTTTCCCCATTTTGGGCAGGACAAAATGCAGGACTGTGCCGCCCCGGCAGCGCGGCGGAAATCGTCGAACGGTTGTGCGGTGGCATCGAGCGTTAGGACAGTTTGAACACGGGCAAGGTGGACGTTGCAAGAAGGTCGTCTGAAAATTGAAAACTGGTTTTCAGACGACCCGTAGCGTGGGCTTTGCCACGAAATGAAGATAAAGACAACCGCCCGATTCGGATTGTCGGACAGCAGGTTCGCGGACAAAGCCCACGCTACGGATTGGGTTTCTTCCGAGCTTGTCGATTGGTGGTGCCGGAGGTTTTCCATTTGCCGTCAATCAGGGGTTTGCGGGTAATGCGCAGCCTGCCGTCGGACAGATATCGCTTTCCCTGAACATAAATCGATTGCAGCCCTTTACCGGAGATGCCGCGGAAGCGTCCGCACATATGGAACGCTGCGCCCGATTTGGTGAACGTTTTGGTTTATGCTTTATACTTACAAAAACAAGAGGAAATGATATATGTCTTTCTTTAAAAATAAATTAGGTATCTGGCTGGCATTAATCTATCTAATCGCATCAATGGTTATTTTGGGTGATAGTACAGAGGGGAGCTGGGGAGGTTTTCTTCTCTTCGTCTCAGCCTTTCCCTTTTCCATTTTGTCCTTATTCGTTTCCAATTATGTAAATGGCCCGTTAGCCAATTGGGTATTTATCTTTCTGAATGCAATTTGGTGGTTTTTACTGGGATGGTTAATCACTAAGATTTTTAGAAAAAAGATTCAGACAGAATAAATCCGGATTGTCGATGATAGGAAGGGCTTTTTTGCAAAGCCCACGCTACTTGAGTCCCAAGCCTGTATTGATTGAATAAACGAGGTCGTCTGAAAACGGGAGTGAACGAGTTTCTCCAAAACTCAACTCTCAGAGTTTTCAGACGACCTTATTTTTACCTGCAACCTACCCCCTCTCCTGTCCGGCGGGAGAGGGCTGGGGAGAGGGTGGCTCTACGGTTTGCACGAATTTGATTTTACCTAAACCTCAAAAGCCACCCCCATCCTAACCTTCCCCCGCCGGACGGGGGAAGGGACAGGTTGCTGTTGCTGCAATGAGTAGCGTGGGCTTTGCCCGCGAAACGAATGCCGGAATAGATGTCCATTCGGCTGTTGTCTGATTGGAATTGTCAGATGGTAGGTTTCGTGGGCAAAGCCCACGCTACTTGGGTTATCCAAAGCCTGTATTGATTGAATAAACGAGGTCGTCTGGAAAATCGGGAGCGAGTTTCTCCAAAACTCAAATCCCAAAGTTTTCAGACGACCTCGTTTTTATCTGCAACCTGCCCCCTCTCCCGTCCGGCGGGAGAGGGCTGGGGAGAGGGTGGTTCTGCGGATTGCACGAATTTGATTTGACCTAAAGTCACAAAGCCATCCCCATCCTAACCTTCCCCCGCCGGACGGGGGAAGGGACAGGTTGCTGTTGCTGCAACGGGTAGCGTGGGCTTTGCCCGCGAGATAAATGCCGAAATGGATGCCCATTCAGCTGTTGTCTGATTTGAATTGTCAGGTGGTGGATTTCGTGGGCAAAGCCCACGCTACTTGGGTTATCCCAAACCTGTATTGATTGAATAAACGAGGTCGTCTGAAAACGGGAGTGAACGAGTTTCTCCAAAACTCAAATCTCAAAGTTTTCAGACGACCTTATTTTTACCTGTAACCTGCCCCCTCTCCCGTCCGGTGGGAGAGGGCTGGGGAGAGGGTGGCTCTACGGGTTGTACGAATTTGATTTAACCTAAACCCAAAAGGCCACCCCCATCCTAACCTTCCCCCGCCGGGCGGGGGAAGGGATAAGTTGCCGTTGCGGCAACAAGTAGCGTGGGCTTTGCTCATGAGGTGAATACACGGACAAAGATAACTGATTCAGATTATTTAGGTGGCAGATTTCGTGGACGCTGCCCACGCTACGGGTTGGGTTTCCAATTTAATTGAATAAAACCTGCGTTGATTGCATAAAAAATGAATCCAAGGTCGTCTGAAAATCCCCAACCGCCATCACTCAAGCCGTATTCCTCTTTGTTTGGAATACGGCTTGTCGTTTTCCTGCGGGTTTATTTTTTCTGCCACACTTGGCGGAGGTATTCGATGTGGTCGGGGAGGGCGTAGAAGGGGGTGTTGCCGTGGTTGGCGTTGGGGTAGAGGGTGAATTGTGCGTCTGCGCCGAGGTGTTGGAGGGTGCCGGCAAGCAGTTTGGCTTGGGCGACCATTTCCCTGCCGATTTGTTCGGGGCGGTTGCTGCGGCCTTCGTGTTCGCCGACGCTGATGCGGACGGCGGTGTCGGCGGGAAGGGCGGACGGGAGGAAGTCGAGGACGCGGCGGTTGTGCCACCAGACGGAGGGGGAGGCGAGCAGGTTGTGTTTGAAGCGGTCAGGGGCGGTGAAGAGGGAATAGAGTCCGAACAATGCGCCGAAGGAGTGTCCGAACAGGGCTTGTTCTTTGGGGTTGACGGGGTATTTGGCGGCAAGGGTCGGGGCGAGTTCGTGGTCGAGGAAGGCGGCGAAGCGGTCGGCTTGTCCGTACTGGCGGCGGTCTGCTTCAGTGGCGGTTTCGGGCAGGGGCGGGGTGTAGTCGAGGGCGCGTTGGGTCAGGTCGCGGACTTCGCCGTTGGGATAGCCGATGCTGACGATGAGGCAGGCGGCGCGGCTTCGGGTCATGGGGTTGATGAGCAGGGATTGCGCCATGCTGAGGGCGGCGGGAAAGAAGGCGTCGCCGTCGAGGATATGGAGGACGGGATAGCCTTGTGGGGGCGGGTCGCCGACGGCGGCGGTTTGGATGCGGTAGCTGCGGCCGGTGTGTTCGGAGCGGATGTGGGTTTCTTCGGCTTGCAGCAGGCGGGCGGCTTGCCAGTGTGCGGTGCGTGAGGTCATGGCGGGGTTGTCGGTTGTGTTGGTGGGGTGGGGTGTGTGTTATCGGGTTGTCGGATGTTTCAGACGACCTTTGGGCTATATCTGCTGTTTCTCTATGTCAAACATGAACATATAGTGGATTAAATTTAAATCAGGACAAGGCAACGAAGCCGCAGACAGTACAGA
>CAUVJL010000064.1:0-14217 GCA_963552075.1 uncultured Neisseria sp.
CTTTGAGCTAAGGCGAGGCAACGCCGTACTGGTTTAAAGTTAATCCACTATATTTGCGCCAACATCATCACAAACCTTACAGCATGAAGGTCGTCTGAAATTTTTCAGACGACCTTTTGAGCCTGTCAAACTATTGTCCTGAATCTTTCGGCTTCTGATTGGCGTTCTCAAACAATTTGTTCATAGGGGTCAGATTGATTGCATTGCCTTGACTGACTATCCATTTATCCTCCACCCGCCAAACGCCCGAGGTATCTTCCACGCGCAGATACCAGTGGTTGGTCGGCGGCAGGGGTTTGAAAGTCGCTTCATACTCCATACGGCCGTTTTGGGCTTCCGCGCTGACGGGGTGCAGTTTGACGGTTTGGTCTTCCGATTTTTTAGTCGGGTGCATCAAAAGGAGATTCAAAGGCTGTTTGGGATCGAATTCCCCGCTGACAAACACTTTGGCCGCATCCTTATCCGGACTGATCAACACTTGCACCTGCATATGCCGCTTCACTGCCTCTTCATCGCGGTGAAGCTGGATGTCGATGTGTTTGCCGTCTTTGTAATAGTCGTCCGTTACCAAATCGGTTGCATGTTCTTTGGCGACGAAGAACATGGCGACACTGGCAATCACGACGAAAATAGGACCCGCCATCAACACCCACGGCCAAATGTGTTTGTACCAAGGTTTGACTTGTTTTTGCTCGGACACGTTTTATTCTCCGATAAAGGTTGCTTCTTCTTCCAAGATAGTGGGTTTGCCATCTGCTTTGCCGGTTTCGCGATAAGTGAAGGTAAACTCAATCGGATGGCTGCCCTTGTCGGCGTATTCGGGAATGGTGGAAACTTGGACAGGGATGGTCAACGTCTGGCGCGGTGCGATTTTCACGCCGCCTTCCGGCAGTCCGGTCAGGGCAATTTCTTCAAAGCCTTTGACTGCCGCAGTCATCACTTGTTCGTTTTCACTATTGTTGATAATGCGCAGGTTATATGCGTTTTCCAGCCAACCTTTGCTGTTTTCGCGCACCATCACGCCGCGGTCTTTCAAAATATCGACTTCGACCATTTTGCGTGTGGAAAGTCCGACCAAGAAAGCAATAATAACCACCAGCAAAACAGCGCCGTATCCCGCCACACGCGGACGTTTCAAGCGTTTTTTGATGTCGCTTTCAGGATATTCGTGTTCCAACGCGCCTTCGGTTGTATAGCGTATCAGGCCGCGCGGATAACCCATTTTGTCCATAATTTCGTCGCAGGCATCAATACACGCCGCACAGCCGATACATTGATACTGCAAACCGTCGCGGATATCGATACCGACGGGACAGACCTGTACGCACATGGTGCAGTTGATGCAGTCGCCCAACCCGCTGTCTTCTTTATTGGCGGTTTTTTTGCGTGCGCCGCGCGGTTCGCCGCGTTCGGTATCGTAAGAAATAATCAGCGTGTCTTTGTCGAACATCGCGCTTTGGAAGCGTGCATACGGACACATATGCAGGCACACTTTCTCACGCATAACGTGGGCAAAGAAGAAGGTCATGAAGCCGTAAAACGCTGCGGCAAACATCGCGCCGCCGCCCGCTGCTCCGGCAAACAAGTCGGGAACGAACTGGCGGATCGGGACAAACCAGCCCGCAAAGGTAATGCCTGTCCACGCGCAGACAATGAAAATCAGCAGGGCTTTAGTTGCTTTGATACGGATTTTAGTGAAATTCCACGGCGATTTTTCCAGCTTCAGGCGTTTGTTGCGGTCACCTTCGACCAAGTTGTCGATCCAAAGCATGATTTCGGTGTAAACCGTCTGCGGGCAGGAATAGCCGCACCACAAGCGTCCGGCAATCGTCGTCCACCAAAACAGCCCGAAGGCGCAAATCATCAGCAGCAGGGCAAGGTAAATCAAATCACCCATGCCCAACGACAGCCCGAAAATGAAGAAATGCCGGTCCGGAATATTGAAGAGTACTGCCTGACGGTCGCTCCAGTTGAACCACGGAATCACATAAAACACAAACTGCGTCGCCAATACGGCGGCTATACGTAATTTGGCGAACCGCCCTTCCGCTTTTTTCGGATGGATGCGTTCGCCTTCGGGATGGATTTGGATGACGCTGGATTTGGGTTTTGAGGGTTTGGGCGGAGCGGTTTTTGCCGGTTTCTCGGACTGCTCTTTCGGGGCAGCGTTTTTTTCTTCTGACACAGCGTTTTCGGCTTGGTTTTCTGTTGACATTTTTCAGTGTTCCTTCGTGTGTTTGCGCGCAGGTCTTTTATTCTGATTACTGGTTTGATTGGTTTTTCAGACGACCTTTTATATGCGTCGGAATCATATCATTTGAGCTTGACCAAAGCAAAAAGCCCTACTTGGCTTTTATATGCCACCCGTTTTGATTTTTCCGTTGCCCAAGTCTGAAATCGGCGATATTCAAGCAGTTGCATATAACCGATGACGCTATGTTTATAGCGAATCGCTATATCTCCGATAAAAATTTATAAACTACTGTTTCAAAACGGAATAACAGTTAATCTCATCTGCTTTGCCTGTTTCAGACGACCCCTTATGCGGACAATTTTTAAAACAGGACAACGCGAAACCGATGCCGTACCGGTTTGAAGTTGTCCTTCTGATAGACGGAAAGGTCGTCTGAAAGCCGCCCATATCCTTGAAAGCCTGACCGAATCGGGCGATAATCAACGGGATTTTCTTTACCGTTACCGTTTCAAACCAATACAGCAAGGAAGGTACAAAATGTCTCAACTGGCAAACGCAATCCGTTTCCTCTCGGCCGATGCCGTTCAAAAAGCAAATTCCGGCCACCCCGGCGCGCCCATGGGTATGGCGGAAATGGCGGAAGTATTGTGGACGAAATTCCTGCGCCACAACCCCGCCAACCCCAAATTCTACAACCGCGACCGCTTCGTCCTCTCCAACGGCCACGCGTCCATGCTGTTGTACAGCCTGCTGCACCTGACCGGCTACAACCTGAGCATTGAAGACTTGAAAAACTTCCGCCAACTGCACAGCAAAACCCCCGGCCACCCCGAATACGGCTACACCGACGGCGTGGAAACCACGACCGGCCCGTTGGGACAAGGCATTGCCAACGCAGTAGGTATGGCATTGGCGGAAAAAATCCTGGCCGCCGAATTTAATAAAGACGGTTTGAACATCGTCGATCACTACACCTATGTCTTCATGGGCGACGGCTGCCTGATGGAAGGCGTATCGCACGAAGCCTGTTCGCTCGCCGGCACCTTGGGCTTGGGCAAACTGATTGTTTTGTATGATGACAACAATATTTCCATCGACGGCAAAGTGGACGGCTGGTTTACCGAAAACATCCCGCAACGCTTTGAAAGCTACGGCTGGCACGTTGTTCCCAACGTAAACGGCCACGACACCACCGCCATTCAAGCCGCCATCGAAGCCGCCCGTGCCGAAACCGGCAAACCATCTATTATCTGCTGCAAAACCTTAATCGGCAAAGGCAGCGCCAACAAAGAAGGCAGCCACAAAACCCATGGCGCACCTTTGGGCGCGGACGAAATCGAAGCCACGCGCAAACATTTGGGCTGGACTTACCCCGCATTTGAAATCCCGCAAGAAATTTACCACGCATGGAGCGCGAAAGAACAAGGCGCGAAACTGGAAGCGGAATGGAACGAGCTGTTCGCGCAATACCAAGCCAAATATCCCGCCGAGGCCGCAGAATTCGTGCGCCGCATGGATAAAAAACTGCCGGACAATTTCGATGCATACGTTCAAGCCGCATTGAAAGAAGTGTGCGCCAAAGCCGAAACCATCGCCACCCGCAAAGCCAGCCAAAACAGCATCGAAATCCTCGCTAAAGAGTTGCCCGAACTGGTGGGCGGTTCTGCCGATCTGACCCCGTCCAACCTGACCGACTGGTCAAACAGCGTCTCCGTTACCCGCGACAAAGGCGGCAACTACATCCACTACGGCGTGCGCGAGTTCGGCATGGGTGCCATCATGAACGGCCTTGCCCTGCATGGCGGCGTGAAACCCTTCGGCGCGACTTTCCTGATGTTCAGCGAATACGAACGCAACGCCCTGCGCATGGCGGCGCTGATGAAAATCAACCCCGTCTTCGTCTTCACCCACGATTCCATCGGCCTCGGCGAAGACGGCCCGACCCACCAACCCGTCGAGCAAACCGCCACCCTGCGCCTGATTCCGAACATGGACGTATGGCGTCCGTGCGACACCGCCGAATCGCTGGTGGCATGGGCGGAAGCGGTAAAAGCCGAAGACCATCCGTCCTGCCTGATTTTCAGCCGTCAAAACCTGAAATTCCAAGCGCGCAACGAACAACAACTGAACGACATCAAACGCGGCGGCTACGTCATCAGCGAAGCCCAAGGCAACGCCCAAGCCGTCATCATTGCCACCGGTTCCGAAGTCGAGCTGGCTCTGGAAGCGCAAAAAGCCCTCGCCGCGCAAAACATCGCCGTACGCGTTGTTTCCATGCCGTCCACCAACGTCTTCGACCGCCAAGACGCCGCCTATCAAGCCGCTATCCTGCCTGAAGGCCTGCCGCGCATCGCCGTAGAAGCCGGACACGCCGACGGCTGGTACAAATACGTCGGATTGAACGGCGCAGTCGTCGGCATCAACCGCTTCGGCGAATCCGCCCCTGCCGAACTGCTGTTCAAAGAATTCGGCTTTACCGTGGACAATGTGGTGGATACTGTGAAATCAGTGTTGTAAGCGGCAGCCATCGCATCAAAGGTCGTCTGAAAACGGGAGATAAGGTTTTCAGACGACCTTTTTCATTCAAAACTGCCAAAATCGGCTTAACGAATAAATCCAAATATCCATACAGCCATGCAGCCCTTCTTACGCAGACGAAATAACACAGAAATTTTGTTAAGACATCACCTGAGACCTTTGCAAAAATAGTCTGTTAACGAAATTTGACGCATAAAAATTTGCTAAAAAATTTTTAATCGAATAAAAACCTTCTGATATTGAGCCAACATTAGGAAAAGTAAGAGAAATTTTTCATTTTGGAAATGGCATTGAGCATAAACTTATGTAACTTATATTATTACAAAAGTCTCGAATATAGTTTTTGCTTGAAGTAACTTTAGCTAGATAAAATTTAAATTTTTAATACATAAAGGTTTTGTAATGAATTTTTTTAAAACGCATAATATTAGCACTTATGGTGGCCCATTAGTCATGTTACCAAAATCAGATGCCAATATATGGCAGGGCTGTGTAGATTTAAAACCAGAAGAGCATTATTCTTTAGCTTGTTCTCAGCATAACTATTTATCTGTTTTATCTGTGGAAGGTGTACAAACTATTATTTTAGGAGATGAACCTTTACCAATTTTTGCGGTACATAAACAAGATGCTAGTGAGATTTTTATATTCAGAAATTATTGGATTAATGATGAATCACACATTGACTCTCATATAAAAAATATAGTAGATGGTCATCATAAATATCAGCCATTAGAAGAAATATCAATTTTTATTAATGGTATTGAATGGGTTATATTTGATAGTGCTTTCACCTTTAAGGATAAAGAAGATAGTATAGAAGTAAAGTTTACTCATAAAAATTGCTTGTATAAAATCCAAACATATTTGTACGAAGTATCTGATATTTCTTTTTTAATTCATTCATTTAAATACTATAACGAACCGTAGCCTAAAACACCAATTTTATAGATAAGGTGCAGTGTTGACTGTGTGCGTTTTACCGTTTTAGCAAGCTGAGCCCCCTTCATTCCGAATAATCCTTTGCCATATCTTGAAAGCCGTACCTCTAAACCGTAAAATTACACCTTACTAAATTTGATATAAATTTACATCCACCCCATCTTACCCGCCAATTATGATGACCCGCCTTACCGCCTATCGGAAAACCCTCCTCATCTGCCTGATTTTATGGGTATCCATCGTCGCCGTTTTCTCCGCCGAACGTTTCTTCATGCTGCACCATTTCGTTTCAGACGACATCCGCAGCCGTTATGCGGGCGATTTGGCGGCTTTGTTTGTCAAAGGGCTGTTGTTCGACATCAAAATCGCCTCCGTTGCCGCCGCCTTCCCCTTCCTGATCGGGCTGTTCGGACTGGCTACGCAGAAAACCGCCGCCTTTACCCTACGCCTCCTGCCTACCGTCGCAACCGTCCTTTTCCTGACCGCCTTTGCCGCCGCGCTGGGCAACTGGTTCTATTACAGCGTTTACGACCGTCAATTTGACGTCTTCGTCTTCGGACTGGCGGACGAAGATACCCGTGCTGTCCTGAAAACCGTCTGGTCGGACTATCCCGTCATCCCCTGTCTTGCCGCCTTGATTGCCGCAGCTTTCGTTTTCAGCAAAATCTTCAGCCTCATCCGCCGCCGCACCCGCTTTCAGACGACCTCATGGGGGAAAACCGCTTGGATTGTCGCCGTCCTCTTACCCGTCCTCGCGCTTGCCGCAGGCATACGCGGCTCGTTCGGCAAATTCCCCCTGCGTCAGACCGCCATGCAGATTTCTGCCGCACCGCAAATCAACAAACTCGTTCCCAATGCCCTGACCTCCCTAAGCTGGGCAGTCAACGAATACCGCAACAGCAACGACTTCCATCCCGTCTCCGACGAAGACGGCAGCCGGCTCATCAGTACCCTGCTCGATAAAAAAACCGACGCCGACTTGACGCAGCTCTTTGCCCAAACCGCCGCAAACGCCGCCGTCGAAAAACACCGTCCCAACGTCGTTCTCACCGTCATGGAAAGCATGAGCGCACATCTCTTGAACATGGACAATCCCGAACGGGACCTCTTGGGCGAACTGGGCAAACACTGGCAGCAAGACTGGGTGTACCGCAAATTCGTTTCCGAGGGAGACGGCACCAGCGACACCCTGCACCGCTTCTTCGTCCGCAGCCCGCGCCTCAACCTCAGCCAATCCCTTGCTAAAAACAAAACCTTCCCCGGCAACATGTTCAAACCCTATCTCGATGCCGGCTACCGCGTCGTCTATATTACAGCGGGCAACGGCGGCTGGCGCGATTTCGACACCTTCCTGCGGCACTTGGGCGTCAACGAAATCATCGATGAAAACACCCTCAAAACCCACTATCCCGAAGCAAAATCCGACACATGGGGCGTACCCGACGAATTCATGTTCCGTTATGCCGAAGAAGAACTCGCGCGCGCCGAAAAAAGCGGCAAGCCCGTATTCATCATGATGATGTCCGTGACCAACCATCCGCCCTACCGCCTGCCCGCGCCGCATCAGGCGAAAACCTTCCGTTTGGACGAACAAGAGCAGAAACGCCTTGCCAACCTCGCCTCAGGCAAAGAGCTGAATGAAATTTTCAACACCTTCCGATACAGCAACGACCAACTCGGCCGCTTTATCGGCAAAGTGAAAACCATCGCGCCCGACACCATTATCGCCGCCACCGGCGACCACAATATGCGCGCCATCGGCTATCCCGAATCCGCCGATGCCGCACTCGGCCACAGCGTCCCCTTCTACCTTTACGTCCCGCAAGCCTACCGCGGCAGCGCCGAATACCATCCCGAACGCGCAGGTTCGCACAAAGACATCCTGCCGACCCTCTACAACTTAAGCCTATCCAAATCGCGCTACTACCAAACTGGCTGCAACCTCACCGCCCCGCAACCCGATTCCGCATGGTGCGGCTACGGCTACAACCCCGAAGTCATCATCACCGAACGCGGTTTCTATCATCAACACAGCAAAGCATTCCACAAATGGGACAACAAAAATATCCAAACCGCCGAAAGCCGCCCAAGCACGCCGGATAACGAAGACCAAGCCATCATCCGCCGCGCCTCGGCATATACGCCGTTTCTTGAATGGCAGATCAACCGGATTATCAGCACCCAATAAATCCGTTTATCGCCAAAGGTCGTCTGAAAATTTTCAGACGACCTTTTTGCAAACCAACCATACCCCGGGCACTCCCGGCTTAAAGCAGATGCCGAACCATACCGTCATAGTGTAGTAAAATATAGTGGATTAACTTTAAATCAGGACAAGGCGAGGCAACGCCGTACGGGTTTAAAGTTAATCCACTATAAAACACACCTCAAACATCGCACCACATTGCATCCGCGCAAACAACGCCTTACCGTTTGGCGGCAAATCCGCTATATAATCTATGCCGCTTGCGCCCCACACAAGGAATCTCATGAAAAAACACATCTACTGCCGCCACAGCTTTGAAATCGAAGTCCAGTTTTTCGATGTGGACGCCATGCACATCGTCTGGCACGGCAACTATGTGAAATACCTCGAAACCGCCCGCTGCGCCTTTTTGTCCGCCATCGGCTACGACTACAATGAAATGGCGCGGCAAGGATACAGCTGGCCGATCGTGCAGATGAACCTCAAATACATCCGCCCCGCCCGTTTCGGTCAAAAAATCCGCGTCGATATGGAGATCGTCGAAATCGAAAGCTGCCTGCGCATCGACTATACGATTTATGATGCGCAAACCAACGAAAAGCTCAACCGCGCTTCGACCACCCAAGCCGCCGTTTCGCTGGCAGACGGCCTGATGCAGTTTCAGACCCCGCAAAGCTGGCTGGATGCCGTACAAACCCATCCTACCTTTACCCCCGCCTGACCTTCCCGTTTTCAGACGACCCCGACCCTTAAGGTCGTCTGAAAAACAACCTGAAAAGGAACAACATGAAAAAAACACTTACCGCCCTCTTCCTGACCCTTGCCAGCCCCGCCTTGTGGGCGTTTTCCACCGCCGAACTCGCCCAAACCCTGCAAAAGCCGTCCAACGTACAGGGCGCGTTTACCCAGCAGCGGCAGTTGAAATCCCTGAGCAAACCGATGGTTACCGGCGGAAAATTTGTCCTGATTCCGAAAAAAGGCCTGTTGTGGCAAATGCAGAAACCGTTTGAAACCACCCTGCGCGTACGCTCAGACGGCATCATGCAGTGGAACGGCAGCGCATGGACCAACCCCAACCAAGGCAAGGTTGGACAAAGTCAGCAAATCAAGCTCTTCCTCGACCTGCTCGGCGGCAACACGCAAGGCTTGGAAAAACAATTTAACCTCGCCCTCTCTGGCACGGAAAAGCAATGGACGCTGAATTTGACGCCGAAAACCGCCGTTACCCGCCAAATTTTCAACCGCATCGCCATCAGCGGCGACAGCGTGGTGCGCAAAATCGAGTTGGACGAAAAACAGGGCGACAAAACCGTGATGCAGTTCAGAGAAGTACAAACCGGCAAACCACTGGACGACTTTGCCAAAAAAGCCCTGTAAGCTCCGCCATCCGACAGACCTGCAAAGTCATTCTGTCCACTTTTGAAGAACTTACCTATCGGCTTGCCGCCCGCGTTTTTCCTCTCCGCATGAGAGGTTGAGCGAGGATGGCAAGCCGCAGGTTTGCATTTTATCAGGCAGATATTTTTGCCCTAAGCCCAGTGATTTCAGGATATGCCATTTGCCTCCACTTTCACGCCTACCGCCCTTTTCAGACGACCCCCCTTTATCCCACCCTATTGTTCTTTAAATAATTTTACAAAAAAGCTATAATAACCAATCATCAAATAATTTTTGTTAATACATAATGGGAAACGACGTGAAAAAAGTGCTGCTGGTGTATTACTCGCAAACCGGACAGCTGGCGGAACTGGTGCGGAATTTTGCCGAACCTTTGCGGCAGGGCGGTATCCATGTGGATTGCGTGAACCTTGAACCGCAAGAGCCGTATCCGTTTCCGTGGTCGTTTTGGCGGTTTTTTAACACCTTTCCCGAAACCGTCCACCTGAAACCCGCGCCGATTCTGCCGCCCACCATTCCCGCCGACGATTACGACGCCGTGGTTATCGCCTATACCGTCTGGTTCCTCTCGCCCGCCCAGCCGATTACCGCCTTCCTGCAACGGGAAGAAACCCGCCACCTGCTCAACGGCAAACCCGTGGTAACGCTTATCGGTTGCCGCAATATGTGGTTGGGCGCGCAGGAAAAAATGAAGTCACTTTTGGCACAAAACGGCGCGAAACTCATCGGCAACATCGTCAAAATCGACGCATGCAACAGCGCCGCCAGCTTCATCACCACCCCCGCATGGCTGCTGTCGGGCGACAAACAATACTTCCGCGCCCTGCCCTCCGCCGGCATCGCAGACGGAGAGCTGGCCGACGCGGCGCGCTTCGGTGCGAAAATGCGGGATACCCTGTTGCAAAACAAAACCTTGGACGAAACCCTGTTTCAAAATATGGGCGCGGCCAAGGTGAACGAAAAACTGATTTTCAGCGAAAAAGCCGCCGGACGCAGTTTTTTCCTGTGGGGCAGGCTGCTGATGGCCGCCGGACGTGTGTCCCCCCTGCTGCGCCGCACCCTGCTGTGTTTTTATATCCTGTTTCTGCTGGCGATGATTCTGGTGTTGGTACCGGTGAGCGTATTGGTGAAAAAACTGCTGCATCCGCTGCTCAAAGGCCGTCTGAAAAAAATGGCGGATTATTACGGCCAGCCTTCCGGCGGATAAATCGGATTGCGGGCGGCAACCTGTAAGGAGACTGTATATGGACGATTTTGAACGCATTTACCGCGACTGGCACGAATATGCCAAAAACCGCGACACCGACGCGCTGATTGCGCTGTATGCCGACGACGCCGTATTTGAAAGCCCGCTGGTGCCCGCGATTATGGATACCGACAGCGGCATCCTGTGCGGCAAGGCCGAAATCCTGCGTTTCTTACAGGAAGGCACGCGCCGCCGTCCCAACGATTTGGTGCGCTGGTATCGGGATGGCCGCTATTTCGTTGCGGGCGATACGCTGGTGTGGGAATACCCGCGCCAAACGCCCGACGGCGATCAGGTGGATATTTTGGAAGTGATGCGGCTGGAAAGCGGCAAAATCAAGCACCACCGCATTTATTGGGGCTGGTTCGGCACGCAAATGCTGACAGCTTCGGCACTCGCCAAAGCGGTTAAGGCTTGACGCCGGAAGCCGCACCGACGTTGGCAGAGGCCGTCTGAAAACGACCAAAATGTTTTGCAGCAACGGCCGACGACAGTCCTGCTTTTCAGACGGCCTCAAATACAGAAAGCACCCCATGCCCGAAGTAATCCATTACCCTGAACGCCGCCGCTTCCAAATCGACATCAACGGTTTGGAAGCAGGCTACATCAGCTACACCGAACACAACGGAAGCTGGGACGTAGACCATACCGAAGTTTCGCCCAATTTCCGCAATCAGGGCATTGCCCGAATGCTGGTGGATGCGTTAACGGCATATGCCGAAGCACACGGCATCCCGCTCACCGCAAGCTGCGATTACGCGGCGCGGTTTATCGGCTGACCACTTATCATAGTGAGACAAAATAAGGCAAGGCAACGCCTTGATATTTCTATTTTGTTTCGCCATACAACCCAAAACCATGATTCCAAATAACACACTCAAAAACGTTTACCTCAACCGTACCGCCGCCTTCCTGCCCAACGCCCCCGTCGGCAATGATGCGATAGAAGCCGTACTCGGCATGGCGGGCGAGCTGCCCTCGCGCGTGCGACGCATGATTTTGCGTTCCAACGGCATACAAACGCGGCACTACGCCATAGACCCCGACAGCCGCCGCGCCACGCATACCAATGCCGAACTTGCCGCCGAAGCAGTCCGCCGGCTGTTCGCACAAGGCATCAAACCCGAAGACATCACCAGCCTGTCGTGCGCCACGTCCTACCCCGACCAAACCATGCCTGGACATGGCGTGATGGTACACGGCCTTTTGGAGATGCCCTCCTGTGAAGTGTTGAGCATGGCGGGCGTGTGTGCGGCAGGCATGGCGGCGATGAAACACGCTTACAACGCCATCCGCACCGGCGAACACGCCCACGCCGTCGCCGCCGCGTCGGAAAACGCTTCGGCGGTGATGCGCGGCGAAGTGTTCCAACACGAAACCGACCATAAAAAGCTGGAAAACGCCTCCCCCGAAATCGGTTTTGAAAAAGACTTTTTGCGCTGGATGCTGTCGGACGGCGCGGGCGCGGCATACTTGTCCGACCGCCCCAATTCAGACGGCCTCAGCCTGAAAATCCGCTGGATAGAGCTGCTCTCCTACGCCAACGAAATGCCGCCCTGCATGTATGCCGGCGCAGAATTCCGCGACGGCGTGTTCGAAGGCTGGAAACACGCCGACCCCGAATACAGCCGCCGCCACAGCCTGATGGCGGTCAAGCAGGACGTAAAACTATTGAACGAAAACATCGTCCGCTACACGGTGGAAAAACCGCTCGCGCAAATCGCCGCCAAACACGGCATCCGCGCCGACGAAATCGACTGGTTCCTGCCCCACTATTCTTCCGGCTTTTTCCGCGACCGCCTTTCAGACGGCCTGAAAAAAATCGGCTTTGAAATCCCGCAGGAAAAATGGTTTACCAACCTCTACACCAAAGGCAACACCGGCTCGGCATCGATTTACATCATCCTTGAAGAATTTATGCGCACTTTCCCATTGGAGCGCGGTCAAAAAGTTTTGTGCTACGTTCCCGAAAGCGGGCGTTTCTCAACTTGCTTCATGCTTTTGGAAGCGGTATAGCAAACTAAAAAAAGGTCGTCTGAAACTATGGAAATCAAAGACATCCCGCAAGATGACAGCGAAAGCTACCACGGACATCTGAAAGTCATTTACGGCACGCGCGACGGGCGCTACGAAGCCGGTACCAGCAGCGGCTGGCAGGACGAAGCCTACGCCACCGAAATGGCGGTCGCCGAACTCGACGAACAAACCCGCGCCGCCCGCGAAGCAGTGGCTCGGGGCGAATATTCGCCGCTGTATTACCATATGTTCCGCTTCCGCCACGACGAAGCCGGTTTGGCAATGGCCGCGGGCGTATGGAAATGGCAGCTCCGCCGCCACCTACGTCCCGAAATCTTCGCCAAACTGCCCGACAAAACCCTGCAAAAATACGCCGACGCGCTGCAAATCAGCATAGACGAATTGAAGCGGACGGACGCGGATTAAGGCTAACCGACCTTTGCTAACGGCGGCAACCTGCCCTGATTTGTTTTTCAGACGACTTCATCTATGTTTGAAACGCAGCCGCCTAATCATAAAAAATACTTCTAAACAGATATCCGATTGGTACCCTCATGACCGAATTCCCACACCAGCATACCGCCCACTGCGAAAGCGGCGTAATGTCCACACTGCTCAAATACCACGGCCACGACTTAGACGAAGCTATGATTTTCGGCATCGCCCACGCGCTGACCTTTGTCTGGCTGCCCGTCGTCAAGTTGGGCGGCATGCCGCTGGTTTCCTACCGCATCGCACCGCGCGGCATCATCAAAAACACCTGCAAGGCATTGGGGCTGAAATTGTCCGCCCGCAAATTTTCCAATGCCCAAAAGGGACAGGACGCGCTGGATGCCGCGCTTTTATCGGGCAAACTGGCAGGTTTGCAGACCTCCGTATTCTGGCTGCCATATTTCCCGCCGCAAATGCGTTTCCATTTCAACGCGCACAATCTCTTGGTATACGGCAAAGACGGCGGCGACTACCTTATCAGCGACCCCGTATTTGAAACAGTGCAGCGCTGCGCCGCCGAAGATTTGCAGCGGGCACGCTTCGCCAAAGGCGTATTGGCCGCCAAAGGTATGATGTACACGCTGGAAAACGACAGGCCGTCTGAAAAAGTTAAGGCCGACTTACCCGCCATCATCCGCAAGGCCATACGCAAAAACGCCAAACAAATGCTCCCGCCCGTTTTTTTCGTCGGCGTAAAAGGCATCCGCACGTTGGCAAAAAACATCGAAGCCCTGCCCGCCAAACAAAATGAAAAATATCAAAAACTGTTCCTCGGCCATCTCGTGCGGATGCAGGAAGAAATCGGTACCGGCGGCGCAGGTTTCCGCTATATCTACGCCTATTTCCTCGAACAGGCCGCCCGCATCTGCGACAACCCCGCGTTTCAGACGGCCTCGGAACAAATGACCGCAATCGGCGACCAATGGCGGCAGTTTGCAGCGATGTGCGTGAAGCAGTGCAAAAAGCCGTCTGAAAACGGCTGCCGAGAAATCGCCGCGTTTTTGCGCAAGATTGCGGACGATGAAGAAGCGTTGTGGCGGGGATTGTTGAAATAATGGGGGAATCATGCGGCATAACTCAATCCACCGCGTACAGTTTTGAAATTAGGTCGTCTGAAAACTCAAAGAAAAGATAAAAATGCGTTACTTAGCCACTCTCTTATTATTGTGTTCCGCCTTAACCCAT
>CAUVJL010000065.1:0-14146 GCA_963552075.1 uncultured Neisseria sp.
AATCATGCAAGATATTTGAGTCTTGAGGCATCGATAGCAAAAGGTCGTCTGAAACCTAAATTGGTTTGCCGTTGTGCTTTTTCGGCGCCGTATTGCTGCCCTTGGTTACAGTGCTGCTTGATTTCGCGGCTGATGGTGCTTTTGTGGCGGTTAAGCTGTTTGGCGATTTTGGCGACGGTGCATTGGAAGGACAGGTATTGGATGGGTATCGTTCGTCTTGGGTCAGTTGCGTGTGGCTCATATGGAAAGTTGCACTTCAAATCCGAATCCGCCGTCGTCTGAAAACGGATAGGGAGCGCATCCCCAAACTGAAAGGCTTTGATTTAAAGTTAATCCACTATACTTAATCTTTAGCCCATAAACCCGCTTGGTGGTTTATGGGCTATAAACGATCAAACCTTACAGACAAGCCATTTCGTTTGCCATTTGCTGTTCTAAGGTTTCGCGTCGGCGGATAAGCCGGTATTCGTTACCGTCCACCAAGACTTCCGCTGCCCGGTTGCGCGTGTTGTAATTGCTTGCCATGCTGGCGCCGTATGCGCCTGCGCTGCGGATAACCAGCAAATCGCCTTCTTCGCAGGCAAGAGTGCGGTCTTTGCCGAGGAAGTCGCCGGTTTCGCAAATCGGGCCGACGATGTCGGCGGTCAGCGGCGGGATGTTTTTTGGTTCCACCGCTTCGATACGGTGGTACGCGTCATACAGGGCGGGGCGCATGAGGTCGTTCATGGCGGCATCGACCATGACGAAGTTTTTCTCTTCGCCGTGTTTGACGAACTCGACGCGCGCCAGCAGCGAACCTGCGTTGCCGACCAGGCTGCGGCCGGGTTCGAGGATGAGTTTCAGACGACGTGTGCCGATCAGTTTTTGAACCGCTTGGGCATACGCGCTCAAATCGGGGACGGTTTCGTCTTGATAAACGATGCCAACGCCGCCGCCTAAGTCTAAATGTTCCAAAACGATGCCTTCGTCGGCCAATCGGTCAATCAAAATCAAAATGCGTCCGCAGGCTTCGATAAGCGGGCTGAGGTCGGTCAGTTGCGAACCGATGTGGCAGTCGATGCCGATGATTTTGAGGTGACTTTGGCGGGCGGCGTGGCGGTAGGCTTCGAGCGCGTCGGCGTAGGCAATGCCGAATTTGTTGGCTTTCAGGCCTGTGGAGATGTAGGGATGGGTTTTGGCATCGACATCGGGGTTGACGCGCAGGGAAACGGGGGCGATTTTGCCCAAGCGTTCGGCAACCTTCTGAATGCGGTCGATTTCGGGAATGCTTTCCATATTGAAGCATTTCACGCCTGCATGAAGCGCAAACTCGATTTCCGCCTCGCTTTTGCCCACGCCTGAAAATATGGTTTTCGCCGCGTCGCCGCCCGCCGCCAAAACGCGTGCCAATTCGCCGCCGGAGACGATGTCGAAACCGCTGCCCAGCGAGGCGAAGTGTTTGATGATGCTCAGATTGCCGTTTGCCTTGACGGCGTAGCAGACGAGCGGGGAAAGCGCGGCAAACGCGGTTTGGTAGTTTTCAAATGCTTCGGTCAGCGCGGATTGGCTGTACACATAAAGCGGTGTGCCGAATTCTTCGGCAAGGCGGGAGTAAGGGACTTGTTCGCAATGCAGGGTCATGTTGGTGAGGCTTAATCGTTGGTTTGATTGGTAGGTTCTTTAGAAGAATGGATTTTCAGACCGGTTTGGACCACGCCGAAACGCGCCTTGTCGCCTTCTTTGGGCAGGTAGAGGTCGCCTTTGTAACCGCAGGCTGAAAGCAGGAGGGCGGTTGCCGCCGCAAAAAATACGCCGTATTTCATCGGTAAACTTCCTTCATAAGCGCGAATGTGGCAAGATTCGGTATCTTAAACAAAAAACACACAAAAAGCCATGATGACCGAAAGCGAATTCATCCGCATGAGCGAAGAATTGTTCGAACACATCGAAGACCAAATCGACGAAAACGGCTGGGATTTCGACTGCCAGTTTGCCGGAAACGTCCTGACCATCGAAGCGGCGGACGGCACGCAAATCATCGTCAACCGCCACACGCCAAACCAAGAATTGTGGATTGCCGCAAAAAGCGGCGGCTATCATTTCGCCGAGCAAAACGGCAAATGGCTGGCAACGCGCGACGGACGGGATTTCTACGACGTTTTAAACGAAGCCCTGAGCGCGGCTTCGGGCGAAGCGGTTGAGATTGCCGAATTGTAATTTGAGTATTCCCACAAAGAGAGCGTTACCCAATGGCACAATTACCCCTGTATCGGACTGCCGAAATCGAAAATTTTACTGTCGGTACGCCCGAGGTTTTAGAATCATTTTTCGAACATATCCCTTATGGCGTCGTCTTTGAAGACGACGGCGACACGGGCTACTTCTATGCCGCCTCGCAAGATGGGATTTTGGATGCCTTGCATATCTACAATGTCGAAGATGTATCCGACAAACATATCCCCAATCATGTCTTGATCTTATGGGATGATGCCTGCACCATAGCCGCATTGTGCATCAACGGCTACATCCATGCCGTCTATGATTTTGTCGAGCAGGCAGGATATTGCCGCAACGGCTTCCCTGAAGCAGACGGCGAATGGGTGAAAGTCGAAAACCGCGTCTTGGACGATGAATTGCTGGACAAAATCCTATCCCGAAAACCTACATAAACCACTCAAAAGGATAACAAAATGCCCCTGTTAGACAGTTTCAAAGTCGACCACACCCGTATGCACGCCCCCGCCGTGCGTGTGGCGAAAACCATGACCACGCCCAAAGGCGACACCATTACCGTATTCGATCTGCGCTTTTGCGTTCCCAACAAAGAAATCCTATCCGAAAAAGGCATCCACACGCTGGAGCATTTGTTCGCAGGCTTTATGCGCGACCACTTGAACGGCAACGGCGTCGAAATCATCGACATTTCCCCGATGGGCTGCCGCACCGGTTTCTACATGAGCCTCATCGGCACGCCCGACGAGCAGCAGGTCGCCGACGCATGGCTCGCTTCGATGCGGGATGTCGTCAATGTCAAAGACCAAAGCAAAATCCCCGAGTTGAACGAATACCAATGCGGCACTTATCTGATGCACTCGCTTGCCGAAGCGCAGGAAATCGCGCAAAACGTCCTGACGCGCAAAGTGGCGGTGAACAAAAACGAAGAGCTGACGCTGGATGAAAGTTTGTTGAACGCTTAAACGATATGCTTGAAAAAAGGTCGTCTGAAAACGGGAAACCGAGTTTCAGACGACCTTTTTGTTTGAATAGAAAGGATGACAAAGCATCTATCGAAGCGGCAAACCGCAGACCGTTTACCGCCCTGCTTTGGTTCCGCCCGGACCGTACACGGCGCTCCAAGCGGCATCGAGCCGCTGCCCTGCCTGTTTCAATGTTTCCGCCTGTTGGCTTTTCACATTCATTGCCGCCTGAAGCTCGCCCTGCAAACGGACGATGTCGGCTTGGGCTTTTTGCAGGCGGTATTGCGCGTCTTCAAGGTCGCTTTGCAGGGAAATGATTTTGCTGTCGTTGCCGGTTTGCTGTTTCAGGGCGGTGCGGTAGGCGGAACGCGCGTTCATCAGATTGTCTTCCGCGCTGTCTGCCGCTGCGTTCAGCGAAAAGCCCATTAATATCAAGGCGATGAGTTTGTTGTTCATAAAACATCCTTTGATGCTGTCCCGCGATGTGTCAGAGGTCGTCTGAAAACGGAAAAGCTGTTTTCAGACGACCTTTTTGCTGCGGTAGGCGGTTGGTTAATATTGATAGGCGGCGAGTTTGCGCTTGATTTCGGGCAGGGCGGTGCGGGCGGCTTCTTCACCCAGCTGGATGGCGCGTCGTTTTTGGTCGAAACCGCCGATAGAACCCATCTCCAACACTTGCGGTTTGATCACGACGTTTGCCTGACCCAATTCATGTTGGAGCAGCGGAATGCTCATGACGTTGAACGTTTGGTCGAGGTAAGAGAAAAAGCCTTGGTTGACGTTTTTCACCGGACGGGCGGAAATATCGACGGCGATAATGAAATTGGCGCCTTGTTTTTTAGCCGCGCTGACGGGAACAGGCTGCGACAGACCGCCGTCAACGTATCGGCGGCCGCCAATCATGGTGGGCTGGAACACGTTGGGGATGGACGCGGACGCGCGGACTGCCTGTCCGACGTTGCCTCGGTTGAAGGCGATGGCTTTGCCGCTTTCAAAATCGGTGGCGACGGCGGCGAATTTAATCGGCAATTGCTGGATGGGGCGGTTGCCGACTTTTTGGTTGATGTAGTTTTGCAGTTTTTCGCCTTTGATGAAGCCGCTGCTGGACAGGGTCAGGTCAACCAAGTCGGTTTTACCCAAAATTTCGGCTTCGAGTTCGAGGCGGTCGGGCGACATGCCTGAAGCGTACAGGCTGCCGACGATGGAGCCTGCGGATGTGCCGGTCACGACTTTGACGGGAATATTGTTTTCTTTCAAGACTTTGATAATGCCGATATGGGCGAAGCCTTTGGATGCGCCGCCGCCGAGCGCAAGCGCGACCACGGCTTTGGGCTTGGCGGTATTCGCGGTACGGGTATGCGGCTTGGCATCCGATTTGTCGGAGGTATGGCTCGGACAGGCAGCGAGCATGAGTACGACAGACGCTGTCAGCGTAGTGCGCAGTGTTTGAATCAGCAATGGTTTCATTTTCAGACGACCTTTATAGATGGATTTTTGGTTTGGAACATATTGTCAGCCGAATGGCGCGAAACCCGTCACGGTATGCGCTCCGTCGTGTTTTTATCGGCGCGGCTGCAGTATAGTGGATTAAATTTGAATCAGGACAAGGCGAGGCAACGCCGTACGGGTTTAAAGTTAATCCACTATAAAGTGGCAGAAAACCTGTTGCCCGCTTGGTCATGAAAACAGGCGGAATCAGGGGAACAGGCAATCTGCCATCCACCTTGTCAGGCGGCATAAGCGGGAAGTTTAGCGCATCGTTATGCCGAAATCAAAAAAGGTCGTCTGAAACCTGATTTTCGGTTTCAGACGACCTGTTGCTTGTCCGCCTTATCGGGCGGTTTTTAATGCTCCCACTCGACGTGTTCGTTGAGGAAACCGCCGCTCTGGTGCGCCCAGAGTTTGGCGTAGAGGCCTTGTTTTTCGAGGAGTTCGGCGTGGCTGCCTTCTTCGATGATGCGGCCTTTGTCCAAGACGATGAGCCTGTCCATCGCGGCGATGGTGGAGAGGCGGTGGGCGATGGCGATGACGGTTTTGCCGTCCATCATTTTGTCGAGGCTTTCTTGGATGGCGGCTTCGACTTCTGAGTCGAGCGCGCTGGTGGCTTCGTCGAGCAGCAGAATCGGCGCGTCTTTGAGCATGACTCGGGCGATGGCGATGCGCTGGCGTTGGCCGCCGGAGAGTTTCACGCCGCGTTCGCCGACGTGCGCGTCATAGCCGCGCCGCCCTTTGGCGTCGGAAAGGTTGGGGATGAAATTGGCGGCTTCGGCGCGTTCGGCGGCGGAAATCATTTCGGCGTCGGTGGCGTCGGGGCGGCCGTAAACGATGTTGTCGCGCACGGAACGGTGCAGCAGCGAGGTGTCTTGCGTGACCAAACCGATTTGGGCGCGCAGGCTTTCTTGGGTCACGCTGTCCACGTTTTGCCCGTCAATCGAAATCGTGCCGCTTTGCGGTTCGTAGAAGCGCAAAAGCAGGTTGACGATGGTGGATTTGCCCGCGCCGCTGCGTCCGATCAAGCCGACTTTTTCGCCCGGGCGGATGGTGAGGTTGAAGCCGTTGAGCAGCGGTTTGCCGGCTTCGTAGGAGAAATCGACGTGTTCGAACTTGATTTCGCCTTGCGACACTTTCAGCGGCAGGGCGTTCGGCTTGTCGAGGATGGTTTGCGGTTTGGACAGGGTTGCCATGCCGTCGTTGACGGTGCCGATGTTTTCAAACAATCGGGCGGATTCCCACATGATGTATTGCGACAGGCCGTTGACGCGCAACGCCATAGCGGTGGCGGTGGCGACCGCGCCGACGCCGACCTGTCCGTGATACCAAAGCCAGATGCCCAGCGCGGTCGTGCCGGCGGTCAGCGAGCTGTTGACGATGAAGCTGCAAGTGTGCAGGAGCGTCGCCAAACGCATTTGGGCGTGTACCGTAACCATAAATTCTTCCATCGACTGCTTGGCGTAGGCCGCCTCGCGCGCGCCGTGGGAGAAGAGTTTGACGGTGGTGATGTTGGAATAGGCGTCGGTAATGCGGCCGGTCATCAGCGAGCGCGCATCCGCCTGACGCGAAGCGGTTTTGCCGAGCTTGGGAATCAGGAAGCGCATCACTAAGGCGAAGCCAATCATCCAGCCGATAAAGGGCAGCAGCAGCCAGCCGTCGAGCGCGACCAGAATCACGCCGGAGGTGATGAAATACACCAGCACATAAACGACCATGTCGGCAACCGTCATCACCACGTCGCGCAACGCCAGCGCAGTCTGCATGACTTTGGCGGACACGCGGCCGGCAAATTCGTCCTGATAGAAGCCGAGGCTTTGTCCCAGCATCAGGCGGTGGAAATTCCAGCGCAGGCGCATGGGGAACACGCCTTGCAGGGTTTGCAGGCGCACGTTGGACGCGAGGAAGGTCCAGAGGGCGAAAAACACCATCATCGCCGCCATCGCCGTCAACGCCCAGCCTTTTTCGGCAAACAGGGTGGCGGGCGTGTATTTGCCGAGCCAGTCCACGACTTTGCCCATAAATTGAAACAGCAGGGCTTCCATGATGCCGATACCGGCGGTAAACACCGCCAAAACGGCAATCCATTTGCGCAGGCCTTCGATGTTGCTCCAGATAAACCGCCACAGCCCTTTTTCAGGCGTTTTCGGGGCGGCTTCGGGGTAAGGGTCGATTCGGGATTCGAACCATGAGAATATTTTTTGAATCATTGTATTGGGTTTAATTGAGAGAGAATGGATTTCAGACGACCTCTACGGTGGGGACAGGTCGTCTGAAAACAAGTATCGGGAGTTAAAGGCATTATTTTACGGGAAAAAACGGCGGGAAGACACTGTAAGGAAGTCGGGACGGGCAAAGTGCCGTGATTGATGAGGGGTCGTCTGAAACAGCGTGCCGATAAGGAATACGGCTTTTATAGTGGATTAACTTTAAACCAGTACGGCGTTGCCTTGCCTTAGCTCAAAGAGAACGATTCTCTAAGGTGCTGAAGCACCAAGTGAATCGGTTTTGTACTATCTGTACTGTCTGCGGCTTCGTCGCCTTGTCCTGATTTTTGTTAATCCACTATATATCCGTCCTTATATGGTCAAATCGCCGCTGAAATCCGTATCGAACCCATCGGCGTATCGGCTTATATCCATTCCAATTTTATTTTGAACGGACTGAAGCCAAAAAACAAAACCGAAAAAAATGTGCTTGTTCTCAGGCGTCACGCCGAATATGCCGTCACTTTGATGCGAAATTTGCAGGTCACTCAATATAGACAAGAAGCTGTCCAGATTTTGTCTGATATCTTCTATCTCGCTTTTTTGAAGTTCCTCAATCAACAGGACTTCATTATCCAGACCAATAATGGTGGGCAACTTGGTCAGTTTTTCATAAATCGCTTTCACAGACATTTTTCAATACCGGTAAACCCGACGCGCGGGATACGGGCGCGGGTAAGGCGGGTAGGGATAGCCGTAGCGGTGTACCGGCTCGCTGTCCTGATAAATGACGGTCGTCCCCGGCGGGGCGTTGACGGTAACGGTTTTGTTGATGGTGGTTTGGGAATGGACGGGCAGGTCGAGGACGGCGGTGCGCCCGTATGGGGTTTCGGTGTAGAAACAGCCGCCAAGTGCGGTCAGCGTGAAGGCGTAGAGCAGGGGCTTCTTCATGGGATTCCTTCATTCAAAACGAAACGGTAAGGGGTCGTCTGAAACGTGGTTTCGATCAGTTTGAAACCGTTTTGGGGTTTTCAGACGACCCTTTTTATCGCCAACATCCTTAACTTTAAATACGGCATATCGTCAAATTCCGTCATTCCCGCCGTAGCCTGTCCTCGCGTAGGCGGGGGCGGGAATGACGGTACCCGATAAGTTGCGTATCGAAAATAAAGTCATTTGACTATCTCCAGCCGACGGGATAAGGCGGCGGCTTTTCAGACGACCTTTCCGCTTACCTTAACACGGTCTTCGTCCAGCGGCCGACCCATTGTTTCTGTTTGGTGTCGATGTCGTTGCGGCTGGGCGAGTCGGTGTGTTTCGGGGCTTGGGCGAACTCAAAGACTTTGGGCAGCGGCGTATTTTTCACGGCGGGATAGACCCACATTTCGGTCGGCAGGGCTTTTTGCACTTCGCCGCTTTGTAGCCACTGTACGAGTTTCGCCGCCAGCTCGGGCTGTTTCGCGCCTTTCAAGACTGCCGCGCCTTCGACTTGGCGGAACACGCCGCCTTTGAGGAAAAGGTTGCCGGTCGGCGGCACGCTGTATTTGCCTTTGGAGTAGTGGACTTCGGCGGCGGGGCTGGCGGCGTAGCTGACAACAAGCGGATAGGCGCCGCCGTTTTGGGTGAAGTCGGTGTAATAGGCTTCACTCCAGCCTTTGGCGACTTTTACACCATTTTGACGCATCTGCGCCCACCATTTGAACGCGCCCTCTTCGCCCATGCCGCCGATGTTCGCCATCAGGAAGGCAAGTCCGGGCGAGGAGGTGGCGGGCGAGGGCGTAACCAGCAGGTTTTTATATTCTGGGCGGGTCAAGTCCTGCAAGGTTTTGGGCAGCGGCAGTTTTTTCTGTTCAAACCATTTTTTGTCGTAGTTGAGGGTAACGTAGCCGTAATTCACTGCCGCGATGACGGGCATTCCCGCTGAAACGGGCGCAGATTTGGGCTGCGCCGCCGCCAGTATGCCTGCTTCGCGCGCTTTGCCGATATTGGCGTTGTCCAAACCGTAAACCGCGTCGGCAATCGGGTTGGCCTTGCTGAGAATCAGCTTGTTGAGCATTTCGTTGCCGCTGCCCGCTTTGATAACGGAGACTTTGGCGTCGTTGGCTTTTTCAAACTGCGCGAGGACGGATTGGGGCAGGCTGAAGGATTTGTGCACGGCAAGGCGCACTTCAGTCTGGGCGGATAAGTTTGCTGAAGCCAGCAAGAGGGCGAGGGCGGATAATTTCAGTTTCATTCTCTAACCTTTGTACGGGTAAAATACGGAACATCATAACAAAATCCGCACCAACACACGACATGAACCTTTCCCCCGTCTGGCTGTTCGACCTCGACAACACGCTGCATAACGCCGATGCAGGCATTTTCTACATCATCAACCGCGCCATGACTGACTACATGGCGCAACGCCTCAAACTCTCCGAAGAAGCGGCGTCCGACCTGCGTCAGGACTATTGGCACCGGTACGGCGCGACGCTTGCCGGCCTGCAAATCCACCATCCCGAAATCGACATCTGCGAATTTCTGCGCGAAAGCCATCCCATCGCGCAAATCTTGGCAAAATTGCAAGGCATGGAGGGAACCGAAAGCGTTTTAGGTCGTCTGAAAGGACGCAAAGCCGTTTTTTCCAACGGCCCTTCGTTTTACGTCCGCGCCGTTATCGGGGCATTGGGTTTGGCAAACCGTTTTGACGCACTCTTCGGCACGGACGACTTCGGACTGCGCTACAAGCCCGACCCGCAAGCCTACCTGACCGTCTGCCGCCTGCTCAATGCCCAACCTGGACAGTGCATCATGATCGACGACAGCGCGGACAACCTGCACCAAGCCAAAGAGCTGGGCATGAAAACCGTATGGTTCGGCAGCAAAGCCCATCCCCTGCCCTTTACCGACGCCGTTGCAAAAGATATGCAGGCGCTCGCCGAATGTGCCGAAAAACTGTCGGCACTCGTCTGAAACCTTTACAATATCGGGTTTGAACAACGGCACCAATCCGCCCGACCACAAGGACAACCATCATGCGATACACCGCCCTCATTCTCGCCGCCGCAGCCGCCCTGACCGGCTGTACTTGGGAAACCTACCAAAACGAATCCGGCCACACCTCCCTGCGCCCCAAATACGAAAAAGGCACGCGCATCTATTACGAAGACGGCACCTACTCCCGCGATATGCGTTACAACCAATACCGCCCCGAACGCCGCACCCTCAAACCGCTGCACAGCGACCAAGAAAACGTACGCGGCACGACATGGAACAAACCCCAAGGCGCCGGACAAGCCGCGCCCGAAACGCAAACCGAAGAATAACCCGCCCGCAGAGGTCGTCTGAAACCGTTTTTTCCGTTTCAGACGACCTCAAACATAACCGCCATCCCGTTCGTCCCACATCTGCCGTCCTTCTCAAGGAGAAAACCATGCGTTCCCTCGCCCTGATTTTCGTTACCGCCGCCATCCTGAGCGGCTGCACCACAGACCGCTACGACTTCGACAGCCGTCCCGCCGACACATCCGCGCGCACGCCCCTGAAACCGACCACACTCGACCGCTTGGAACACGGCAGCCATGCCGACTCGTACCGCTGGAACCCCAAACCCAACAAACCATAACCCCCACGTCCGCACACCGAACCCAAATAAAAAGGTCGTCTGAAACCCCAAAACCCCGTTCAGATGCCCCCAAAATACCCCCTTCATCAACATTGCATTCGAGAAAGCCCATCATGTCCGCCACACCCCTCAACATCGTCATCCTCGCCGCCGGCAAAGGCACGCGCATGTATTCCAAAATGCCCAAAGTGCTGCACCGCATCGGCGGCAAGCCCATGGTCGAGCGCGTCATCGACACCGCCGCCGCGCTGAATCCGCAAAACATCTGCGTCGTCATCGGACACGGCAAAGACCAAGTTTTGGACACCGTCAAACGCGACGTTGTCTGGGTCGAACAAACCGAACAGCTCGGCACCGGCCACGCCGTCAAAACCGCCCTGCCGCACCTTTCCGCCGAAGGCCGCACGCTGGTGCTGTACGGCGACGTTCCCCTGATTGACACCGCAACCCTCGAAACCCTGCTCGAAGCCGCCGGCGGCGAAGTCGGACTGTTGACCGACGTTCCCGCCGACCCGACAGGCTTGGGCCGCATCATCCGCGACAGCCAAGGCAGCGTAACCGCCATCGTCGAAGAAAAAGACGCCGACGCCGCCCAAAAAGCCGTCCGCGAAATCAACACAGGTATCCTCGTCCTGCCCAACGCCAAACTCGAAAACTGGCTGAACAGCCTCTCCAGCAACAATGCCCAAGGCGAATACTACCTGACCGACCTCATCGCCAAAGCCGTTGCCGACGGCATCAAAGTCCATCCCGTCCAAGTGCGCGCTTCCCACCTCGCCGCCGGCGTGAACAACAAACTCCAGCTCGCCGAACTCGAACGCATCTTCCAAACCGAACAGGCGCAAGCCCTGCTCAAAGTAGGCGTAACCCTGCGCGACCCCGCCCGCTTCGACTTAAGGGGTCGTCTGAAACACGGACAAGACGTCGTAATTGACGTCAACGTCGTCCTCGAAGGCGACATCGAAATCGGCGAAAACGTCGAAATCGGTGCAAACTGCGTCATCAAAAACGCCAAAATCGGCGCAAACAGCAAAATCGCCCCCTTCTCCCACCTCGAAGACTGCGAAGTCGGACAAAACAACCAAATCGGCCCCTACGCCCGCCTGCGTCCGCAAGCCCGCCTTTCAGACGACGTACACGTCGGCAACTTCGTCGAAATCAAAAACGCCTCCATCGGCAAAGGCACCAAAGCCAATCACCTCACCTACATCGGCGATGCCGAAGTCGGCAGCAAAACCAACTTCGGCGCAGGCACGATCATTGCCAACTACGACGGCGTAAACAAACACAAAACCGTCATCGGCGACGAAGTCCGCATCGGTTCCAACTGCGTCCTAGTCGCCCCCGTCAAACTCGGCAACAAAGTCACGACAGGCGCAGGCAGCACGATTACCAAAAACGTCGAAGACAACAAACTCGCCCTCGCCCGCGCCCGCCAAACCGTCATCGAAGGCTGGGTGCGTCCGGAAAAAGGCGATAAGAAATAAAGCAGTAAACCGCCCTGCGCAACTCGTTGCAGCAACAGCAATCTGTCCCTTCCCCCGTCCGGCGGGGTAAGGTTAGGATGGGGGTGGCTTTGCGACTTTAGGTCAAATCAAATTCGTACAACCCATAGAACCACCCTCTCCCCAGCCCTCTCCCGCCGGACGGGAGAGGGGGCAGGTTGCAGATAAAAACGAGGTCGTCTGAAAACCCGTTTCAAGCTTTATGCCAAACCAACCCTACGCCGACGATAACCGTCCGGCGACCGTCTTAATCAGACGAACCCGAAAACCTGAAGAAAAATAAGGGAGATGATGCAATGAAAAAACTGTTTTTGATGATATTCGGATTAATGGTTTCAAATATTTCTATTGCCAATCCGACATATGATGTGACAAACGGGGCTTTACAGAATGATCCCGCATTATGCAGCTATGGGTACAATCCCAACTGCTCTTCGGGCAATACCGCCCCTCCCCCTAAGAAAATCATCTATCACGATGTGGTCATCCCTCCAAAATTCGGGGCTTTGGCTTACAGTCAGAAAGCGGGAATTCTTGCAGGCGCTGTAAATCAAAATTCTCTAGACGCAGCAAAACAGGAAGCAGTCAAACGGTGTCAAAAAAGCAGCCGCAATACGCCGTGTAAAGTTATTGTCTGGGTCAGAAACGGCTGTCTCGCAGCAGCAGAAGGAAAGGTTAAGAACAGATTTCTTGTAACTCAAGCAGGAGGTAATCAGGGAACTGTAGAGCAGGCAGCTTTAAAAAATTGCCAAAATAGGGGAGGGGTAGACTGTAGAATTATTCAGCCTGAAGTATGTGCTCTCCCGTGATTGGTATTTAAAGGAAGATGATGCAATGAAAAAACTGTTTTTTATATTATTGGGATTGGCAAGTTTCAATGCCTACGCCAACGGTTGCGGCGGAGAATACCAGCCATCGACCGGAACCTGCCGCATTATCGACGGTTCGGGACGGGAAATTCTATACAACATTCCCCCTCAATCAGGCAATACCGCCCCACCTCCTAAAAAAATTATCTATCACGATGTTTTTGTGCCGCCTAAATTCGGAGCATTTGCTTACAGTCAGAAAGCAGGGCATCTTGCCGGTGCGGTAAATCAGAATTCCCTAGAGGCGGCAAAACGTGAAGCCATAAAACAATGCCAAAAAGGCAGCCGCAATACGCCTTGTAAAGTTATTACATGGGTGAGGAACGGTTGTATGGCAGCGGCTAAAGGAAAAGTTAGGACTGGATTTATATTATCTGATGCTGCAGGTGCACAAGGCACTGTCGAACAAGCTGCTTTAAAAAATTGCAGAGAACGTGGAGCAATAGAATGCACAATCCTTCAGCCTGAAGTATGTGCTCTCCCGTGATTACTGATAATCAAAAGGTCGTCTGAAAAGTTTCAGACGACCTTTTATTAGCCAACGGGCTAGGAATAAACCCAGTCCGTAGCGTGGGCTTTGCCCACGAAATCTACCACCTGAAAATCCAAATCAGACAACAGCCGAATGGGCATCCATTTCGGTATTTATCTCGTGGGCAAAGCCCACGCCACTCGTTGCAGCAACAGCAACCTGTCCCTTCCCCCGTCTAGCGGGGGAAGGCTAGGATGGGGGTGGCTTCTGAGGTTTAGGTAAAATCAAATTCGTGCGAACCGTAGAACCACCCTCTCCCCAGCCCTCTCCCGCCGGACGGGAGAAGAAGCGGGTTACCAGTCGAAACAAGGTCGTCTGAAAACTTTGAGATTTGAGTTTTGGAGAAACTCGCTCCCGATTTTTCAGACGACCTCGTTTATTCAATCAATACAGGCTTGGGATAACCCAAGTAGCGTGGGCTTTGCCCACGAAATCCACCACCTGACAATTCAAATCAGACAACAGCCGAATGGACATCCATTTCGGCATTTATCTCGCGGGCAAAGCCCACGCTACTCATTGCAGCAACAGCAACCTGCCCCTTCCCCCCGTCCGGCGGGGGAAGGTTAGGATGGGGGTGGCTTTGCGATTTTAGGTAATAAAATTCGTGCGAACCGTAGAGCCACCCTCTCCCCAGCCCTCTCCCGCCGGACGGGAGAGGGGGCAGGTTGCAAATAAAAACGAGGTCGTCTGAAAACTCTGAGATTTGAGTTTCAGACGACCTTTTGCTATCGATGCCTCAAGACTCAAATATCTTGCATGATT
>CAUVJL010000066.1:0-14129 GCA_963552075.1 uncultured Neisseria sp.
TCTCTTTGAGCTAAGGCGAGGCAACACCGTACTGGTTTAAAGTTAATCCACTATAGGTCGTCTGAAACCCATTTCCAAGGAGTTTCCCCATGAAAGTCATCTTTGCCGGTACGCCTGATTTTGCCGCTGCCGCCTTAAAAGCCATTGCCGCCGCCGGTTTTGAAATCCCGCTGGTGTTGACCCAGCCCGACCGTCCCAAAGGGCGTGGGATGCAGCTTGCTCCGTCTCCCGTGAAGCAGGCCGCATTGGAATTAGGTTTGCGCGTGGCGCAGCCCGAAAAACTGCGCAACAACGCCGAAGCCCTGCAAATGCTCAAAGAGGTCGAAGCCGATGTAATGGTCGTTGCCGCCTACGGACTGATTCTGCCGCAAGACGTGTTGGATACGCCGAAACACGGCTGCCTCAACATCCACGCCTCGCTGCTGCCCCGTTGGCGCGGCGCGGCGCCGATTCAGCGAGCGATTGAAGCGGGCGATGCCGAGACGGGCGTGTGCATCATGCAGATGGACATTGGTTTGGATACCGGCGATGTGGTCAGCGAACACCGTTACGCCATTCAACCAACCGATACCGCCAACGAAGTACACGACGCGCTGATGAATCTCGGTGCGGAAGCGATTGTTGCTGATTTGCAACAATTAAAGGCGGAGGGTCGTCTGAAAAGCGTCAAACAGCCTGAAGAAGGCGTGACTTATGCGCAAAAATTAAGCAAAGAAGAAGCGCGTATCAATTGGAGCGAAAGCGCGGCAGTGATTGAACGCAAAATCCGCGCCTTCAACCCCGTTCCCGCTGCGTGGGTGGAATATCAGGGCAAGCCGATGAAAATCTGGCGGGCGGAAGCGGTCGCGCAACAGGGCAGGGCGGGCGAAGTGTTGTCTTGCTCGGCTGACGGCCTGGTCGTTGCCTGCGGCGAGAACGCGCTGAAGATTACCGAATTGCAGCCTTCCGGCAGCAAACGGATGCCGGTTACGGCGTTTGCGGCAGGACATAAGATTGAGGTTGGGACGGTTTTGTAGAAGCGGTTTCGTCAACTAATTTAGAGTCAGCATATCCCCCCATTTCTTAGCAGCCATGCCTTCCCCGTCTAAGCGAGGATGAGCTATGGCGGGAATCCATTGAAAATTCCAAGAAACGGGTGCTCGAAAACGTTGTTGAAATTCAGAGATGGATTCCCGCCTGCATGGGAATGACGGTTGGCGGTAGGTGCAGTATCAAAAAAACAGCGGGCCGGTTATCAATTTTCAGACGACCTTTCTTCGGATGGCTTAGAGGTCGTCTGAAAATATCGGCAGGGAAACGTTTGGTTTTGTTGAACTGACGACAAGATTCCCCACGTTTAGGAGCAGATCATGGCAGTGTTTGAAGTAGTTGAAGGCGATATTACGAAACTTGAAGTCGATGCCATCGTGAACGCCGCCAATGCCTCGTTGTTGGGCGGCGGCGGTGTGGACGGTGCGATTCACCGCGCGGCGGGACGGGAGTTGCTGGAAGCGTGCAAAAAGTTGAACGGCTGCCGCACGGGCGAGGCGAAAATCACCCAAGGCTACCGGCTGCCGGCGAAATTTGTAATTCACACCGTCGGGCCGGTTTGGTTCGGCGGACACCGCAGCGAAGCGGTCAAGCTGGCGGAGGCGTATCAAAATTCCCTGCTGTTGGCGCAAGAACACGGCATCCGCAGCATCGCCTTCCCCTGTATCAGCACGGGCGTGTACCGTTTTCCCGCCGATTTGGCTGCCGAAACCGCTTTGGCGATTTTGAAAAAAACCTTGCCGCAGTGTCCGTCTGTCGAAAAAATCGTTTTCTGTTGCTATTCGCCGCAGGATGCCGAACGCTATCGGACATTGTTGGAACGGGACGGAGCGGTCGTCTGAAAGTCCCGAATCAGACAAAACGGCAGATTAAATGTTTTCAGACGACCTTAGGCAAGCTTGGGGGCGTCTGAAAACAGAAAAGCCGGACATGCAGTAGTCCGGCTTCCTTAAGAATCCATTAATCGTCGCAGTGGTTGTCGGTATCCACTTTGATGACGCGGCCGCTTTGTGAGGAAACGTCCACATCGTATTCGGTACAGCCTCTGCGGATTTCGATTTCCCAGCGTCCGTCGCTGTGGTCGATGTCGGTAACGCGGCCGCCGCCGACGCGTTTCTTGGCGATTTTGACGGCTTGCGCTTGGGAGATGGCGCGGGAATGTTTGTGCGGTGCCGCCGCGGCGGTCAGGCTGCCGGAAATGAGTGCGGCGGAAACGGCAAGCAGTGAAAGGGCGCGCAAAGTCATGATGAATCCTTATGTGTGTTGAAAAGAACGGACTATATGGATATTGTCATGAGCGGGCAATCGGATTAACACAATTTGAATCTTGCCCCGAACACCGCCCGAACCGCTTGTGCGGCGTTTACATTTTTAACGAACAAATCGAACCACAGCAGTCATTTAAGGAATTGAATTTATGAGTATGTCCCTCGCCCAAAAACTCGCCGCCGACAGCATTGCGGCGGTCGCCGAAGGGCGCAACCTTCAGGATGTGTTGGCGCAAATCCGCGCGACGCATCCTGAGCTGACGGCGCAGGAAAACGGCGCGTTGCAGGATATTGCCTACGGCTGCCAGCGTTATCTGGGCAGTTTGAAACATATGCTTGCGCAGATGCTGAAAAAGCCGATTGACAATCCGCAGCTCGAAAGCCTGCTTTTGGCGGCGATGTACCAACTGCATTACACGCGCAACGCGCCTCATGCCGTGGTCAACGAGGCGGTCGAGAGTATCGCGAAAATCGGGCGCGGGCAGTACCGTTCGTTTGCCAATGCGATTTTGCGGCGTTTTTTGCGCGAACGCGACAAGCTTGCGGCTTCGTGCAAAAAAGACGATGTGGCGAAACACAACCTGCCGCTTTGGTGGGTGGCATACCTGAAAAACCATTATCCGAAACACTGGCACAACATCACCACCGCGCTGCAATCGCATCCGCCGATGACGCTGCGGGTCAACCGACGCCACGGCAATGCCGAATCGTATTTGGAAAAGCTGGCGGCGGAAGGGATTGCGGCCAAGGCGTTGGACGAATATGCGGTAACGCTGGAAGAAGCCGTGCCGGTGAACCGCCTGCCCGGTTTTGCCGAAGGGCTGGTGTCGGTGCAGGATTTCGGCGCGCAGCAGGCGGCGTATCTGTTAAATCCTAAAGACGGCGAACGGATTTTGGACGCGTGCGCCGCGCCGGGCGGGAAGACGGGGCATATGTTGGAACTGGCGGATTGTCATGTTACCGCTTTGGATATAGACGAGGGTCGTCTGAAAAGAGTGGAGGACAATCTCGACCGTTTGGGGTTTCAGACGACCGCTCTGGCTTGCGCCGATGCGCAGGACTTGGCGGCGTGGTATGATGGAAAGCCTTTCGACGCCATCCTTGCCGACGTGCCGTGTACCGCTTCGGGTGTGGCACGGCGCAATCCCGACGTAAAATGGCTGCGCCGTCCGACCGATGCCGCCAAAACCGCCCGTCAGCAGGAGGCATTGCTGGACGCGCTTTGGCAAACCCTGACGAAAAACGGCAGAATGCTGCTGGCCACCTGCTCGGTGTTCGTCGAAGAAAACGACGTTCAGTTGCAAAAATTCCTCAACCGCCACGCCGATGCCGAGCTGATCGAATCGCGTGTGCTTTTACCGAACAAACATCAAGATGGCTTTTATTACGCGCTTATCAAAAAGCAGTAAACGGCTGTTTGGAACGCTGTTGCTCGCCCTGTCGCTGAATGCGGCGGCGGAGGGTATTAGCGTGACCCGCTCCGAGGCGAAACTGACCGAAACCGGGCAGCTTTCCGTCAGCAGCCGTTTCCGCACCGATTTGCCCGACCAGCTCAAACAGGCGCTCCGGCAGGGCGTGCCGTTGAATTTCACTTTGAGCTGGCAGCTTTCTGCGCCTTCCATGCCGTCTTACCGTTTCAAGTTTGACCAGCTGCTCAACAGCGACAATACCATCCACTACAAACTTTCCTTCCATCCGCTGACCAACCGCTACCGCATAACCGTCGGCACGTTTTCCACCGAATACGACACGCTCGATACCGCCTTGCGCGGCGTAGGGGCGGTCGCCAACTGGAAAGTGCTGTCCAAAGGCGCGTTAAGCGGCGTCGCAGCGAAAGACACGCAAGCCGAAATCCGCCTGCTGCTCTCGACGGCGAAGCTGCCTAAACCCTTCCAAATCAACGCATTGACTTCTAAAAACTGGCACTTGGATTCCGGCTGGAAGTCGCTGACCATCTCTCAGGAGTAAACCATGCGCCGCTTTCTCCTGATTGCCGTGTTGGCGGCGGTGGGACTGCTCTACGGACTGACCATTGCAACGGGCAGCACCAGCCCGCTGGCGGAATATTTCTGGTGGATTATCGCCCTGTGTGCGCTGCTGATGCTGGTGTTGGCGTCGGTTTTGACGCGCTACGTCCTGCTCCTCATGCGCGACAAAAGCAAGGGCGTGTTCGGTTCGCAGATTGCGCGGCGGCTGTCGGGGATGTTTACGCTGGTGGCGGTATTGCCGGGCGTGTTCCTGTTCGGCATTTCCGCGCAGTTCATCAACGGCACGATTAATTCGTGGTTCGGCAACGATACCCACGAAGCCCTCGAACGCAGCCTGAACTTGAGTAAATCCGCGCTGAATCTGGCGGTGGACAACGCCGTCAGTAATGCTACGCCGGTGCAAATCGACCTGATCAGCACCGCGTCTGTGGACGGCGATTTGGGCAAGGCGCTGAAAAATGCCGCCAAATCGGGCGGCTTTACCCAGCTTTCGCTCTACGACGTCAAAACCCATAAAACCGAGAAAAGTGTCAATCCGCTGAAACTAAACCAACCCGAACTCGACAAAGAAGGATGGGAGAAGCTGGAGCAGACCGGTTCGATACGCAGTTTGGAAAACATAGAAAACGTCTTGTACGCGCAAGGCTGGATGCTGATCGGCGCGCACAACGGACGCGATTACGCCTTGTTTTTCCGTCAGCCCATCCCGCAGGATGTGGCGCAAGATGCGACGCTGATTGAAGCGGCGCGGGCGAAATACGCCGAATTGAGCTACACCAAACAAGGCCTGCAAACCTTCTTCTTGGCGACTTTGCTGGTTGCCGCGCTGTTGGCGATTTTCCTTGCCTTGGTGATGGCGCTGTATTTCGCCCGCCGCTTCGTCGAGCCGGTATTGTCGTTGGCAGAAGGCGCAAGGGCGGTGGCGCAGGGCGATTTCAGCCAGAAACGCCCCGTGTTTCGCAACGATGAATTCGGCAGGTTGACCCAGTTGTTCAACCACATGACCGAACAGCTTGCCATTGCCAAAGAAGCCGACGAGAACAACCGCCTGCGCGAAGAAGCAGCGCGCCACTATCTCGAATGCGTGTTGGAAAGTTTGACCACGGGCGTGATTACTTTGGATGCCGAAGGTCGTCTGAAAACCTTCAACAAAGCCGCCGAACGGATTTTGGGCATTGAATTGGTGCCGCTGTGGGGCAGCAACTGGCACGACTGGCGCGGACAATCGCCGCAGCAGACCCTGCTTGCCGAAGTGTTTGCCGCCATTGAAGAAACCGCCCATGCCGCCAAACCCGTCCAAGTCGAATACGCCGCCCCCGATGATGCGCGTATTCTCTTGGGTAAAGCCACCATCCTGCCCGACGACAACGACAACGGCGTGGTAATGGTGATCGACGACATCACCGTCCTCATCCGCGCCCAAAAAGAAGCCGCATGGGGTGAAGTGGCGAAACGGTTGGCGCACGAAATCCGCAATCCGCTCACGCCTATCCAACTTTCCGCCGAGAGATTGGCATGGAAATTGCATGATAAATTGGACGAACAACACGCCCAAATCCTCAGCCGTTCGACCGACACCATCGTCAAGCAGGTGGCGGCATTGAAAGAAATGGTCGAAGCCTTCCGCAATTACGCCCGCGCCCCGTCGCTGAATTTTGAAAAACACGATTTGAACCGCTTGGTCGAAGAAGTGTTGCTGCTGTACGAGGGCGGGGCGTGCCGCTTTGTTCCGAACTTGTCCGACAAACCGCAGCCGATTTCCGCCGATACCACCGCCATGCGGCAGGTGTTGCACAATATTTTCAAAAACGCGGCAGAGGCGGCGGAAGAGGCGGAAGTTCCGCAAGTGAATGTCAGCGTCGGTGAAGATAACGACGGACAGGTTTTATTGACCGTTTGTAACAACGGCAAAGGTTTCAGCAAGGAAATGCTGCATAATGCCTTCGAGCCGTATGTTACCGACAAGCCGACAGGTACGGGACTGGGATTGCCCGTTGTGAAGAAAATCATCGAAGAGCACGGTGGCCGCATCAGCCTGAGCAATCAGAACGAAGGCGGCGCGTGTGTGAAAATAGCCTTACCCCGATTGGTAGAAACTTATGCGTAGCAGTGATATTTTAATTGTAGATGACGAAGTAGGTATCCGCGACTTGCTCTCGGAAATCCTCCAAGACGAAGGTTATTCCGTGGCTTTGGCGGAGAACGCCGAAGAGGCGCGCCAACTGCGCCACCAGACCCGTCCCGCCATGGTGTTGTTGGACATATGGATGCCCGACTGCGACGGGATTACCCTGCTCAAAGAGTGGGCGAAAAACGGGCAGCTCAACATGCCCGTGGTGATGATGAGCGGACACGCCAGCATCGACACCGCCGTCGAAGCCACCAAAATCGGCGCGCTCGATTTTTTGGAAAAACCGATTGCCCTGCAAAAGCTGCTCTCTACCGTCGACCGCGCCCTCAAACACGGCGAAATGCAGATGGCGGCGGGCTTGTCCTTCGACAAACTCGGCAACAGCCCCGTCATTCAGGAATTCAAACAACAGCTTGAGCCTGCCGTGAAAAAAAGCGGCCCCGTGCTGCTCAGCGGCGAAACCGGTTCGCCGTTTGAAATCGTTGCCCGCTATTTCCACAAAAGCGGCACGCCTTGGGTCGGACTCAGCCGAGTCGAACTCATTGCCGACGCGCCTTTGGAGCTGCTGCAAAAAGCATCGGGCGGCACGCTTTATCTTGGTGATGCCGCGCAGTACAGCAAAAACATCCAAAACGGCATCAGTTTCATCCTCGGTAAGGCAGACCGTTACAACGTGCGCGTCATCGTCGCCGGCAGCCATGCCGCCGATGAAAGCCCGGCAGACGCCATAGCCGATGCCAAGTTGTCCGAACTGCTTTCCGGCAACGTCATCAGCATCCCGCCGTTGCGCAGCCAATCCGAAGACATCGCCTTCTTGGTCAACCAAGTTATGACCGAATTGGCGGACAGCGAAAAAATCCAGCCCGTCAAATTCAGCAACGGCTCGCTGACCGTCCTTTGCCAATACAACTGGCCGGGCAATTTCGACCAGCTCCGCAGCGTCGTGAAAAACCTGATGCTGGAGGCGGACGGACAGGAAGTCCACGAGCAGGCGGTCGTTGCCGCATTGGGGCAAAAACGGGCGACAGTCGCCACCGAAATCGTCGGCGGTTTCAACTTCAATATGCCTTTGCGCGAACTGCGTGAAGAATTGGAGCGCCGCTATTTCGAGTACCACATCGCCCAAGAAGGACAAAACATGAGCCGTGTCGCCCAAAAAGTCGGCCTGGAGCGCACACACCTCTACCGCAAACTCAAACAATTAGGCATCAGCGTTTCCCGCCGCAGTGCAGCGGAAAAAGCAGAAGAGTAGGGCGGTAGTAGGATAAGAGGTCGTCTGAAAGCATACGGTACGCCGCGGTATGTTTTCAGACGACCTTGTTTGCCATTAATCTGTTCGCTTTTGCCGTATAGCCGACACACTTTTGAGGCAAAGTGCGACAACCATTCAAATAACGGACATTTCTACCGTATCGTGTAGAATATAAAAATATTACAAAAGTTACTAACGGGCTGCCGGCTGTTTGGCAGCATCCGCATGACGGTGAACAGGTACGAAACCGGAATCAGGTGCGGGAACGCCGTATCGGTTTAAAGTTCGCCGGCTTTATCGTTAAATACTGACATTTATCCGTTTTCAGACGACCTCCCGAACAAAGGTCGTCTGAAAACAACAAGGGGACACATTTGATGACGGAAAACGACCGCCTTGCCTGGCTGCAACTGGCGTTTACGCCTTATGTCGGCGCGGAGGGCTTCTTGCTCCTGCTGCAACGTTTCGGCAGTGCGAAAGCCGCGCTGGATGCTCCTGCGGAGCAAATCGCCACGATAGTGCGCCACAAGCAGGCAGCCGAATCTTGGCGCAACGGCGAAAAACGGGCGTTGGCGCAAAAAGCTGCGGAAGCGGCATTGCAATGGGAAAAGCAGGACGGCTGCCGTTTGTTGCTGCTGCAAGATGATGATTTTCCCGAAATGCTGACGCAGGGCATTACCGCGCCGCCGGTTTTGTTCTTGCGCGGTAACGTGCAACTGCTGCACAAACCTTCCGCCGCCATTGTCGGCAGCCGTCATGCCACACCGCAGGCGATGCGGATTGCCAAAGATTTTGGTAGAGCGTTGAGTGAACAGGATATTCCCGTCGTGTCGGGTATGGCTTCAGGTATCGACACCGCCGCCCACCAAGGCGCGTTGCAGGCGGGCGGCGGCACCATCGCCGTCTGGGGAACGGGCATAGACCGCATTTACCCGCCGTCCAATAAAAACCTTGCCTATGAAATTGCTGAAAAAGGATTGATTGTCAGCGAGTTTCCTTTGGATACGCGCCCGTTTGCGGGCAACTTCCCGCGCCGCAACCGCCTGATCGCCGCGTTGTCGCAGGTTACGCTGGTGGTCGAGGCCGCGTTGGAATCCGGTTCGCTGATTACCGCCAAGCTGGCGGCGGAGATGGGGCGGGAGGTGATGGCGGTACCCGGTTCGATAGACAATCCGCACAGCAAAGGCTGCCACAAGCTGATTAAAGACGGCGCGAAATTGGTGGAATGTTTGGACGACATCCTTCACGAATGTCCGGGGCTATTGCAAAATGCGGCAGTTCCATCATATTCTATAAATAAGAAAAACAAAAAAACGGAAAAACGCACTGCCGTCAAAGAGACGTCGTCTGAACCTGTTTTGCCGTTTTCAGACGACCTTCATGTCCGAAAACAGTCGGCGCAAGCCAATACGGTTGCTGCGCCGACAGCGGAAGACGGGCTGCTGGACGCCATGGGTTACGACCCCGTTCATCCCGATATATTGGCGCAGCAAACCGCATGGGCGGCGGCAGACGTTTACGCCCGACTGCTGGAATACGAACTCGACGGCATCGTCGCCGCCTTGCCGGGCGGACGCTATCAGCGCATAAAAGCATAATTCGATTCATTCATTAAGGAACCAGCATGACAGAAGTCATCGCCTATCTCATCGAACACTTCCAAGATTTCGACAACTGCCCGCCGCCGGAGGATTTGGGCCGCCTGTTGGAAGATGCGGGTTTTGACGTAACGGAAATCGGCAATACGCTGATGATGATGGAAGTGTTGTTCAACACGTCCGAATTCGCCGCCGCGCCGTTCGACAGCCATGCCCTGCGCGTGTATTGCAATGAGGAAGTGGAAAACCTGCCGCAGGAAGTCATGGGGTTGATGCAGTATCTGGTTGCCGAACGCGCCATCACTTACGAGCAGCGCGAAATCGTCATCCACGCCCTGATGCACATCCCGCCCGAAGAAATCACACTCGATACGGCGAAAGTGCTGGTGTTGCTCTTGTTGTGGGCGCACAAAAGCGAATTGCCCGTCTTAATCGGCGACGACCTGATGGGCGCGCTCAACGGCAAAGCGACCATGCATTAAACCTTTTCAGACGACCTTTTGACGCAGCTTGTTCAGAAAGGTCGTCTGAAACGCATCATCCAATACATTAAAAGAGAACAAACAATGGCGAAAAACCTCTTAATCGTCGAATCACCGTCCAAAGCCAAAACCCTGAAAAAATACCTTGGCGGCGATTTCGAAATTCTGGCCTCCTACGGCCACGTCCGCGACCTCGTCCCCAAAAACGGTGCCGTCGATCCCGAACACGACTTCGCCATGAAATACGAGCTGATCAAACGTAACGCCAAACACGTCGATGCGATTGTCGCCGGAGCCAAAGAAGCCGAAAACATCTACCTCGCAACCGACCCGGATAGGGAAGGCGAAGCCATTTCTTGGCATCTTTTGGAAATCCTCAAATCCAAACGCGGTCTGAAAAACATCAAGCCGCAGCGTGTCGTGTTCCATGAAATCACCAAAAACGCCGTCCTCGATGCCGTCGCCCATCCGCGTGAAATCGAAATGAACTTGGTCGATGCGCAACAAGCCCGCCGTGCTTTGGACTATCTGGTTGGTTTCAACCTCTCGCCATTGTTGTGGAAAAAAATCCGCCGAGGTTTGAGCGCAGGTCGTGTGCAAAGTCCCGCCCTGCGTTTGATTTGCGAACGCGAAAACGAAATCCGTGCGTTTGAAGCGCAGGAATATTGGACGGTGCATCTCGACAGCCACAAAGGCCGCAGCAAGTTCACCGCCAAACTCGCCCAATACAACGGCGCGAAACTCGAACAATTCGACCTGCCGAACGAAGCCGCGCAAGCCGACGTGTTGAAAGAACTCGAAGGCAAAGAGGCCGTCGTTACCGCCATCGAAAAGAAAAAGCGCAGCCGCAATCCCGCCGCGCCGTTCACCACTTCTACCATGCAGCAGGATGCCGTGCGCAAACTTGGTTTCACCACCGACCGCACCATGCGTACCGCCCAACAGCTTTACGAAGGTATAGACGTAGGGCAGGGTGCCATCGGTCTGATTACCTATATGCGTACCGACAGCGTGAATTTGGCTGATGAAGCGTTAACCGAAATCCGCCATTACATCGAAAACAAAATCGGCAAAGAATATCTGCCGAGTGCTGCCAAACAATACAAAACCAAATCCAAAAACGCCCAAGAGGCCCACGAAGCCATCCGTCCGACTTCCGTGTACCGCACGCCCGAAAGCGTCAAACCCTTCCTGAGCGCAGACCAGTTCAAACTCTATCAAATGATTTGGCAACGCACCGTCGCCTGTCAGATGACGCCCGCCAAATTCGACCAAACCACCGTCGATATTACCGTCGGCAAAGGCGTATTCCGCGTAACCGGACAAGTGCAAACCTTCGCAGGCTTCCTTAGCGTTTACGAAGAAAGCAGCGATGATGAAGAAGGCGAAGACAGCAAAAAACTGCCCGAAATGAGCGAAGGCGACAAACTACCCGTGGACAAACTCTACGGCGAACAACACTTCACCACCCCGCCGCCGCGCTACAACGAAGCCACGTTGGTTAAAGCCCTCGAAGAATACGGTATTGGCCGCCCCTCGACCTACGCCAGCATTATTTCCACGCTCAAAGACCGTGAATACGTTACCCTTGAGCAAAAACGTTTCATGCCTACCGACACGGGCGACATCGTCAACAAATTCCTGACCGAACACTTCGCCCAATACGTCGATTACCACTTTACCGCCAAACTCGAAGACCAGCTTGACGAAATTGCCAACGGCAAACGCCAATGGATTCCCGTGATGGACAAATTCTGGAAGCCGTTTATCAAGCAAGTGGAAGAAAAAGAGGGCATCGAACGCGCCAAATTTACCACGCAGGAACTCGACGAAACCTGTCCGAAATGCGGCGAACACAAACTGCAAATCAAATTCGGCAAAATGGGCCGCTTCGTTGCGTGTGCCGGCTATCCCGAATGCAGCTACACGCGCAATGTCAACGAAACTGCCGAAGAAGCTGCCGAACGCATTGCCAAAGCCGAAGCAGAGCAAGCCGAACTCGACGGACGCGAGTGCCCCAAATGTGGTGGTCGCCTAGTGTACAAATACAGCCGCACCGGCAGCAAATTCATCGGCTGCGCCAACTATCCGAAATGCAAACACGTCGAGCCGCTGGAAAAACCCAAAGACACCGGCGTCCAATGCCCGCAATGCAAAAAAGGCAACCTCGTCGAGCGCAAATCCCGCTACGGCAAACTGTTTTACAGTTGCAGCACCTATCCCGACTGCAACTACGCCACCTGGAACCCGCCCATTGCGGAGACCTGCCCAAAATGCGCATGGCCGGTATTGACCATCAAAACCACCAAACGCTGGGGCGTGGAAAAAGTCTGCCCGCAAAAAGAATGCGGCTGGAAAGAGCAAATTGAACCGCCTGCACCGAAAGAGTGATGAAAGTAGGTTGGTTTAAAGAGAAAAGGTCGTCTGAAAAAATTTCAGACGACCTTTTCAGTTTCATTAAGAAGGGATTTAACGCCTTGCAAAAACCAACGTGGCAAGAAAGAACAAGCTGACAATCAAAGCAACGGTTTTGCCGATCAAGGGCAGGCAAAAGACGAACCAAAGCAGACCGCGCCCCAAGTTCGGAATCAATCCCAAGTGGCGGTAATATTCGTCAAAAAAATGGGCGTGGGCGGTGAAGGCAATCACGCCGCCGATATAAACACCCAAAATAATTTTCCAAAGCGGCATTGTCAGCCATCCATATTTTCATTACGTATTATGGTCAATAGAGTGAAAAAGCGGTGGGAAAGTTCTAATGGCGGACGTAAGCGACCTTTTTATTTGAGAAAATATTTTATGATTTATAAAATTTTGTAAGTTTAGCATCATAAGAAATAAAATTTCACGATGCGCCGATTTGTTTTCATGCGACCTTAAATGAAAAAAACGCTGCGGTATAATGGCTGCTTTGTCATTCTTTAGAGGTCGTCTGAAATTGTCGGACGATTCGTTTTAATCATGAGCAAACACAGCAAACATTCAAATCAAGTCCGCATCATCGGCGGGCAATGCAGGGGACGGAAACTGGTTTTTGCAGATGCGGACGGTCTGCGTCCAACGCCTGACAGTGTCCGCGAAAAACTTTTCAATTGGCTGGGTCAGGATTTGACCGGTCTGAATGCGTTGGATTTGTTTGCCGGAAGCGGCGCGTTGGGATTTGAAGCAGCGTCCCGTAACGCGAAGAGGGTGGTGCTGGCAGATAATAATCGCAAAACTGCCGATATGCTGCGGCAAAACGCCAGAGCATTGGGTTTGGATAAACTGGAAATCCTCAATACCGATGGCCTTGCGTATCTGCAGAGGTCGTCTGAAAAGTTTGATGTGGTCTTTTTGGATCCGCCGTTTGCGTGGCAGGATTGGGAAAATTTGTTTGCTTCTTTGAAAAACAGCTTGAAAAACGGGGCAATGGTCTATATTGAAGCAGGGGAGCTGCCCGATTTCCCCGAGTGGCTGGAGCCTTATCGCGAAGGACGGGCGGGTAAGAGCAGTTTTGTGCTCTTGCAGTTTGTCCAAGTAGCTGAATAGTAAGAGATTTGAGAATCATTACCAGGGTGTAAACATTCGCCTAAACGGATTGTTTTTGACGCGTTTGTGCTATAATCCGCGCCCAATCGGTTTTGATAATTTAAATGAAAAAGGAAAAGAAATGTCGCTCTTTATTACAGATGAGTGCATTAACTGTGACGTTTGCGAGCCGGAGTGCCCCAATGACGCTATCTCGCAAGGTGAGGAAATTTACGAAATCAACCCTAATTTGTGTACGCAGTGCGTAGGCCATTACGATGAGCCGCAATGTCAGCAGGTATGTCCCGTGGACTGCATCCTGATTGATGAAGAGCATCCGGAAACACACGAAGAGCTGATGGCAAAATACGAAAAAATCATTCAGTTCAAATAAATTCTTTTTTAAAGCAATAAATTGAGTGATTTTAAGAAAACAAAATTAAAAAAGAACTTGACGAAAATCTGAGTCACGAATAAACTTGCGTTCTCTTTTGGTGGGATTCCCGAGCGGTCAAAGGGGGCAGACTGTAAATCTGTTGCGAGAGCTTCGAAGGTTCGAATCCTTCTCCCACCACCAAATTCCAGTGTGTTGGAGCATTGATGCAGTAAGTCTGCGGGTGTAGCTCAATGGTAGAGCAGAAGCCTTCCAAGCTTACGGTGAGGGTTCGATTCCCTTCACCCGCTCCAATAGTCTATTGGCCCATGTAGCTCAGGGGTAGAGCACTCCCTTGGTAAGGGAGAGGCCGGCAGTTCAAATCTGCCCATGGGCACCAAATACCATTTTCTCAGTATTTTAAAGATAGGAAATTTGCCATGGCAAAGGAAAAATTTGAACGTAGCAAACCGCACGTAAACGTTGGCACCATCGGTCACG
>CAUVJL010000067.1:0-14049 GCA_963552075.1 uncultured Neisseria sp.
GCACCAAGTGAATCGGTTCCGTACTATCTGTACTGTCTGCGGCTTCGTCGCCTTATCTTGATTTAAATTTAATCCACTATAGTTGAGGGTCGTCTGAAAAGTGGGTTAAACGGGTTGTGTGAAGAAAACAGGCTGACCTTGCATTGATGCGGTCAGCCTGTCTGATTGGGTCAATTTGTTTTTTCTGCGGCGAGCTTTTCCTGACGATAGGCTTCGGCGGCTTCCCGATCACGTTTGGTTGCTTGGCGCATCATCCAGTAATTGATGACGATGACCAGCGTACCGATGATGCCGATCAGGATGGTTGCCAACACATTCATCTGCGGATCGAGACCCAGCTTGATTTTGGAGAAAATCACCTGCGGCAATGTGGAAGAACCGGGGCCAGATAGGAAGGAGGTAATCACCAAATCATCCAGCGACAGGGTAATGCCGAGCAGGAAGCCTGAAGCGATGGCAGGCGCAATCAAGGGCAGGGTGATGACGAAAAAGATTTTCAGCGGACGCGCACCCAAGTCCATGGCGGCTTCTTCGAGCGATTGGTCGAGCTCCACCAGACGCGAACGGATAACGACGGTAATGTATGCCATACAAAGCGTCGTATGTCCGAGGAAAATGGTGAAGAAACCGCGGTCGAAGTAAAGCCTTTGGAGCAATTCGCCGCTGCCTTGCAGGAACATTTGCACCTGAATAATCAGGAGCAGCATGGACAAACCGGTAATCACGTCAGGCATAACCATAGGCGCGGAAATCATACCGGCGAACAAGGTGCTGCCGCGGAAGCGTTTGATGCGCGCCATCGCGTAGCCTGCCAGCGTGCCCAAAACGACGGCTGCAAGCGAGGATGCGGCGGCAATGCGCAGCGACAGCCAAGCGGCTTCCAAGATGGTGTCGTTTTCCAACAATGCGCTGTACCACTTGGTCGAAAAGCCGCCCCAAACGGTAACCAGCTTGGATTCGTTGAACGAATAGATGACCAAAACGACCAGCGGAATATACAGAAACGCCAGCGACAGCATCAGCATCAGTTTCAGGAACCAGGATAATCGGGATTTCTGCATTATTTGGATCCTTCTTCTAATTCGCGGTTTTCATAATGCTGGAACAATGCAATCGGCACGACCAGCAGTGCGACCATGACGACGGCGACAGCGGAAGCCAACGGCCAGTTGTTTTGATCGAAGAACGCCTGCCACAAAACTTTACCGATCATCAGGTTTTCCGAACCGCCGACCAGCTCGGGAATCACAAATTCACCGACTGCGGGTACGAAAACCAGCATGGAGCCTGCGATGATGCCTGTTTTAGACAGGGGCAGGGTAATGGTGAAGAACGATTTAATCGGCCCTGCGCCCAAATCAGAAGCGGCTTCGAGCAGGCGGTTGTCGAGTTTCACCAGTTGCGTGTAAAGCGGCAGGATCATAAACGGCAGATAGGCATAGACCATGACCAAGTTCAGCGAGAACGCGTTGTAGAACAGGTCTAAAGGCTCTTCGATAATCTGCATTTTAAGCAGGAAATTGTTGATGATGCCGTTGTGTCCCAGCAGGCCCATCCATGCGTAGACGCGCAACAGGAAGGAAGTCCAGAAAGGCAGCATGATGGCAAGCAGCAGACCGTTGCGCATGGCGGGATTGGCGCGCGAAATCGCATAGGCAGTCGGATAACCAATCAGCAGACAAATGATGGTCGTCGTCAGCGCAGTCTTAATCGAAGACCAGTAGGTCATCAGATAGATATTGCTGTTTTCGCTGTCGCCAAACGGATTCAGGGTATTCCAAAAATTTTGGAAGATATCAGCATAGTTTTGATAACTGATGGCGATGTTCAGACGACCTAAATCTTCATCGACGCTGGTCAGCGGCGTAAACGGCGGAATGGCGATTTCTTGTTCCGCAAAGCTGATTTTCAGCACGATGGCGAACGGAATCAGAAACAGCACCAAAAGCCAAATATACGGCACGGCAATGACCGCGCGCTGACCCGGGCGGCGGAACAGTTTGTTTTTCAGTTTTTTAAGGTTCATCTCATTCCCCTTAAATCAACGGAACAACGGAGTCGGTTGGTTTTCCGGCCAGCTGATATAGACGGTTTCGTCCCAAGTCGGCGGCGTGATGTTGCGCACGTACCAATAAGGTGCAGGGACTTGGCTTTTGACGACGCGGCCGTTGGCGAGTTTGATGTGGTAGATGGCGAAGCTGCCCAAGTAGGCGATTTCTTCTACCGTGCCTTTTGCCCAGTTGAAGCTGCCCAAGTGGTCGGGTTTTTCTTTGTACAAATCAATGTCTTCAGGACGGATGCTGACCCAAATGTCTTGTTCGCTCGGGCCGCCCAGACCGTGGTCGATGCGGACGTGGTTTTCCAAGCCTTCGCATTCGATGACGGCATAATCGGCATGGTCGTCAATCACGACGCCGCCAAAAATATTGGTCTCGCCGATGAATTCGGCGGTAAAGCGGCTGTTGGGGTAGTCGTACACATCGCTGGGTGTACCGACCTGTTGCAACTGACCGTCAGACATGATGGCGATGCGGGTCGCCATCGTCATCGCTTCTTCTTGGTCGTGCGTGACCATGATGCAGGTTACGCCGACTTGTTCCAGCGTATTGACCAATTCGAGCTGGGTTTGTTGGCGCAATTTTTTGTCCAATGCACCGAGAGGTTCGTCAAGCAGCAGGATTTTCGGACGCTTTGCCAAGCTGCGTGCCAAAGCGATACGCTGTTGCTGACCGCCGGATAATTGATGCGGTTTGCGCTTGGCGTATTTGGTCATCTGAACCAGACGCAGCATTTCTTCCACGCGTGCAGCGATTTCATCTTTGGGCATTTTGTCTTGTTTCAGACCGAAGGCAATGTTCTGTTCCACAGTCATGTGCGGGAACAGGGCATAGCTTTGAAACATCATATTGATGGGGCGCTCGTAGGGGGCAAGTTTGGTAATGTCTTGACCGTCCAGAATGATTTTGCCCTGATTAGGGCTTTCCATGCCCGCCAGCATACGCAGCAGCGTGGATTTGCCGCTGCCGGAGCTGCCCAAAAGGGCAAAGATTTCATGTTGATAAATATCCAAGTCGATGTTATCGACAGCGTAATTGTCACCAAACTTTTTCACCAAGCCTTGGATTTTAAGATAAGGTTTGGCTGAAGACGCAGTGGTTGCGGTCATAATGGCAATACTCCAATAAAAATGACGAGTACCGGCAAAACGGATTTTCGAAAGGGTGATAAAAAGCTGTTTGATTGCTGGCGGGAGTCGCAACGTCGAAACGTCGTCTGAAACTCTTGTGAAGCGCACGGGCAGCATGGATGGGAAACGGGTGGAAATCCAAGGATAAACCGCCTCCGCCGAACTCGCTATTATATTAGCCTATGGCACGCAGGGGCAATACGAAATTGCCCGAAGGGGCTGATTTCCCGCGGATTTGATTTAAACGGGACATTTTGAAACCTGTCAGATTGAATCTGCGGTCAATCCATACGGGTGAATAAGAAAAGGCAATCGCTTTCACAAGCGAAGTTGAGCGCGTTGTTTTTATGCAATTAATTTATATGGATATTATGCTTATATTTTAAATATTCATTCAAAATATAATAAAATATGAAATATTTACATTAATTGCTTGATAAGCATTTCGTTGCAGCAAGTGCAATAACAAGCAGATTTTCAAACAAATTTTTTCGTGAATGTTCACGCAAGGGGTAAAACATGAGTATCAAACAATGGCCTGAAGGCGAGCGGCCGCGCGAGAAATTGTTGGCGCATGGCGCAGGCGCATTGAGCGATGCGGAGTTGCTGGCAATTTTGCTGCGGGTGGGTACGCGCGGGATGAGCGCGGTGGATTTGGCGCGTTATCTGCTGAACGAGTTTGGCAGCTTGGGTAAGCTGATGAGCGCCGACGCTAAAACGCTTTCCGCATACAAGGGCATGGGTTTGGCGAGTTTTACCCAATTTGCTGTCGTCAAAGAAATCGGCAGGCGGATTTTGGGCGAGGATTTACAGGAGAACATCACGCTTTCCAGTCCGAAAGCCGTTGCCGATTATCTGCGCCTGCATTTAGGGCACGAAAAGATAGAAGTCAGCACCGCGCTTTTGCTCAACCGCCAAAACAGGCTGATTGCCATGCGCGAACTCTCGCGCGGAACGGTGGCAGAAAATACCGTCTATATCAGGGAAATCGTCAAGCTCGCATTGGACGAATACGCCGACAGCCTGATTATCGCACATAATCATCCCGGCGGTTCGGCAACGCCTTCGCAATCCGACATTGAGTTTACAGGTCGTCTGAAACAGGCTTTGGCATTGGTTGATGTCTCGCTTTTGGATCATTTCATTGTTACGGCGAAAGAAGTCTGCTCGATGCGGGAGCGGGGGTATATGGAAGGGTAAAAGGTGTTTTATCGGAGTCTGATAGCGGTTTGTCTTGTTTTGATATTATGCGAACAGATTGTTTAGATAGTATTTGGTCGCCCAAAAGGTCGTCTGAAAATGTTTTCAGACGACCTTTTTGCTAATTTGAAAGTCTTTATTTTTTATATCAGCAATCTGTTATGAACTTGAACAATAAAAGTTATACACAGATTTTATAATAATAATTTCAATATAAAACATATAGATATTAAAAATTTTCTATCATAATAAAATTTTGCTATTGAGTTATCCACATTTGGGCCTATATTGGGTGTAACGAAATTCTAACCAAAGGAAACCAAAAAGATGAGATTCGACAAATTAACCGCCAAATTCCAACAAGCCCTTGCAGAAGCTCAGAGTTTGGCGTTGGCTGCGGACAGCAGCTATCTGGAAGCAGGCTTCGTGCTGAAAGCCCTGCTTGACGACCAAAACAGCGGAGCCGCCGCGCTCTTGGCTCATGCGGGCGTGAACGTGCCGCAGGTGAAACAGCGTTTGCAGCAGCATTTAAACAGCCTGCCGAAAGTGTCCGGTCAGGGCGGCGATATTCTGCCCAGCCGCGAATTGCAGGCGGTGTTGAACCTGATGGACAAAGCGGCAACCAAACGCGGCGATGCCTATATCGCCAGCGAACTTTTCCTGCTTGCTTTGGTGCAGCAGAACGATGCGACCGGCAAAATCCTGAAAGAAGCCGGTGCGACCGAACAAAACATCAATGCCGCGATTGACGCGGTACGAGGAGGACAAAACGTGAACGATGCTAATGCCGAAGACCAACGCGATGCGTTGAAAAAATACACGCTCGACCTGACCCAGCGCGCCCGCGACGGCAAACTTGACCCCGTTATCGGCCGCGACGACGAAATCCGCCGCGCCATTCAGGTGCTGCAACGCCGCACTAAAAATAACCCCGTGCTGATCGGCGAACCGGGCGTGGGTAAAACTGCCATCGTCGAAGGTTTGGCGCAACGCATCGTTAATGGCGAAGTGCCCGAATCCCTGCGTAACAAACGCCTGCTGGTTTTGGATTTGGCGGCATTGATTGCCGGTGCGAAATACCGTGGCGAATTTGAAGAACGCTTGAAAGGCGTGTTGAACGATTTGGCGAAAGACGACGGCAACACCCTGATTTTCATCGACGAAATCCATACTTTGGTCGGCGCGGGTAAAACCGACGGCGCGATGGATGCGGGTAATATGCTGAAACCGGCTTTGGCACGCGGCGAACTGCACTGCATCGGCGCGACCACCTTGGACGAATACCGCCAATACATCGAAAAAGACGCGGCACTCGAACGTCGCTTCCAAAAAGTATTGGTCGGCGAGCCAAGTGTGGAAGACACCATCGCCATCCTGCGCGGTTTGCAAGAGCGTTATGAAATCCACCACGGCATCGACATTACCGACCCTGCTATCGTTGCCGCAGCGGAATTGAGCGACCGCTACATTACCGACCGCTTCCTGCCCGACAAAGCGATTGATTTGATTGACGAAGCTGCCAGCCGTATCAAAATGGAGTTGGACAGCAAACCCGAGCAAATGGATAAACTCGACCGTCGCATTATCCAGCTCAAAATGGAAAAAATGCACGTTGCCAAAGAGAGCGATGAGGCCAGCAAAAAACGTTTGGAGTTGATAGACGAAGAAATCGACGGCTTGCAAAAAGAATACGCCGATTTGGACGAAATCTGGAAAGCCGAGAAAGCCGCCTCTTCCAGCACTGCCGACATCAAGAAACAGATGGACGACATCAAAGTCAAAATCGAACAGGCCAAACGCCAAGGCGACTTTGCCCGCGCGTCTGAACTCGAATACGGCGAGTTGCCTAAATTGGGTGCGCAATTGCAAGCAGCAGAAAGCAATCCTGAGGGCAAAAAACAAAACAAACTCTTCCGCACTGAAGTCGGCGCGGACGAAGTAGCCGAAATCGTATCGCGCATGACCGGCATTCCTGTGTCCAAAATGATGGAAGGCGAACGCGACAAACTGCTGAAAATGGAAGAAGTATTGCACCGCCGCGTGGTTGGTCAAGACGAAGCCGTTCGTGCCGTGTCCGATGCCATCCGCCGCAGCCGCTCCGGTCTTGCCGATCCGAATAAACCTTACGGCAGCTTCCTGTTCCTAGGCCCGACCGGTGTGGGTAAAACCGAGTTGTGCAAAGCCTTGGCAGGCTTCTTGTTTGACAGCGAAGATCATCTGATTCGTATCGATATGTCCGAATACATGGAAAAACACGCCGTTGCCCGCTTAATCGGTGCGCCTCCGGGCTATGTCGGCTACGAAGAAGGCGGCTATCTGACCGAACAAGTCCGCCGCAAACCGTACAGCGTGATTCTTTTGGACGAAGTGGAAAAAGCCCATCCCGACGTGTTCAACATCCTGCTGCAAGTATTGGATGACGGCCGCCTGACTGACGGACAAGGTCGCACCGTGGACTTCAAAAACACTGTTATCGTCATGACTTCCAACATCGGCAGCCAGCACATCCAACAAATGGGTACGCAGGACTACGAAGCCGTGAAAGAAGCGGTGATGGAAGAAGTGAAAGCCTACTTCCGCCCCGAAATGATCAACCGTATCGACGAAGTAGTCGTGTTCCACGGACTGAATCAGGAGAATATCCGCAACATCGCCAAAATCCAGCTCAAAGGTTTGGAAAAACGTTTGGAAGCGCAGCACCTGCACCTGAAAGTGGACGATGCCGCCTTGGATTTGATTGCCAAAGCCGGTTTCGACCCCGTGTACGGCGCACGCCCGCTCAAACGCGCCATTCAGTCGGAAATCGAAAACCCGCTGGCCATGGCGTTGCTCGAAGGCAAATACGCGCCCGACAGCACGATTCATGTGAAAGAAGAGGGTGGCAAGCTGGTGTTTGCCTGATTTAGGTGTAGATTGAGATAAAGTGATGAAAAGGTCGTCTGAAAACTGTTGGCGCGAAGTCCACTGATTTCAGACGACCTATTAGGTTATTGTTCAATTTATACGTTTTGTATAGTGGATTAAATTTAAATCAGGACAAGGCGACGAAGCCGCAGACAGTACAGATAGTACGGAACCGATTCACTTGGTGCTTCAGCACCTTAGAGAATCGTTCTCTTTGAGCTAAGGCGAGGTAACGCCGTCCTGGTTTAAAGTTAATCCACTATATCATAAGGTTTTCATATTAAAAGATATTACTTGTGATACCAAATCGTTGTTATCAAAAAATACAATTATCCGATTGTTATCATAATCTCCATCAGTATCCGGCAACCAGCATGCGGAAATATGTGAATTCTGATAATTTGAGTCGTAATAATCAGAATCAAAAAAATATTTAATTTCAACCCATTTTCCGCAAGGAAATTCAAATAATCTTTTTAAATAATCGTTCTTTTTTTCTAAAACAAAATCATCTAGTAACAAATCTAATTCGACTGCTGATTTAAGCTCTTCATCTGAGGAAGGTTTCATGATGTCTCCTTATTGAACAAATGATTTAAGATGAACAATCGCTTCTAAATTTGCCTAACTAATCTTACTTGTATTGATAGCTGCCGGTAAGTTTTACAGTGTGGTTACATCATTAAGGTCGTCTGAAAAATGTTTTTCAGACGACCTTTTATCTATGTTTATCAAGCAGACTGTATCGGGATGATACGGTTTTGATTGCGTTTTGCACCGCCTTCGCAATAATTGACTTTGACGTATTCTTCGACAATCTCTAAGAATTCGGCTGCGATATTGTCGCCTTTTAAAGTCACTTTGCGTTCTCCGTCAACATAAACCGGGGCAACAGGGGTTTCGCCGGTTCCGGGCAGGCTGATGCCGATGTCTGCCAGTTTGCTTTCGCCCGGTCCGTTAACGACGCAGCCCATGACGGCAACGTTTAAAGATTCTACACCGGGGTAAAGGGTGCGCCATACGGTCATTTTTTGGCGAAGGTAATTTTGTACGTCTTGGGCAAGCTCTTGGAAGACTGTGCTGGTGGTGCGTCCGCAGCCCGGGCAGGCGGTAACCATGGGGGTAAACGAGCGCAGTCCCATGGTTTGTAGAATTTCTTGGCCGACGATGACTTCCTGCGTACGCGAACTGCCGGGTTCGGGAGTCAGGGAAATGCGGATGGTGTCGCCGATGCCTTCTTGAAGCAGTACGGCCAAGGCGGCAGTCGAAGCGACAATGCCTTTACTGCCCATGCCTGCTTCCGTCAAGCCTAAGTGGAGCGGATATTGGCAGCGGCTGCCCAGTTCGCGGTAAACCTGAATCAAATCTTGAACGGAGCTGACCTTGCACGACAAGATGATTTTGTTTTCAGGCAAACCTAATCGGACGGCTTTTTCAGCAGATTCCAATGCCGAAATAATCAAGGCTTCTTTCATGATTTCTTCAGGCGGTTTGGGCGATGAGGACGCCAGATTGGCATCCATCATGCGCTTGGCGAGGCTTTGGTCAAGCGAGCCCCAGTTGACGCCGATACGGACGGCTTTGTCGTTTTCGGCGGCAGTCCGAATCATATAGGCAAATTTTTCATCGCCTTTTGCGCCTTTGCCGACATTGCCGGGGTTGATGCGGTATTTGGACAAGGCTTTGCCGCACTCGGGAAATTCTGCCAACAGACGTTCGCCATTGAAATGGAAGTCGCCAATCAGCGGGGTGGTGTAACCCATGTCGTCCAAACGCTGGCGGATTTCGGCAACTTTGGAGGCAGCTTCCGGGCTGTTGACGGTAATGCGCACCATTTCTGAGCCTGCATCGCTCAATTCTTTGACTTGCAGGGCGGTTGCTTTAGCATCTGCGGTGTCAGTATTGGTCATCGATTGCACGACAACGGGTGCATCCGAACCGACGATGAGATGATCGATTTGTACTTGATGGGTTTGACGGCGTTTGGGTGTGTTCATCTTTATTTTTTTCCTGCTACAAAGGAAGCTGATTTTTCACCGGCAACCCGGTATTCTGCCAGATTGATGGTTGTCCCGCCGTAATTGGCTTGTGCGCCTGTGGCAATACCGATCCAGACATTGTAGGGCGCACCGCCTTTAAAACGCCTTTCGCTTCCTGCGGGAATGATCCGGCTGAAAATCATGGTACCTTTCTTGTCGGTGATAATCAGATTGCTTCGGTATTGGACTTTAATCCAAAGCTCGTCTGAATCGACTTTGACTTCAGGTGCGGATGCCGCTGCTTCGGATGCGGCGACACTTGAAGCTGCTTTTTCGGCATTGGATATTTCTTGTTTGCCGTTTTCTGCCATATTGGAAACGGCAACATTTTCTTTTTTCAAATCCGGCGTCTGCATACTGTTGCGTACTGCATCGCTGTTTTGCGCGACTTGTTGTTCGTTTTCATGATTGGACTTGCTTTGCCAAACATAAATACCGCCGCCAAGCAGGATGAGCGCCGCCATGCCCAAAACCCATTTGGGAAAACCGACTTTTTCACCATCTTGGTAGTTCAAGCCAGCATTTTGTTTGCGATCAACCAGATAGACATGGTCTTCTTCCGGCGCGGAAATGGCTTTCAGACGACCTGTAATGGTTGCTTCATCGATTTTCAACAGGCGGGCATAAGAACGCAGATAGCCCATAACGAAGACCAATCCTGAAAAGAAAGAATAGTCTCCTTTTTCAAGTGCTTCAATTTGTTCGGCAGACAGTTTCAACCGTCGTGCTACTTCGTCAATATCCCAACCTGATTTGTGTCTGAGTTGTCCCAGCTCATCACCCAATGATTTGGCAGCTTGAATGTCGTATTCGTTTTTCTTTTGATTTTCCATGTAGTTACTTACCTGTGGTTACTGCCTGTAATTGTTCCGAGTAGGGGAAGTTTGCCCTTAACTGGGCTTCGTATTCGTAGGCTGCCTGGCTATTGCCCAAAGCAGTCGCCAATTTCCAACCCAGCAGCAAATCATCTGCCTGCAAGACATCGACTTTGCTTTGGTATTGACGGAAATAATAATCCGCTTCGTTTAAATTGCCTGCCAGCATTTTGGTTCTTGCCAATTCTTTAAACGCAGGCGGGAATTGAGGTTGCGCAGCCAAAGAGCGTTCGAGATAAGCTTCTGCCAGCGAATATTGGCCCATCTTCGCGCTGCAAATGCCCTTGTTGAGGTTGGCGATAAACGGAGAAGGATAAGTCGGATCGGCCAGAGCTTTGTCAAAATAACTGATGGACTGGGCAGGATTATTCATCTCGCTGCACAAGAACCAGCCATAGTTATTGTTGATTTCCGCATTGTCAGGTTTCAAAGATAGGGCTTTTTGGAAGCTTTCTTGCGCCTTTTCTCGCACTTTGAGATATTGATAGATTTGTGCGCGAACCAGCCATGCATCTTCATTGCTGCTGTCCGCTTTCAATGCCTCTTCAATACTGACCGTTGCTTGACGGTAATCGCCCCCGCGCATGTATTCGATAGCCAACTGGGTTTTGATATTGGCGACCTGTGTCGCGCGTTCCGCTCTGCTTGGACCTTTCGGGCCAGCGCATGCGCCCAAAACCAAAGTTAAAATAATGGGTTGCCAAATGTTTAGTTTCATAATCAGCTCTGTTGTTCAACCAAAATCTGCTGCCATTTTTGTTGGCGGCGTGTTTTATCTTGTACTTGTCCTGCCAATTGACCGCAAGCTGCATCAATATCATCGCCACGCGTTTTGCGGACGGTTACCACGAATCCTGCCTGCTGCAAAATATCGCGGAAAACGCGGATATTTTCATTGGTAGATCGTTCGTAGCCGGAATTGGGGAAAGGATTGAACGGAATCAGATTGAATTTGCACGGTACGTCTTTTACCAGCTCAATCAGTTCGCGCGCATGTTGCGCTTTGTCATTAATTCCGTCCAACATAACATATTCAAAAGTAATGAAATCTCTTGGTGCTTTGACCAAATAGCGTTGACATGCCGCCATCAACTCTTTCAACGGATATTTTTTATTCAGCGGAACGATTTGATCGCGCACTTCGTCGTTGGAAGCATGAAGGGATACTGCCAGCGCAACCGGCATTGCATCGCGCAGCCTGTCCATTTGCGGCACCATACCCGATGTAGAAACGGTAACGCGGCGACGGCTTAGGCCGTAGCCATGATCGTCCAGCATGATGCTCAGCGCAGTAACGACATTATCAAAGTTCGCCATTGGCTCGCCCATGCCCATCATGACTACATTGGAAATCACACGTTCGTTTTTTGGTGTAACGCCCATTGCTTTATTTGCCCACCACAGTTGTCCAATGATTTCGGCAGCGGTCAGATTACGGTTGAAACCTTGGCGGCCGGTAGAACAGAAGGTGCATTCCAATGCGCAGCCGACTTGAGAGGAAATACACAACGTACCGCGTTCTGCTTCGGGGATGAACACCGTTTCCACGCCGTTGCCCGTTCCTACATCCAACAGCCATTTGCGCGTCCCATCGGCGGATTCTTGCGCCATCATCAGTTTGGGCACATCCACGCTTGCCTGTTCGTTGAGTTTCAGGCGCAGGGATTTTGCCAAATCGGTCATTTCATCGAAACTTTGCGCACCGGCTTGGTGGATCCAGCGCATAACTTGTTTGGCGCGGAACGGTTTTTCGCCCATCTCGGCAAAATGATGGGTCAGTCCGTTTAAATCGTAATTCAGCAGATTGGTTTTCATGTGGTTTATTTCTTGGTAAAGCTTTTAATAAAGGCTGTCGTGATAAATCTTGCAAATCCGGCGGATTAGGGCGTTACATGGTGGGTTTGAACATGTCCTGAATTTTGTTGAGCAAACAGCTTTTATTTCCAAGCTCCTTCTATCATATTTTCAGACGACCCCCATTTGAGAAAGGTCGTCTGAAAACAGATTGAGACAAACAATATCGACAAAACCGTCCAAACGTCCGAACCGGTCGGACGTTCGAACGGCATCTATCGTTAACGCGGGCAGATTTCGCTTTGGCTGAAGAAGTAGGCAATCTCGATTGCTGCGTTTTCCAGACTGTCAGAACCATGTACGGCATTTACGCTGAGAGACTCGGCAAAATCGGCACGTATCGTACCGGGAGCGGCTTCCTTAGGATTGGTCGCGCCCATCAGTTCACGGTTTTTTGCAACGGCATTTTCACCTTCCAGTACCTGAATCATGACAGGACCGCTGGTCATAAAGGTAACCAAACTGTCGTAAAAAGGACGCTCTTTGTGCACTGCATAAAACTCTTGGGCTTCGCGCACACTGAGATGCTTCATTTTGGCGGCGACAATACGCAGTCCGTTTTCTTCAAAACGGCTGTAAATTTGGCCGATTACATTTTTACCTACAGCATCGGGTTTAACGATGGAAATCGTGCGCTCAATAGCCATATTATGTCCTTGTTTTTATTGCGTTGTGCAATAGTCTGAGGTTGGGGAAAATGAAGTGTTATTTTATCAAATTTCAGTATACTTTGGGGAAAGCCGCTCTTTTTTCTTCTCCTGAATCTTATTTTTTTAACGTCAGATGCGGTTGCTCCAAATAAACTTCCGATTGCATTTCCACCATACGGCTGGCGGTACGGGTAAATTCTTCGGCGAAATCGCCTTCGACATAAATATTGTTTACGCCTACCGCGCTGGTGGCACAGAGTTTTACTCGGAAATCGTACAATACGTCAATCAGCCATGTAAGGCGGCGCGCTTCGGCTTTTTCCTGCGACGTCAGACGTTCCAATCCTGATACGAACACCATTTCATAATGTTCGGCCAAATAGAGGTAATCGGCTTGCGAACGCGGACCAAAGCATAAAGCGCGGAAATCGAACCAAATGGCGCGGTCGGATTGGGCTTTGTGCGGAATTTCACGTCCGTGTATTACGCTGACGCCGGGGTTCAGTTCGGGAATTCCCGCCATTTCTTTAAACAAATCAGCCAATTTCTGCTCGTTTTCTTCATTATTGGGAACGAAGAAAATCTCGGCAGGACGTAAAGTGCGCAGGCGGTAGTCTTCCCCCCCGTCAACATTTAAGACGGTCAGGCTGGATTCAATCAGCGCGATGGTCGGCAGAAAACTGCTTCTGTTTTGACCTTGGGGATAAAGCTCGGACGGGGCGTAGTTGGAAGTTGCCACCAAAACCACGCCTTCGCTCAACAAGTTTTCCAGCAGGCGCCCCAGAATCATCGCATCTGCAATATCGCTGACGTGAAATTCGTCAAAACACAATACGCGGGTCTCTTTGGCAATCTCGGCAGCAACTGCTTTTAAAGGGTTGGCTTCGCTTTTCAAGTCTTTCAAACGCTTATGGATTTCCGCCATAAAAGCATGAAAGTGGACACGGCGTTTGCGGCGGTATGGCAAGCAGCCGAAAAAAGCGTCCATCAAGAAACTTTTGCCGCGACCCACGCCGCCATAAAAATACAGACCTTTCGGCACTTGGGGAGAGCGCAGGCTGCGTCCTAGGAAACGATTGCGTTTGCGTTTGAACATCATCAGTTCCGTCCACAAACGATCCAAATATTCAATCGCCCGCGCCTGTGCTTCATCGCGGATGAAATTCGGTTGTTCGGCTGCAGCCTGATACCAAGTCAGCGGGCTGTGGTTTTCAAACGGAGGGGCGACAAACAGTTGACCTCTATCACTCATATCTGACCTTTATTATGTTTTTGGGTTTGACAATTATAGTGGATTAACTTTAAACCAGTACGGCGTTGCCTCGCCTTAGCTCAAAGAG
>CAUVJL010000068.1:0-13777 GCA_963552075.1 uncultured Neisseria sp.
GGATTTGGTCGGGGCGCACGCCGAATTTCTCCTTCACGCCTTCAATGTCCAGCGTTTCGCCGCTCATCGTGTTCACCAGCGTCACGCGCTCGTTCACCAGCTGCGCCATGTCCTTATCGCCGGTGGACACCACCACATTCCAACCCGCTTCGCCTGCCATCGCCGCCAGCGTGCCGATAACGTCGTCCGCTTCGACTTGCGGAATGACCAACACCGGCCAGCCCATCAGCCGCACCAAATCCGGCAAGGCTTCCGCTTGCGGGCGCAAATCGTCCGGCATCGGCGGGCGCGTCGCCTTATAGTCGGGGAACATCTCGTGGCGGAAATTCTTGCCTTTCGCATCAAACACCACCGCACAATAATCATGTACATAATCCGCCCGCAGCCGACGCAACATATTCAACACGCCGTAAAGCGCACCCGTCGGCGCACCGTCAGGCGCGGACAACTGCGCCATAGCGTGATAAGCGCGGTAAAGATAAGAAGAGCCGTCAACGAGGAGGAGGGTGGGTTTGGACATGGTGAACCTGCTTGAAATAAGTGAAAAATAGATGGACGGATTATAAAGGAAAAGCTCGGTTCTCCCCATGTGTCTGCAAATGTGTTTCAGCGAGTCCTAGGGGCGGTCAACATTCAATAGTTTCCGTGTCTTTTTATCCCCAAAGCGGTATCTTCCGCGTTGGAAATCCTCACAAGGTGTCCAACCTTGTTGCGGTTTCCGCCTTGAATCTTCCGCTTTGTGAACAAAAATCCACTTTGAAAATTAAATGTCGACAGCCCCTAGAGTTTACAAAAATAAACCATTTCAAATATTGTGCTTTGTCTTTTCATCTTGTATATTCGTATACAAATGAATACAAACCAAATCAAACGAATATGAATGCAACAAACCGTATCCCAGTCAGCGTGAGAATTACTCAGGAAGACGCTGATTTTATTGCCGAATTAAAAATTGAAGGCGCGAATACGCCGTCTGAAAAAATCCGCGAGCTGCTCAAGCAGGCGCGTTTGGCGCATACGCAGACGCGCGATTACGGTTCCGCGCTGACGGCGCAGGAGCAGTTTTTCCAAGCGGCGAAACATGACGTGCTGCACGCGGAAAAGCAGGCGGGGGTGCATTCGCATATCGTCGCGCGCTTGTTTGAGCAGCTGCCCGACTTGGGCGCGACGCTTGCCGCCGACCTGCCCGAAGAAGCCGACCTCGAAAGTTTGAAAAAATACGAACGCGAACTGATGTGGCGTATCGTCCGCCTCACCGACAGCATCTTGCAGCTCGCCGTAACCGGCAAAGGCGCGGCATACGACGATACCGTGCTGCAACAGCTTGAAAATACTTTGAAACTGGCGAAGATTGTGCAACAGGCGGGCGAGGTTTGAGAAGTAAGTAAAAGGCTGACTGAAAAATGAAAATCCACCATTGGCTTCTGACCTGTATGTTCATCTATCCCTCTTTGGCGGTGAGTGCGGACGGCAGCGCACAACCTGTTACCGAGCAGCAAGTCCTGCGGCTGACTGAAATTTATGTGACGCAGCATTACGGCGAACAAACCGCTCAAGCGCAAAAGCCGTATCGGGTGAAAAAAGACGGGGAGCATTGGATTATCAGCGGCAAGCCACCTAAAGCGCTGGGCGGCAATTTCCGCGCCGTTATCGGAGCAAACGGTCGGCTGGAAGAAATCACGCATAGCAAGTAGTGCAAGGTTTGAGGTCGTCTGAAAGGCTTCTCTCCTCAATCCTGAATACCCATGTCCAATATCAAAGGCAAGGCAACAAAGATGGAAAAATGGATAGCAGAAGCATACGAATTATTTGCACCTTACAGCGTGCGCTTCCCGCTGAATATCTGCACTTGCAATAGCTGCTCTCCCGAAGATTTTCAACAGGCGTTGTTGGAATATCCGTTACGCGAGATTCCTGTCGATATGTTGCAGGCGTATTTGGGCAGCGTGCCTTTGGACAAAGGAGCAGCGACGGCTTTAGACATGAAACATTTTCTGCCACGTATTTTGCAGGCTTTGGTCAACGAGGAAGATGTCCGATCGCTTGATGAAACGTTGCTCGATAAGTTGTGTTGCCATTTTCCCGAATGCTGGACAAAAGAAGAAATCGATTGGCTAAAACGTTTCGCCGCCGCTTGGTTTGACTCGCAACTGACTGCGCCCCGCTACGAAGGCTGCTTGGTCGTTTGGCTGAATATGTTTCAATTTGCCGGATTGGATGTTGTCGACGAACTGCTGGCAGTGTGGACGGAACAGGCGGATAAAACGGCAGCTTTACGCGAATTTGTCGACTTGTATTTAGAAATTCCGTATGGAAGCGATGAGCCGGATTGGTACAAAGTCTGCTATCTGCCCGAGCATTGTCCGAATAGAACGCAATTCGCCGCCCGACTGTCGGCTTGGTTTACCCGCCCGGATACCCGCGCCACATTCAGACGAGCTTTAGAACAAGCCCTGCTGGAAGGGAAAGAAGACGAAAACGAAACATTGTCATGGGAGCAATGTTACGACTGGTTGGCACAATCGGATGCCGGCTAAACACAATATTTCTCATGATTTCATAAAGAAAGGAAAATCCAAATGAGCGAAACCCTATCCCGCAGAGTGGGCCGTCTGGTGAGCGGCGGTTTTCATGCCCTGATTGATGCGGCGGAGAACCTTGCACCTGAAGCGGTCATGAACGAGAGCATCCGCGAAATCGAGCGGGCGGTGGACGAAGTGCGTGCCGAATTGGGCAAAGTGTTGGCGCAGAAACACCTTGCCGCCAAGAAAATGGCGGACGAGAGCAACCGCCACGAAGCCATCGATGCCAACCTGCAAGCCGCCGTAGCGGCGGGGCGAGACGACCTTGCCGAAGCGGGCATCGCCGAACAAATGGACATCGAAGCGCGCCTGCCTGTTTTGGAAAACACCATCGCCGACTGCGCTGCGCAGGAAAAAGAACTTGAGGGCTTTATCGCCGCCTTGCAGGCGAAAAAACGCGAGATGCAGCAGCAGTTACAAGACTGGCGCGCCGCGCAGCAAAGCGCGGGCGCAGGCAAAGCGGCAGGCGGCAGCGACCTTAACCGCATCGCCCGTGATGCCGAAAAAAGCGGCAACGCTTTCGACCGCGTGATGGGACGTCAGAACGCGGTACACAGCAGCACCGATGCGGCGCAGTTGGCAAAATTGAAGGAATTGGAAGACTTGAGCCGCAACAACCGTATTGCTGAAAGATTGGCGGCACTGAAGGCGGGGAAATAAGTTTTCAGACGACCTTCTTTGTCGGAAAGGTCGTCTGAAAACGGTACGAAGGTTACAGGTTGATACAGGAAATGCTTCGTTAAATTGTAAATGGGAACGGTATTATTTATGCACAAACCCTTTGTCCTAATTCGTAAGCATTCCCTGTTTCGCCCTGTGGCAGCGGCAGGCAGCATTCTTCTGTTTGTGTTAGCGGTTTTCAATCCTCCAAACTGGTTTTATGTTTTGTCCGCTATCGTACTGCTTCTGATGTTGTATTTCTTATGGCGTCAGAATAGGGGGATTCCGATCATTTTTCATACTGACGGAAAAATTTTTGTCGGTAAAAAACCATATTCCCTTACTCTTGGCGAATTTAAAGGTGTTGCATCTGCATTCTGCCGTTGTGGACAAACCAACTTTTGCCTGAGGATTGCGCTGATTCCGAAAAATGTCTGCCATCCTGTGCTTATTGTGCAAGAAATTTCCGATGTCCCGATGACGTGGCGCAGTGTTCCGAAGCCTCCTCCAGCGGAGTTTGATAACTTACGGGCAGAACTTGCTGATCGCTTGAATCTACAAGACTTCGGATTTCTCGGCATTATGGGAGACGATGAATGGCACTTTGCCGTAAACCGTCTGCCAAAGGTACACTAAAATACAGATGTAATACTTGAAAGCGGGAAAATAAGTTTTCAGACGACCTTCTTTATCAGAAAGGGTCGTCTGAAAAGAAAAACGCCGCGCGGAGCTTGTCCTTGCGGCGTGTGGCGGAACGGATCAGTAGTCGATGCGTTCGCTGATGATGCGTAAATCTGGCCATGAGAAGACGATATCGTATTCGCGTCCGTTTTTGAAGGCTTCGGCTTTCAATACGGGGCGGCCGCGGCGGTCGTCGGCTTCGATTTCGTGAACTTGGTAGCCGCGTCGTTCGAGAATCCGCATCACTTGTGCGCGTTTTTGCTCGAAAGACGGATCGCTGTAAATTTGGTGTTCGATGTAGTCGTCATCGTAATACTTGCCGTCGCGGTAACGGTAGTCTTCATTACGGTCGTAATCACGCTCATAACGGTCGTCGTAACGATCATCATAGCGGTCATCGTAACGGTCATAACGCTGCTCGTAGCGGTCGGTACGATAGTCGTCATCGTAATAGTCGTAAGGATAAGGGGCGGCACAAGCGGTCAGTGCGATGCTGCCTAAGAGTAATACCGGTAAGAGTTTTTTCATGTCGTATCCTTTCGGGACGTGGGGTAAGTAAAGAATATTCGGAAGCGGATTATAAATCGACGCGTTCTACGAGAATGTTTAAATCGGGATAAGACATCACGATTTTGTATTCCAAGCTGCCTTTGTAGGCCTCAAATTCCAAAACGGGTCTTGCCCAATAGAGGTCGGTGTCGGAATCGTGGACTTCGTAGCCTCTGTTATGCAGGATGGACAAAGCGCGGTCGTGGTGTTGCGCGAACGCCGGGTCGGTTTCCATACGGTATTGGGCGTAGTCTTCGTAAAGGTCGAAACCTTCTGCTGCAAGAAAAATGGCGCAAACAGCGGCGACAGGAAGCAGCAGTTTTTTCAAAAGCGGTTTGGACGGCTTTGTATATTGCGACTGAGAATGTTTCATTTCGTTCCCTTTGCGTCTGTTGTCGGTATAGACATTTAAACACGCAGGACTTAGGGAAAAGTTAGGAGCGGTTTCAGACGACCTTTCTTTACGATACGCACAGGTCGTCTGAAAAATAGGGGAATTTCATGATTTTTGCCATCTTGATCGGCTTGCTAACCGCCGTCTTGCTTTACTTTGTGATGTTTAAGGATTGGGACGAATTTGTCGAATGCGTCGAATTCTATTGCACACCCGACATCATCAGCGCGCTGCGGGGGCGGTATTGGGATGACGTATGGGCGGAAACCAAAATCCTGCTGTGGCTGGGCATCAGTTTGGCGGCGGGCGCATCGGCTTATGCCTGGCTCAACTAGAGTCGGCGTTGCAAGGCGGATACCGTCTTTATTGCCGCGAACAGTAAATAATTGAAAGGAATGTCAAAATGAGCAAAAAACACACCTACCGCACCGCGACAACATGGACGGGCAATCTCGGCGAAGGCACTTCGTCCTACACCGCTTATTTGCGCAACTTTACCGTTTCCGCCGAGGGCAAGCCCGACCTGCACGGTTCCGCCGACCCGGCTTTCCGCGGCGATGCGGGCCGCTGGAACCCCGAAGAAATGCTGCTGGCCGCCGTTTCTGCCTGCCACAAACTATGGTACCTGCACCTGTGTGCCGACGCGGGCATCTGTGTTACCGCCTACACCGATCATGCCGAAGCGGTGATGGACGAAGGCGGGAATGGGAGCGCGGGGCGTTTCGTCTCCGCCGTGTTGAAGCCGCGCGTTACCATCGCCGCAGGAAGCGACCGCGTCAAGGCTTTAGAACTGCATCACGAAGCGCACCGCCTGTGTTTCATCGCCAACTCGGTCAACTTTCCAATTGAATGCCGCGCCGAGATTGAGAGCGAAGAGGCCGTCTGAAAACCCAATACCTGTTTGAAATGCAAGAATAAAAAGGAACACAATAATGTGGAATCTAATCAACGCCCCCGAAACGGAAATCTTCGGCATCGCCATCGCGCTGATGGTTTTACTCGGCGTGTTGGAAGTCATCTCCATGCTGGCGGGCGGCATCAGCGACTGGCTGGACAACCTGCTGCCCGACAGCCTGACCGAAACCGCGCACGCCGAAGTCGGGCTGGACGCAGCGGACGCGGGCGTGTTCGTCAGGTTTCTGAGCTGGCTGTATGTCGGTCGCGTGCCGGTGTTGATGCTGATGGTCGTGTTCCTTGCCGTGTACGGACTGACGGGCTACCTGTTTCAGACGACCTTTGCCGCCGTGTTCGGCAGCTATCTGAACGGATGGCTGGCGGCAGTAGCCGTGTGGTTCCTTTCGCTGCCGCTGGTGCGCCTGACGGCGGGCGGACTGTACAAAATCATGCCCAAAGACGAAACCACCGCCGTTTCGCAGGAAAGCCTAATCGGACGCATCGGCACAGTGGTGCTGGGCGAAGCACGGGCGGGCAGCGCGGCGCAGGTGCGGGTGAAGGATGTGTATGGTCAACAGCATTATGTGATGGCAGAACCGGATTCTGACGAAGTGTTGAAACAGGGCGACGCGGTGTTGCTGGTGTCGCTGGAGGGAAATACGTTTAAAGCGATTTTGAACCCGAGCGGGAGCTTGGTGGATTGAGGTCGTCTGAAAAACACAAGGCAAACAATAATGGGCAAACAACGTAAAAAATCGCGCTACCGCCAAAACTGCAACAGGCAGCGATCCGATTCGGTATCTTGGGCCGGCCTCGGCAGGCAACCGCAGGCAGGAGTGCGGCGCGAAGGCAGACGGACGGTATTTGCCACCTCTTTTTGGGGCACGCTGTTTATGCCTTTGGTAACGGGGCTGCTATTGGTCTTTATCGCGTTGTTGGTTTTCCTTGCCGTCAGCGGATTTTTGCCGACGGTGCACGATTGGGCGGCAAAAGCGGCGGCGGGTGTGTTTTTGCTCTACGGCCTGAAACGTTCGGAAGGCTGGTGGTTCGGCTTGACCTGCCGCCGTTTTGCCTCCATCGGCGGCGGGGAATTGGTGCTGTACGGTGCATTCGGCCGCACGCGTTTCCGCTGTCCGACCGATTGGCGGTTCGATTATCTGTGCAGTGTGCGGTGCCGCATCTTCTCTTTTCGCACCATCTCGCCCGACGGACACAGCCGCCGCTTTTCCACCTCCTTGTGCCGCAATACCGCCGCTTTGATTGTAGAGTTGGGCGCGGTAGATCGGGGCAGGGAAATGTCGGTTGCGATGCAAAACGGCTTTATGGAGTTGTTCGACAATTTGGACAAAAGAAAAAGGCGCGGCTGGCGGATACTGATAGGGCTGGTGTCGGCAACGGTGCTGTTGGCGTGCGTGCGGCAAATATTCGGCAACATGCTCTTGTCGCCCCTTGCCTGGCAGGCTGCCGCCGCGCTGACCGCCGCATGGCTGCTGCCTTTGGCTTGGATGAGTCGCAAGGTGCTGGTCGGAGAAACCGTATTCGGCCTGCCGTCCAACCATTATCTGCGGCAAACGGCAATCGGCCGCATCAGGGTTTTTTTAACCACGGGGGGCAAAGCCGCCCTGTTCTGGCTGGCCATAGGCGCGTTGTGCGTGTGGTCGTTGGCTTCGCTGTCGGGCGCGGCCAGCCTGTGGGGTAAACCGTTCGAGCGTGTGGCGGTGGAAATGACCGTTGAAGGAAGCTGCGGACGCTATGGCCGCCTGCGGCAGCTTGCCGTCCGCCTGCCCGAAAGTTATCGCGATTTTGACGGCAGTTGGTGCGAAGGCAGTTTTGAAACGCCCGACGGCGAAACGGTCTATGTACGCCGCAGCCTGTTTGCCCGCGAACTGCGTTTCAACCGCCCTTAGGCCGTCTGAAAATACAGGCCGCCTTAATGTAAATCCAAATAGAAATACCCATACCGTCATTCCCGCACAGTAAGCAGCTTGGATGATCATTTGATTCAAATGGCAGTAAGTCGCGGGCAAAGCCCACGCTACGGTTTGCTCACTTAGCAAATTGGAATAAAGTTATCTATCCTGCTACATTGCATAGGCATTTTCATGGATGGCATGGTGGAAACTGGAAGAAAAGCTTTCTAGGGAAACGAATAAACCCTATTGAAGATTTTTGATTTCGAAAGGAAAGAATGATACACAAATTTTTTGTGAAAGTTTCAACTAATAAAAATGAAATTAAGATTTTGAAAGTTATACGAGCTTTTAATCAAGAACCGATTATTGAAATTCAAAGAAGACTTGAAAATAAAGAAAAGATTCTTGAAACCTTATATTTAGATCTGGAAAAGCTAAGAGAATTCAGAAAAGTACTAAGAAGCATTATAAATCTGGGTGGTGAAATTCATTTATTCCTTGATAGCGAGGACGATGAGGTTAGTCTAAATTTTCTGGATAATACAATTGCTTCTCAGGAAGATACAAAGAATTATATAGAGGAAGAAGATGCCTTCTTACATGATGAGGATGAATAAAAGAATCACAACTTTATAAGTCCTGCTGCGAATTTGCTCGCTAAAAATTTTATAAAACTAACAAAAAACACCGTTATGGTCGTTATTTTAAGCTTGGTAGGTCGGATTCTTAAATCCGACGAATCGTTCCGCTTCAGCCGTATTGCACATAACCGAAATTGTCGGATTCAAGAATCCGGCCTACCTTTAAAAACCCAAAATTTTTAACCTTTCAGACGACCCCAAACCCTAAAAAAACCGTCTGAACCCACGCCCCTCAAGGGTATATCGACAACAAGAAAGGAAAACCCATGAACTTAGTTTCCATCGGCATCATCGCCGGCGTCATACTCGTCGCGCTGTTCGTACTCGGCCTCATCCTCACCCGCCTGTACCGCCGCGCCAGCAAAGAAGTCTCCTTCGTCCGTACCGGCTTCGGCGGCGAAAAAGTCATCATGAATGGCGGCGCGATGGTGCTGCCCGTGCTGCACGAAATCATCCCCGTCAACATGAACACATTGCGCCTCGAAGTGCGCCGCGCGGCGCAGCAGGCGTTGATTACCCGCGACCGGATGCGCGTTGACGTCATGGCGGAATTTTACGTCCGCGTTAAACCCAGCGCCGAGAGCATCGCCACCGCCGCGCAAACGCTGGGTATGAAAACTATGTCGCCCGACGAGTTGAAAGACCTCGTCGAAGGTAAATTCGTCGATGCCTTGCGCGCCGTTGCCGCTGAAATGGCGATGGAAGAGCTGCACGAGAAACGTGTTGATTTCGTTCAAAAAGTACAACAAGTCGTCAGCGAAGATTTGTTTAAAAACGGTCTCGAGCTCGAAACCGTTTCTCTAACCGGCCTCGACCAAACCAGCTTCGAATTTTTCAACCCGCAAAACGCCTTTGACGCGGAAGGTCTGACCAAACTGACCGAAACCATTGAAGGCCGCCGCAAAAAACGCAACGAAATCGAACAAGACACCGATTTGGCGATTAAAACCAAAAACCTCGAAGCCGAGCAGCAACGCCTGAAAATCTCGCGCGAAGAAGAATACGCCAAACTCGAACAAGAACGTGAAATCGCCGTGCGCCGCGCCGAACAGGAAGCCAGCATCGCCGAGCAGGAAGCGCAGAAAAAACGTGAGGCGGAAGAAGCCAAAATCGCCGCCGAACGCGAAGTGGATTTGAAACGCATCGCCGCCGAACGCGACATTAAAAACGAAGACATCCGCAAAGCCCAAGCCGTCGAGCAGGCGGAGGTTGAGCGCCGCAAAGCCATCGAGCTTGCCGAACAAGACCGCGCCATCGCCGTTGCCGAGAAATCGCGTGCCGAATCCGAAGCCAAAGCCGAGGCCGACAAAGCCCGCGCCGCTGCCGTGCGTGAAGAAGAGAGCGTGATTACCGTGCGCGAAACCGAACGCGCCGAACGTGCCAAAGCCGTCGAACTGATTGCCGCCGAAGAAGCCGCGCAAAAAGACGCGATTTCGCTCACCGTCGCCGCCGAAGCCGAGAAACAGGCTGCGCAAGACCGTGCCGAAGCCGTGCGCATCGCCGCCGAAGCCGAAGCCGAGAAACAACGCCTGCAAGCCAAAGGTGAAGCCGATGCCAAAGTCCTGTTGGCACAAGCGCAAGAGCAGCAATACAAAGTCGATGCCGAAGGTACCCGCGCCGTGAACGAAGCCGCCAACGTCCTGAGTGTCGAGCAAGTCGAAATGCAAGTGCGCCTTGCTCTCCTGAAACACCTGCCCGACATCATCCGCGAATCCGTGCGCCCGATGGAAAACATCGACGACATCAAGATTCTGCAAGTCAACGGCTTGGGCGGATTCAGCGGCGCTGCCAACGGCTCCGAAGGCGTGTCGGAAGGTCAAACCACACAAGCCAGCCTCGCCGACCAAATGGTCAACAGCGCCCTGCGCTACCGCAGCCAAGCCCCGCTGGTTGACGGCCTCTTGAAAGAATTGGGCCTGAACGGCGGCGACATCAACGGTCTGACGCAAGGACTGGATAAAGGCATCGGCAAAGAATAAGCCGCGCCGTTAAGAAGGTCTGAAAGCAAAGGTCGTCTGAAAACCCGAAACAGAGGTTTCAGACGACCTTTTGTCATGGAAGGAACAAATCTGCCATTAACCAAATCTGTTCTATCGCATCAAACGCGACAAACAGGCGGAGCAGGTTCAGCGTATTCGTCAGGCGTTCGGCTTGCAGAAAACCAGTTGGAAGCCGCCCTTAGCCCCCTCTTTCCAATTCGGCAAAACCAAGCAAACTGCGTCCGCCGCAAAGCTGCATTGAAGCAATAGTTTGTCTATACCGAACAAGCCGTTTTAAAACATAAAACACAAAGGTCGTCTGAAAACCGATTTCAAAGTTTCAGACGACCTTTTATCTTTTCCGGCAAACCTAACTTACCCTCTGCGCAATACGGCGTTGTTGACGTATTTTTGGATGCCGGTAGCGATGGCGTCGGCGCATTGGCGGCGGAAGGAGTCGCTGCCGAGCAGCCGCTCTTCGGTGGGGTTGGACAGGAAGGCGGTTTCGACGAGGATAGACGGGATGTCGGGCGCGCGCAGGACGGCGAAGTTGGCTTCGTCAACGCGGCCTTTGTGGAGTTGGTTGAGTTTGCCCAATTCGGTCAGGACGGAATGTCCGAGTTTGCGGCTGTCGCGCATGGTGGCGGTTTGGGTCATATCGAGAATGGCGTTATCGACGCTGCGGTTGCCGCTTTTGGGAACGCCGCCGATGGCGTCGGCGTTGTTTTGGGTTTGGGCGAGGAATTTGGCAGCGGAGCTGGTCGCGCCTTTGGTATTGAGCATGTAAACGCCGGTACCGCGTGCAGACGGGCTGGTGAAGGCGTCGGCGTGGATGGAGACGAACACGTCGGCATGACGGGCGCGGGCTTTGGCGACGCGCACGCCCAGCGGGATGAAGATGTCTTCGTTGCGGGTCATGTAAACGGTGTAGCCTATGCTTTCAAGGCGGTTTTTAGTTTCGCGGGCGATGGAGAGGACGACGTTTTTCTCTTTCAAGCCGCTGGACCCGATGGCGCCGGGGTCTTCACCGCCATGACCGGGGTCTATCATGACGACGGGGCGGCGTCCGCCGCGGTTGGAGCGGGGAGGTACGTCTTGGGCAATGTCCGTGCGTTCGGCAGGACGTTGCGTTTGCATGCGTTTCGGCGGATTGCCGTTGAGCAGCGCCATCATCGGATCGTTGGCATCGACGCCGTGCGGATAGAGGTCGATGACGAGGCGGTTTTTAAAGCCGCCGACAGGGGCAAGCGAGAAGACTTGTGGATAGGCGTTTTGCTTGAGGTCGATCACGACGCGTACGGTCGTCGGGGTGTTTTGTCCAGCACGGATGCTGCGGATATAGGGGTCGTCGGGCAGGACTTTGCCGGAAATGCCTTGCAGGACGCTGTTGATGTTGGCGTTTTGGATGTCGACGACGAGCCTGCCGGGGTTTTCCAAGGCGAAATGCTGATATTGCAGCGCGCGCGAGCTTTCGATGGTGATGCGGGTATAGGCGTGCGAAGGCCAAATACGGGCGGCGACGAATTGGGCGGGCGACGCGGCTTTGGCGAGGGCGGAGGCAATCGGCGTGAGGGTAAACAACAGTCCGGCGGCTTGGCGGACGACTTGTCTTCGTGTCAGTTTGAATTTAACCATGCTTCTAAACTTTTTTGTCCGTTGGCAGTGTGTGCGGTAGCGGTGCAGGTCCTGCCCTGCACGGCGTGATTCAGGGATACGGTGATGTCTGCGGGCGGCGTGAACGCGCCGCCTTGTTGCGGCCATTCGATGATACAGACGCTGTCAGGGGAGAACAGGTCGTCCAAACCCGCATCTTCCCACTCTTCGGGCGAGGCAAAGCGGTAAAGGTCGAAATGATGGAGCGTGAACGCTTCCAGCGGGTAGGATTCGACGATGGCGTAGGTCGGGCTTTTGACCGCGCCGGTGTGTCCGAGTCCGCGCAGGATGCCGCGCGTGAACGTGGTTTTCCCCGCGCCCAAATCGCCTTGCAGATGGATGACCAATGGCGCGCGCAGCGATTTTGCCCAACTTTCGCCCAGCTCGAGTGTGGACTCTTCGTCGGGAAGCCGGCAGGAAAAGGTTGCGCCCTCGCTCATGAAATCAGCCTTATCGTGTTCTAAAAACCTTAATTATGCTGGATTTACGGGCATTTGCAAACATAAGGGAGGATAAAGTTAGATAAAGATGTTCAATCGGCATCTTTGCCGCCTGCCGTCCAAACGCCGTAGAGGTCGTCTGAAAACACCGTTTCCACACAACCCAAACCCTTTCAGACGACCTCCGTCCCTGTTAAGCCTTGCGCCGAACGTGTACAATCGCCCCATCATACCTAATCCGTACAAACCGCATCATGACTATCAGCAAACAACGCCCCATCGGCGTTTTCGATTCCGGCGTCGGCGGCCTGACCAACGTCCGCGCCCTGATGGAGCGCCTGCCGATGGAAAACATCATCTACTTCGGCGACACCGCCCGCGTTCCCTACGGCACCAAATCCCGCGCCACCATCGAAACCTTCGCCATGCAGATTGTCGATTTCCTACTGGAAAACGATGTCAAGGCACTCGTCATCGCGTGCAACACCATCGCCGCCGTTGCCGGACAAAAAATCCGCCAAAAAGCAGGCAATATGCCCGTATTGGACGTGATTTCCGCCGGAGCACAGGCCGCTCTGAACACCACGCGCAACAACAAAATCGGCATCATCGCCACCAACACCACCGTCAACAGCAACGCCTACGCCCGCGCCATCCACGCCCAAAACCCCGACACGCTCGTGCGCACGCAGGCGACGCCGCTGCTCGTGCCGCTGGTGGAAGAAGGCTGGCTTGACCACGAAGTGACCCGCCTGACTGTGCGCGAATACCTCAAACCGCTCTTGGTGGACGACATCGACACGCTCGTCCTCGGCTGCACCCACTTCCCGCTGCTCAAGCCCCTAATCGGCAAAGAAGCGCAAAACGTCGCCCTGGTCGATTCCGCCATCACCACCGCCGAAGCGACCGCCCAAGCACTCGCCCAAGCAGGGCTGCTCAACACTGAAAACGACAGCCCCGACTACCGCTTCTACGTCAGCGACATCCCCCTGCGCTTCCGCACCATAGGCGAACGCTTCCTCGGACGCAGCATGGAACAAATCGAAATGGTCTCGCTGGGATAAGGCATATCCCGCATACCAAAATGAGAGGTCGTCTGAAAACTCGAAACACGAGTTTTCAGACGACCTTTCTTCCGTTTCCTGTCCGAGATTAGAAACTGTAATTCACCCGTGCCGTATAAGTGCGCGGCGCGCCGGGCATGGCGTCGGAACGCCAGTATTTTTGATTGAACAGATTGCCGACGGCGAAAGTGAGGTTCAGATTTTTGCGGTTCCAGCCGAACATGGCGTCGGTGCGGACGAAGCCGGGAAGCGTGGTGGTTACCTTTTGGCTCGAATCGTAGCCGTAGCGTTTGCCCGTACCGGTTACGCCGATTTCGCCGTAGAGGT
>CAUVJL010000069.1:0-13775 GCA_963552075.1 uncultured Neisseria sp.
GAAATCTTCAGCTATCCCGCCTCGCCCCACCTCGCCGCCCGTCTGGACGGCAGGGTTTTGGACTTGGACAAAATCTGCACCGCCACGCAAGAATTGGCGGCGCAATACGAAATCGTCTTGGTCGAAGGCGCGGGCGGATTGATGGTTCCGCTGACGGAAAACCTGTTAACCATTGATTATGTTCAGCAACAGGCTTATCCCGTCATTCTCGTTACCAGCGGACGGCTCGGCAGCATCAACCACACCCTGCTCAGTTTCGCCGCGCTCAAACAATACGGCATCAGCCTGCATAGCCTGATTTTCAACCACATCCACGACAGCCGCGACGAACACATCGCCCAAGACAGCTTGGCATATCTAAAGGGTCGTCTGAAAACAGATTTTCCCGATGCGGAGTGGAGGGAGTTGGATAAGGTGGAGACGGACGAAAGGTCGTCTGAAAACGATTAAAAGTGGCGGAGCATTGCTGCTGAACGAAACTGCGCTGTCGCTGGAGATACTGACGGAACTGGGGTTCAGCTTGTGTTTACTGTATGATTCGTCCAAGCAGTATTTCCAAAGGACTGAAGTTTTTGGGTTCGTTGTTAATGTGCCTTGGGATTAAGGATAAAGGGAGTAACACAATGTCTTTGGTAGTAAGAAATGGAGGATGAAATGGTAAAAAGAATATTTTTAGTATTTTCTATGGCATTAAGTGGGTTTATCTCTGCCGAAGGGCTGAACGCCATCAATGATCCGGTGATGAATCCCTGTATTCAACGTCCTGATTTGGCAGGGTGCGGGGCAAATGGTTCGTCTGCGTCACGACGGGTAATTAATATTCCTAGTCGTTGGGGTGTCATTTATTATAATCCTGCCAATGATGCGGTGGGCTATGCAGAGAACAATACCGAAGGTTATAAATCTGCTCGGCGTGAGGCACTAGATATGTGCATTAGAACAGGAGGTGGTAAAAATCCAATTCATAGAGATGGTCAGGGTTGCCGTTCTGTAACTGAGTACAAAAATAGATGTGGTGCTATCGCAGTGAGTGATAAAAGTTATGCTGCAAAAAATGATGTTTATCTTGAAAAAGCAGAACAAAAAGCTCTTGAGGGGTGTGGTCAATATTCAAATGGCTGCAAAATATTTTATTCAGGCTGTTCCCGTCACCCCGACTATCTTCGTTATTGATTGATTTGATTTTTCAGAAGGTCTTTTAAAGATTTGAGGTCGTCTGAAAAATTTTATACGGTAACCAAGCAATATCCCATCGCGACTAGGCATTGCTCAGATTACGATCATGCAGGGCGGTTTGGGGCTGATGATGGGTACGCTGATGATCACCGCGCCGTTGCTGGTGGGGAATCTGATCGGGTCGTCGTTGGGGTTCAATACTTATAACATTCTGCAAGGTGGAAACAGCCCGACCAATTCGGATGGGTCACCTAGAGTGAATAAGGATAGAAGTAAAAAAAGATGACGGTAGCACTGGAATAAAATAAAGGATTAATAATGAAAAAGTTATTTTTAACGTTCATAATGGTAACCTTAAGTCAACTGATTCTAGCTAATGAGATGAGTAATCCTTGCGTTTACCATCCTGACCTACCTGGTTGTAGTGGCAATAACCGACCTATAGGGCAAACAAACCGAGTCGTCAAGATTCCGAACCGCTGGGGTGTCATTTATTATAATCCTGCCAATGATGCCGTTGGCTATGCAGAAAATAATACTGAAGGCTATCGTTCCGCCAATAAAGAGGCATTGGCAAACTGCATTAAAGCAGGAGGCGGTCAAAATCCATTGCATAGAGATGGAAAGGGTTGTCGTAAGATGACGGAAGTTCGCAATGCTTGCAGTGCGATTGCTGTGGGCAGTAAAAGCGCTAGTGCAAAAAGTGATGATTATCTAGAGAAAGCAGAACAAAAAGCTTTTGACGGGTGTAGTCAGTATTCAAATGATTGTAAAATTCTTTACTCTGGCTGTTCTCGCCACCCCGATTATTAAATAAGTTTTCAGACGACCTTTTAAAATTTAGAGGTCGTCTGAAAATTTATTCATTTTGCCATGAAACACATCAATCTAAACCCCATGAATCCCCCCTTGAATTGGCAAGACAAACTTCCCGACGAACTGCCGCAGGGCTGGGGCGAACGTGCCGCCGTTTTGTGTCAAGCACAATCGCTGACAGCCGCTTTACGCGCCTTGGGCGGCAGTTTTACGGTAAAAGTGCTGTATATGGGCGAACTGGATGGGCAGGGCAATTCGTTTGGCGAAAACCATGCCGAAACCGCCGCCCCGCAATTCGTCCGCGACGTTTTGCTGCATCTGGACGGCGTGCCCGTCGTACAGGCGCGCAGCGCGTGCGGCCTGCAATCTCAAGCCTGGCGCGGCGTGTTGGATTGCGGTACGCAGCCTTTGGGGGAGCGGCTGTTTGACGGCACGCTGCCCCTGAAGCGTTCGGCATTCGAGTTTTGTCTGATGGAAAACGCAGGTGGTCAGGATGATTTCAGACGACCTGTCGCCGCCCGCAGGTCTTATTTTGATTGGGATGGCGAGGTGTTGGAACTGACGGAATATTTTTTGGCGGGGTTGGCGCGGTTTGTGTAGGGCGCAGATATGCCGTTTTTGTATCTTTCTGTAAAAGTTGGGGATAAGGGTCTAAATAAAATAGTAAAATCTAAAAATTGATTTATAATGAACATAATACGCTAAGCAATAATTACAAATTGATTTATTATACCAATAACATATTTTTCACATTCGCATGAAGATAAGACGTGTTCTCCTACATTTTTTCCCGCGCTATGCCGTCGGACGGATGGTCATATACGGCAAATTGATGCGCATCGACAAGCCTATCGGCACGTTGCTGCTGCTTTGGCCGACCTATTGGGCGTTATGGGTCGCTTCGGAAGGCATTCCGGAAGCGGATATTTTTTGGGCGTTTACCGCCGGTACGTTCTTTATGCGCAGCGCAGGCTGCGTGATCAACGACTTTGCCGACCGCGATTTTGACGGTTCGGTCGAGCGCACGAAAAACCGCCCCTTCGCCCGCGGGTTGGTTTCCAAAACAGAAGCAATTCTGCTGACCGTCATCCTCTGTCTGCTTGCCGCCCTCTGCATGACGCCGCTGAACCTGTTGACTTGGGTGATGAGCGTTCCCGCGCTGTTTCTGGCGATGACTTACCCCTTTACCAAACGGTTTTTCCCGCTGCCGCAGTTTTATTTGGGGCTGGCGTTTTCTTTCGGGATTCCGATGGCGTTTGCCGCCGTCCGCAGCGGCGTGCCTTCTACGGCGTGGCTGATGTTTACCGCCAATGCTTTGTGGACGCTTGCCTACGACACGATTTATGCGATGTCGGACAAGGAAGACGATTTGAAAATCGGGATTAAAACTTCGGCCATCACGTTCGGCGATCACGATATTTCCGCTTCCATGCTCTGCCATTTTTGGTTTACCGCGCTGATGGCGGTGTTGGGCGTGAAAATCGGCGCGACATGGCCGTACTGGATCATGCTGCCTGCGGTGGTGTGGCTGCAAATCGGTCAATACCATGCCATCAAAACGCGCGACCGCCAGACTTGTTTTAAAGTGTTTTTGGATAACAACTATATCGGTCTGCTGTGGTTTTTGGGTCTGTCGGGGCATTATTTGTGGGCTTTGGCTGCCACACGGTTATAAGGCAATAGGATGGTTAACACGTCGTCTGAAAAGGGTTTCAGACGACGTTTTGCTTTTCGGGAAGGACGGATTGATAATAGCGGCGGAGTTTTGTCTGGTAGCCAAACCTGCTGTAAAACACTTGCCGCCGTTTTCAGACGACCTTGTGTGTGAGTTAAGAAATATCAAAGAAGCAGCGTTTCTTGTTAGCAATCTGAGTGTAAATTGCGTGTTCAGGATTGAGGTTTGTACAGACAGTCGGTACAATTCCATTTCATTTTGCCACATCAAAAGAGATTTCTATGAGCCTTATCGGCGAAATTTTGCCTTTGTCCCATATCGTTTTAGACTTGGAAGTCGGCAGCAAAAAACGCTTGTTTGAAGAAGCGGGCCTGCTGCTTGAACATGAAGCAGAATTACCTCACGGCGATGTCTTCGACTGCCTGTTTGCCCGCGAAAAGCTGGGTTCGACCGGCTTGGGTCAGGGCGTCGCCATCCCGCACGGCCGTCATGCCTGCGTGAAAAAAGCCACCGGCGCGTTTATCCGCACGAAAGAGCCGGTCGCTTTCGATGCGCCCGACGGCAAACCCGTATCCCTGATTTTCACTTTGTTGGTGCCGGAAAATGCGACCGGCGAACATTTGGAAGTCTTGTCCAAACTGGCGGGCAGGTTCTCGCAAAAAGCCGTCCGTGAAGCCTTGATGTCCGCGACCTCTGCCGAGGAGGTGCGCAAACTTCTGGCAGAAGAGTAAAGAATGCCCAGTATATCCGTCCGCCGCCTGTTCTCCGACAATCAGCACAAGCTCCAACTTGCTTGGGCGGCAGGCAATTCGGGTGCGGACAACCGCATCGGAGTAGAGGCCGACAAACCCGTTTTGGCGTTGGTCGGCCATTTGAATTTTATCCATCCCAATCAAATCCAAGTCGTCGGTGTTGCCGAAGCCGAATATCTCAAGCGCCTCGAATCGGGTGAATTGAATTACGATTTCGGCGAACTCTTCGATATCCCCATGTCGCTGGTCATCGTTGCCAACGGTCTGGCGGTTTCGCCCAAATTGCGCGACTACTGCCATAAAAACGACATCCCGCTGCTGACCTCCAAGCTCGAAAGCCCTTATTTGATGGACGTGTTGCGGATTTATCTGCAACGCACGTTGGCGACTTCCATCGTCAAACACGGCGTATTCCTCGATGTATTTGAAGTCGGCGTGTTGATTACCGGTCATTCCGGCTTGGGTAAAAGCGAGTTGGCGTTGGAATTGATTTCGCGCGGACACAGCCTGATTGCCGATGATGCGGTCGAGCTTTTCCGTACCGGCCCTGAAACGCTCGAAGGCCGCTGCCCGCCGATGTTGCGTGATTTCCTTGAAGTGCGCGGATTGGGCATACTCAACATCCGCCACATTTTTGGCGAAACCTCCATCCGTCCGAAAAAAATCCTCCAGTTGATTATCAACCTGGTCGCTGCCGACGACGATTACATGAAGCAGCTCGACCGCTTGAGCATACGCACGGAAACCGAGTCTATCCTCAACGTTAACGTCCGTTCCGTCACCCTGCCTGTCGCCGTAGGCCGCAACCTTGCCGTATTGGTTGAAGCGGCAGTGCGCAACTACATCCTCCAGTTGCGGGGCAAAGACAGTACCAAAGAATTCCTCGAACGCCATCAAACACAACTCAAAGAAAACGAACAAAACCATGAAAATCGTCCTGATTAGCGGATTGTCCGGCTCGGGCAAGTCCGTTGCCCTCAAACAGCTTGAAGACCTCGGCTATTTCTGCGTGGACAACCTGCCGCTGGAAATGCTGCCTTCGCTGGTGCTGCACCATATCGAGCGCGCCGATGAAACCAAACTCGGCGTGAGCGTCGATGTCCGCTCCGGCATCAACATTCAGGAAGCGCAGGAGCAAATCCAATACCTGCGTGATGAAGGCCATCAGGTCGAAGTATTGTTTGTGGAGGCAGAAGAAAGCGTGCTGGTGCGCCGTTTTTCCGAAACGCGGCGCGGCCATCCGCTGTCGGGGCTGAACCTTACCCTGCTGGAAAGCCTGCAAAAAGAGCGCGAATGGCTGTTCCCGCTCAAAGACATCGCCTACTGCATCGATACATCCAAAATGAACGCACAGCAACTGCGTTACGCCGTTCAACAATGGCTCAACATCGAACGCAGGGGGCTTTTGGTTATCCTCGAGTCTTTCGGCTTCAAATACGGCGTGCCGAACAACGCCGATTTCATGTTCGATATGCGCAGCTTGCCCAATCCCTATTACGATCCCGAGCTGCGCCCCTACACCGGCATGGACGCCCCCATTCAAGCGTATCTCGACCAGCAGCCCCTGGCGCAGGAAATGGTGGACGACATCGACCACTTTATGAACCACTGGCTCCCGCGCCTGCAAAAAGAAAGCCGCAGCTACGTTACCATCGCCATCGGCTGTACCGGCGGGCAGCACCGTTCCGTCTATGTCGTCGAAAAACTCGCCCAACGCCTGCAAGGACATTACGAACTGCTGGTCCGCCACAGACAGGCGCAAAACCTGTCCGGACGCTGATTCCCCTTTTCAGACGACCTTTTCGATATTTAGTGGATTAAATTTAAATCAGGACAAGGCGACGAAGCCGCAGACAGTACAAATAGTACGGCAAGGCGAGGCAACGCCGTACTGGTTTAAATTTAATCCACTATAAAAGGAGAAAACCATGAAACCCATCATCACCCTCGCACTCGCCTGCACACTCGCCGCCTGCGCCGCCGAAGTCCCCGCCTACCGCTGGCACCGCACCGGCGCAAGCGAATCCGACGTTTCCCGCCAAATCAACGTTTGCAAATCACAAGCGCAACACGACGCCAAACACGGACGCGAATCCAAATCCCTTGAACAATGTATGGACGAAGCCGGCTACTACCGCTACGAACACGGCAACCTCTAAACCTTGAGCGCCTCAAACCAAAAGGTCGTCTGAAAAACCGCGAAGGCTTTCAGACGACCTTTGCACAGAAAACGGACAAACCTCAAGGTCGTCTGAAAACACCGCCGAACCACTTTTCAGACGACCCACCGCAAATCAGACAGAAAGAACAAAACATGGCAATCCAATGGTTTCCCGGCCACATGAACAAAGCAAAAAAAGCCATCGCCGAGCGCGCCAAAAGCGTCGACATGATGATTGAAATGCTGGACGCACGAATGCCCGCCTCCAGCGAAAACCCCCTGCTTGCCCAGCTTTCCAAAGGCAAACCCAAACTCAAAATCCTCAACAAACAAGACCTTGCCGACCCCGAACGCACCAAAATCTGGCTCGAACACTACAACAGCCGCCCCGACACCCGCGCCATCGCCCTCGATTCCTCTGAAACCGGCGCACACGGCAAAATCACCCAAGCCTGCCGCGCTATGATTCCCCACCGCCAAGGCATAGAAAAACCCCTGCGCGTCCTTATCTGCGGCATCCCCAACGTCGGCAAATCCACCCTTATCAACGGCATGATAGGCAAAAAATCCGCCAAAACCGGCAACGAACCCGGCATCACCAAAGCCGAACAACGCCTTTTCCTCGCCGACGACTTCTGGCTCTACGACACCCCCGGAATGCTGTGGCCGAAAATCATCGTCGAAGAAGGCGGCTACAACCTCGCCGCCGGCGGCGCAGTCGGACGCAACGCGCTGGACGAAGAAGAAGTCGCCCTCGAGCTCCTAGACTACCTCCGCCGCCACTACCTCCCCATGTTGCAAGAACGCTACCAAGCCGATAAAGACCCCAGCAGCCACTGGGACGACAACTCATGGCTCGAATGGATAGCCAAAAAACGCGGCGCAGTCCTCAGCGGCGGGCGGATCAACTACCAAAAAGCCGCCGAGAACATCCTCACCGACTTCCGCGAAGGCAAAATCGGCAGAATCACCCTCGAAACGCCGAACCAATGGGAAACATGGCTCAAAAAAGCCCGCCAAAAAGAAGCCGAACTCAAAGCCATTCGAGAAGCCAGAAAGGCAGAACGCAAAGGGCAGAAGCCGGCGGAGGAATAAAGCAAATAGCGACTCAGAGACGAGTAGTCCGGATTTCAGATGATAGGGTATATTTAAATATCATCTTGTGAGTCGAAACATAGTATTATTTCAAAAACTTTCCATATTATTGAATTTGTTATGACTAAATCACGTTCTCAAACTATTAGAATTTTTCTTCCAACAGGCAATCCGCGTGGTATCCGTAAGGTCAGTCGTTCTAGCAACAGCAATATCACATTGTTTGTCGTACCACGTCTTCATTTGAATAGTTTCTGCAATATGGACGAATCGGGAAAAATGGGTATTTATCTTCTTGCGGACAATCACAAGCTCTATGTCGGACAAACTACAGAATTGCGAAACCGCCTCAAGCAACACGATAAAGGTAAAACATTTTGGGAAAAAGCATTTGCTGCTGTTTTGAATAATGAATTTTGTACTAGAGATCATTTGGACTGTTTGGAGCGCATGACTATCGAACAAGCCCAACTGGCACAAAGATTAGAATTAGAGAATGGAACTGAAGGCAACAGACAAAACCATTTGCACGACTCTATACGTTCCGATTGCGAAAACATTTTTGACGAAATCGATACTTTGCTGGCTGTGTTGAATCAGGATTTTTTTGAAAAGGCATCAGAACAAACAAATCATGTTTCTTTGGAAATAACACATCCAGTAGAAAGAATGGTTCCAGAGGAAAATCAAATAGAAGGGTCGTCTGAAAGCAATGAAGAAATCTTTTACTGCCGTAATGTGAAACGAGGGATAGAAGCACGCGGTAAATATCAGAAAGACGGTTTTTTATTGTTAAGAGGCTCTACATTAAGACTAGATCACACTCCATCTATTGAGTATGAAGCAAAACTTTCTGCGTGGAAAAAAATGATGATTGAGACAGGAGAGTTAAAAGAACATAATGGAGTGTTAGTTTTACAGGATGATTATTTTGTTAAAGGCAAACCAAGTGCATCAAGCGATAAGATTCTTGGTATAGTCTCGAATGGTTGGAAAGAGTGGAAAAATGCCGAAGGTAAAACATTAGATGAGCTGTATCGAAAAAATAAATAGCCACTATAAACTTGGAAAAGGAAGAGATTAGAAGGTTATCTCTTTCAAAACGCTGATAAGTCCCTAACCTAACTGATGTCGTCTGAAAATCCAAAAATATTCAAATAAAACCGTCTGATCATGAACGAAAAACTCCTTCCCGACGCGCTCATCGAAGCTGCGCTTTTGACTCAAACTGAACCCTTAAACGAAAAATCCATGCGCGAATTGTGTGTGCCGCCGCTGTCTCAGGACAAATTAATCGACGTGTTGGCACAGTTGAAAACGCGTTGGCAGGGCAGGGCGTTGCAACTGGTGTATACGCACGAGGGCTGGCGGTTTCAGATTGCTCAGGCGGCATTCGAGCGGCTGGGCAGCCTTCAGGAGCAGCGTGCGCCGCGCTATTCCCGCGCTGTGATGGAAACGCTGGCGATTATCGCCTACCAGCAGCCGGTGACGCGCGGCGATATCGAGGGCATACGCGGCGTGGCGGTGTCACAGAACGTGATGCAGACCTTGCAGGACAGGGGTTGGATTGAAGTGATCGGGCATCGTGATTCGGTCGGCCGGCCTGCATTGTGGGCGACGACGCCGACGTTTTTGAGCGATTTGCGCTTGGACAGTTTGGAAGATTTGCCGCCGCTGACAGAATTAGGCGAATTGGTTTTGCCTGATTTGATCGAAACGCCGCCGACAGGCGAAGAAGAGGAGCAGGAAGAAACGCCGGAGAGGCTGATTAATTAAATCAGGCAGGAGTGGCAAAGGTCGTCTGAAAACTGGAAACAGGTTTTCAGACGACCTTTTTTCAAAAAATAATATCATTGTATTCAGTTTGTTAGATATAAAATAAGGAAAACCTTATTCAAACTATAAAAAATCTTAGTTATAATCAGCATATCTAAAGTTAGCCGCCGATGTGCGGTCGATTTACTAAGGAATTCTACCATGCTGTTGGCACTTTCCCTGCGCGATTTTGTCATTGTTGAAAACCTCAATCTGGATTTCCAAAGCGGTTTTACCGTCTTGACCGGCGAGACAGGCGCGGGCAAATCGATTACGTTGGACGCAATCGGGCTTTTGTTGGGCGACAAAGCCGATTACAGCCAAGTCCGCAGCGGCGCGAAGGAAGCGCAGTTGTCGGCATTGTTTGACATCAGCCTTTTGCCCGAACTTAAAGCCCAATTGCAGGAGCAGGGTTTTTTGGACGAAGACGCGGAAGAACTTAGTATCCGCCGCATCATCGATGCCAAAGGGAAAAGCCGCAGCTTTATCAATAATCAGGCAGCCACGCTGGCGCAGCTTAAAGCCATCGGCGGGCAGCTTATCGACATCCACGGGCAAAACGCCCACCATTCCCTCAATCAAGAATCCGCCCAGCGCGAATTGTTGGACGCATTTGCGGGCAGCAAAGCGCAGGCGGAAACCGTCAGACAGCTTTATCAAAACTGGGTCAATGCGAAAAAAGCCCTCCAAGAGGCGCAGGAACACGCCGAGACCATCATTATCGAGCGTGAGCGTTTGGAATGGCAGTTCAACGAATTGAACCAGTTGGACGTCAAACAAGGCGAATGGGAAGCCCTCAGCCAAAGCCACGACAGTCTTGCCCATTCTGCCGAGCTGTTGCAGGCTGCTGAAGAAGTCGGCGACTACATCGATGGCGACAACGGCATCCAACGTCAAATTTATCAATGCCAAAAATTATTGACCAATCTGCAAAACATCGAGCCGCGCTTTGCCGAAAGCCTGAATATGCTGGCGAGCATTGAAGCCGAATTGGGCGAAATCAGTGCCAATATGCGCGACGTCGCAGGCCGAAGCGACATCGATCCCAATGAATTGGCGGCGCAGGAGCAGCGCATGTGCGAGCTGATGGGGATGGCGCGGAAATACCGCATCGAGCCTGAAGCCCTGCCGCAAAAGCTGGCTGAAATCGACGAGCGCCTGCAAAGCCTGCAAGCCGCTGCCGATTTGGAAGCGTTGACGCAAACCGTTGCCCGCAACCTTGCCGAATATCAGGAAGCCGCCCATGTTCTTTCCGCCATGCGCCATCAGGCGGCGGGCAGGTTGGGCGAGGAAACGACCGGACATATGCAGCATCTCGCCATGAAAGGCGCGCGTTTCGACATCGTCCTGCTGCCGTCTTCCCCCATGGCGCACGGTTTGGAGCAGGTGCAGTTTCAAGTTGCCGCCAACAAAGGCAATCCGTCCCGTCCGCTGAACAAAGTCGCGTCCGGCGGCGAACTTGCCCGTATCAGCCTTGCCTTGCAGGTGGTTACCAGCCAATACACGCAAGTCCCCACGCTGATTTTTGACGAAGTCGATACCGGTATCGGCGGCGGCGTGGCAGAAATGGTCGGCAAAGCCCTGCGTGCTTTGGGTAAAAAACATCAGGTGCTCGCCGTGACCCACCTGCCGCAAGTCGCTTCCTGCGGTGAAAACCATTGGCAGGTGCGCAAACACAGCGAAGGCGAACAAACTGTCAGCGAAATCAGCGTGTTGGACCATCAGCAGCGTATCGAAGAAATCGCCCGTATGCTTGGCGGCGAAATCATTACCGACATGACCCGCAGCCATGCGGCAGAGTTAATCAGCCTTGCCGCCGCTTAAACGCAGAATCGAAGAGGTCGTCTGAAAAGGAAGTTTGTGTAACCATTTACAAACTGCTTTTCAGACGACCTCTTTGCCAAACCGTCCGCGCCCTTTCAGACGACCTCAATACAAGGTATGATTACGTCGTTTGTTTATAAGGAAGCTCCCATGAAAGTCCTGTTTATTGCCGATCCGATGGCAAGTTTCAAAACCTACAAAGACACCACCTACGCCATGATGCGCGAAATGGCAAAACGCGGCTGGCAGCTTTTCCATACCTTGAGTGGAGAGTTATCCGTACAGCAAGGATTGGTGACAGCTCAGGCTGCACCGTTTGAGTTTCTCGGTGCAAAAAGCGACGATGACCATGAATGGTTTAAAGCGGCAGACAAAGTTCAGACGACCTTGAAAGACTTCGATGCCGTCATTATGCGCACCGATCCGCCGTTCGATATGCAATACCTCTACGCCACCCAATTCCTGACGCTGGCGGAACAGCAGGGCGCGAAGGTCTTTAACAGCGGACAGGCGATGCGCGACTTCAATGAAAAACTGGCGATTTTGAATTTCAGCCAGTTCACCGCGCCTACGCTGGTTACGACCCGTTCCGCCGATGTCCGCGCATTTTTGAAAGAACACGGCGACATCATCATCAAACCGCTGGACGGCATGGGCGGCATGGGCATTTTCCGCCTGACCGAAAAAGACCCCAACATCGGCAGCATCCTTGAAACCCTGATGCAGCTTGATTCCCGCACCATCATGGCGCAACGCTACATTCCCGAAATCGTCCACGGTGACAAACGCATCCTGATTATCGGCGGCGAAGTCGTCCCCTATGCTTTGGCGCGTATTCCGCAAAACGGCGAAACACGCGGCAATCTGGCGGCAGGCGGGCGCGGCGTGGCGCAGGAATTGAGCGAACGCGACCGAGAAATCGCCGAAACCCTCGCCCCCGAACTCAAACGCCGCGGTATCTTGTTGGCAGGTTTGGACGTTATCGGCCGCAACCTGACCGAAGTCAACGTGACCAGCCCGACCGGTTTCCAAGAAATCATGAAACAAAAAAACTTCGACGTCGCCGCGATGTTTGCCGACGCTGTCGAAGCTTGGTCTAAACAATAATCCCGAAAGGTCGTCTGAAACCCGAATCCGTTTTAGTAAAACCGCTTTGCTCGTTTTAGCGAAACCCGCTGCGCTCGTTTTGGCGAAACTCGCTTCGTTCGTTTTCAGACGACCCCTTTTTACAAATATAAATATTGATACAAACATTACTTATGAAACCATCTTCTTACGCTGCCGATAAAAAAGGTAAAAGCGGTATCAAACGCATCATCAACGCATTCGGCTATTCCAAAGACGGGCTTGCCGCCGCCTACCGCTATGAAAGCGCGTTCCGCCAAGTATTGTGGCTGAACCTGATTTTGATTGTCTTGACCTTCATCCTCAATTTCGACTCCGCGACCAAAATGCTGCTGATTATTGCGTCGTTTGTTTCGCTGATCACCGAATTGTTCAACACCGCCGTCGAAGCCGCCGTCGATCACACTTCCACCGAAAAACACGAGTTGGCAAAACGTGCCAAAGATGCCGGCTCCGCTGCGCAATTGCTCGCTTTGACGATGTTGGGTATCGTGTGGGCGATCGCATTATGGCGCGGGTATGTTTAAATTTACTCTGAGATGATTTATACTTACTAAGTATTAATTCTCATGAATTAATTTGAATCATTTTGTTTAATCTGAGTCAAAGCATTCAGACGACCATTGCATGTAGGATGAGAACAGTATTACCGACATGCAATGTCGCGCGGAAAGCTTTTGCCGCAACAAAACCACCCATTTCATCATAAAGGAGCAATACATGAAAAAATTATTGGCAACCCTGATCGCAGCAGGTTTGGTATCCACCGCTTCCGCAGCCGGTGTTCACGTTGAAGACGGTTGGGCGCGTGCCACCGTCGAAGGCATGAAAATGGGCGGCGCGTTCATGAAGATCCACAACGATGAAGCCAAACAAGACTTCTTGGTCGGCGGCAGCAGCCCGGTAGCCGACCGCGTTGAAGTGCATACCCATGTCAACGACAACGGCGTGATGCGCATGCGCGAAGTCAAAGGTGGTGTTCCGCTGGCGGCAAAAGGCGTAACCGAGCTGAAACCGGGCAGCTACCACGTTATGTTCATGGGTCTGAAAAAACCGCTGAAAGAAGGCGAAAAAGTACCGGTTACCCTGAAATTCAAAAATGCCAAACCTCAAACCGTACAACTGGAAGTGAAAACCGCGCCGCAATCCGGCATGGATCACGGTCACGGCCATGACCACGGTGGCGCGCATCAACACTAATCGTTCATCGTTTGAACTCAAAAGGTCGTCTGAACATTTTCAGACGACCTTTTTGTTTGGATTAAATTTGAGTCGGTGCAATATAGTGGATTAAATTTAAATCAGGACAAGGCGACGAAGCCGAAGACAGTACAGA
>CAUVJL010000070.1:0-13765 GCA_963552075.1 uncultured Neisseria sp.
TTTGCGGCGTTTCTTTGATGAGCTGGCCGTTGCGGGTAACGGCGGCTTCGTCGTAATTGATGTAGCCTTTGAGTACGCTGGTGTCGGACTGTCCGACCACGGTAACGGTGGGCAGTGTGGCGGTGTAATGTTCGCTATCGGCGGTATCGGCGGCATACAGCGGGAAAGCGGAGGCAATCAGGGCGGGAAGCAGGGAAAGGCGGGCAGAATATTGCATGTTCAACTCGGAAGATGAAGGGATGCGGCATTATAGGAAATATTTTTGCTTAATCGAAATAATTGATAATAATTATCTTTATTTATGACAGACCGTGTTTATATTTTGCAACGAAGCAGCCATAAAACGAAAGGTCGTCTGAAAAGCCCTGTTTCGGGTTTTCAGACGACCTTTGCAATATTCAGACTCAACGTTCGGAAGGCTCAAACCTTCTTCAAAACCACCATATGCCGTTCTGCATCCAAGCCGGGGACGTGGAGGGCTTCGACGCGTTCGACGGCGACGGTGTCGGGGAGTTTGGCGATTTCTTCTTCGGGGTACACGCCTTTCATGGCGACCCAGCGGCCGCCGTCTTTCAGCAGGTGTGCCGTCCAGTTGACGAAGTCGGCAAGTTCGGCGAAGGCGCGGCTGGTGATGATGTCGGCTTGGAAGTCTTGAACGGCTTCGACGCGGCCGCTGACGACGCGGACGTTACTTAGTCCGAGTTCGATGACGGCTTGTTGCAGGAAGGCGGTTTTTTTGGTGTTGGCGTCCAGAAGGGTGATGTTGAGGTCGGGGCGGCAGATGGCGGCGGGAATGCCGGGCTGTCCGCCGCCGGAGCCGACATCCAGCATGGTGTGCGCGCCTTGGAGGTAGGGGAGCAGGGTCAGGCTGTCGAGCAGGTGGTGGCTGACCATTTGCGCTTCGTCGCGTAGGGCGGTGAGGTTGTAGGTCTTATTCCACTTTTTGAGCAGGTCGGCATAGGCGAGCAGTTGGGTTTGCTGTTCTGCGGATAGGTCCAAACCTAATGCCTGTATGCCTGATTGGAGTTGCTGTGTCGGGGTCATGGTGTTTGTCCGTGTTTGTGTCGGGCGTTATGGTAGCGGAAAAAAAGGTCGTCTGAAAGGCGTGGGGCGGGCGGGGATAAGGTTGTCGGGACGCGAGTTGTAGCGTGGGCTATGCCCGCGAAACTTGCCGCCTGACAATTTGAATCCGTTCATTATTTTTGCACTCATGTCGTGGGCAAAGCCCACGCTACGGGTTTCAGACGACCTTTCCTGCGTTTTCCAGCATCAGGACGAATTGTGCCAAATCTTGCGGCAGCGGGGCTTTTAAGATGAGTTTTTCGCCTGTCAGCGGGTGGTCGAGGTGCAGCTCGGCGGCGTGCAGGAACATCCGTTTCAAACCGAGTTTCTGAAGGCGTTTGTTGGCTTGGTAGTCGCCGTAGCGTTCGTCGCCGGCGATGGGGCAGTGCTGCGATTGGAGGTGGACGCGGATTTGGTGGGTGCGGCCGGTTTTCAGGGTGGCTTGCACGAGGGTGAGGTGTGAGAGGCCGACTTGGTGCAGGAGGTCGTCTGAAAAGCGGTTGAGCACGCGGAAGATGGTGTGCGCGGATTGTCCGTCTTCGCTGACGCGCACCATTTTTTCGCCTTGTGCGCCGGTGTATTTGAACAGGGGGAGCTTGACGTGGAAGCGGTCGTTCGGCAGCCTGCCGACACCCAGCGCAAGATAGATTTTTTTCGGATGGTCGTTGCGGATGGCTTCGTGCAGTTTCACCAAGGCGCTGCGTTTTTTGGCTATCATCAAAAGGCCGCTGGTGTCTTTGTCGAGGCGGTGGACGAGTTCGAGATAACGCGCTTCGGGACGGGCGCGGCGGATTTGTTCGATGACGCCGAAGCTCACGCCGCTGCCGCCGTGGACGGCAACGCCGGATGGTTTGTTGATGACCAAAAGCGCATCGTCTTCGTAAACGATGTCAAATTCGCGCGCGGGCGCGGCCTGGCTTTCAGACGGCCTTTGTTTTTCGGCGATGCGTATCGGCGGAATACGGACGGTATCGCCTGCCTGAATGCGGTTGTCGGGTTTGCAGCGTTTTTTGTTCAGCCGCACTTCGCCGGCGCGGATAATGCGGTGGATATGGCTTTTCGGGACGCCTTTGAGGATTTTTATCAGATAGTTATCAAGGCGTTGGCCTTCCTCGTGTTCGGCAACGGCAATCAGGCTGACTGAATCTTTGCGTATTGCGTGCATTTTCTCTATAATCCCAAACGTCCGTTTCGGGACCCGAACCTGCCGTCGCAGGCCGTCTGAAACGGATTTATTGTTAAAACGAGATTTTATATTAAAAACGCACTCCGCAAAGCATTTCCTTGTGTTTGTTCAAAGCCGGCAAACGCAATCCCGTAATTAAGTTTGAGTTGAACTTGCCGTCCGGCCGGGCGTAAGACGCAGTACGCGCAGCACCGTCCGAAATTACCGGCGCTACGATAATAAGAAGATGTAGGCTGCCTTCATTTTGTCCGAAACATCAGCATTCGGACGGCAGCGGAACCATCAACCTTTCCGCCGCATTGTTCTTTATTTCCTTCTTTATCCGAATCCGTCCGCACATGGCTTGAGTTCAAGCATGCAACCTTGCGGATTTCAAATCAAAAACTGGTTACACAGGGTTTTCCCCATCTTGCCTTTGCAGAGTGCCAACCGGACAGACAGGCCGTCTGAAAAAGATATTCACAAATCAAACGGCCGCTGTTCACGAGGTGACTATGAAAAGAATGTTATTCAACGCAACGCAGGCCGAAGAGCTGCGCGTTGCCATTGTCGATGGCCAAAACCTTTTGGACTTGGACATCGAAACGCTGGGCAAAGAACAGCGTAAAGGCAATATCTACAAAGGTATCATTACCCGCATCGAGCCGTCGCTGGAAGCGTGTTTCGTCGATTACGGAACCGACCGCCACGGCTTTTTGCCGTTTAAGGAAGTGTCGCGTTCGTATTTCCGCGACTACGAAGGCGGCAGGGCGCGTATTCAGGACGTGCTCAAAGAAGGCATGGAAGTCATCGTCCAAGTCGAAAAAGACGAGCGCGGTAACAAAGGCGCGGCACTGACTACCTTCATCAGCCTGGCCGGACGCTATCTGGTATTGATGCCCAACAACCCGCGCGGCGGCGGCGTATCCCGCCGTATCGAAGGCGAAGAGCGTCAAGAGTTGAAAGCCGCCATGGCAGAACTCGATATTCCGAACGGCATGAGCATTATTGCCCGCACAGCCGGCATCGGCCGCAGCGCGGAAGAGTTGGAATGGGACTTAAACTACCTCAAGCAACTTTGGCAAGCCATTGAAGAAGCAGGCAAAGCACATCATGACCCTTACCTGCTCTTTATGGAAAGCTCGCTGCTGATTCGTGCGATTCGCGACTATTTCCGTCCCGACATCGGCGAGATTTTGGTGGATAATCAAGAAGTTTACGACCAAGTTGCCGAGTTCATGAGCTACGTCATGCCGAGCAATGTAGGCCGTTTGAAACTCTATCAAGACCACACGCCGTTGTTCTCCCGCTTCCAAATCGAACACCAAATCGAAAGCGCGTTCTCACGCAGCGTCAGCCTACCTTCCGGCGGCGCGATTGTGATCGACCACACCGAAGCCCTGGTTTCCATCGACGTCAACTCTGCGCGTGCCACACGCGGTTCGGACATCGAAGACACCGCGTTCAAAACCAATATGGAAGCCGCCGAAGAGGTCGCCCGTCAAATGCGCCTGCGCGACTTGGGCGGTTTGGTCGTCATCGACTTCATCGACATGGAAAATCCGAAACACCAACGCGATGTTGAAAACGTCCTACGCGATGCGCTTAAAAAAGACCGCGCACGTGTGCAAATGGGCAAACTCTCCCGCTTCGGCCTTTTGGAATTAAGCCGCCAACGTTTGAAACCGGCTTTGGGCGAAAGCAGCCATGTTGCGTGTCCGCGCTGCGCGGGTACCGGCGTCATCCGCGGCATCGAATCCACCGCCCTGCACGTTTTGCGCATCATTCAAGAAGAAGCAATGAAAGACAACACCGGCGAAGTACACGCACAAGTGCCTGTCGATGTTGCCACCTTCCTGTTGAACGAAAAACGCGCCGAGCTGTTTGCGATGGAAGAGCGTTTGGATGTCAACGTCATCCTGATTCCAAACATCCACTTGGAAAATCCGCACTACGAAATCAACCGCATCCGCATTGATGATGTAGAAGAAGACGGCGAACCGAGCTACAAACGCGTTGCCGAGCCGGAAGAAGACGAATCCGCCAAACCTTTCGGCAGCGAAAGAGCCAAAGCCGCCCGTCCCGAACCCGCCGTCAAAGGCGTGCGCCATACCCAGCCTGCCCCGACCGTATCCGAGCAGAAAAGCGGTTCATGGTGGGATACCTTCAAAGCATGGCTCAAACGCATTTTCGGCGGCAATACCGCAGCCGAACCCGCGCCTGTTGCCGAAGTGGCAGAAAAACGCACTTCAAACGGCAACAACCGCAACGGCAATTCCGGCAACCGCCGCGCAAACAACCGCCGCCAAAACCCGCGCCGCAACAATAGGCACGACGGCAGCAAGGTAGAAGTGCGCGAAGTGGCGGACTTCAAAGACAAAGCAGCGGACAATCAGGCAGTGGAAAACGAAAACCGCAACGCCAAAGACAACCGCCGCAGCCGCAACCGCCAAAACGAGCGCAACGCCGCCGCGGAAGCCGAAAACTTCGAAGTCCAAGCACTCGCCGCCGCAACGTCGTCTGAAAACGAATCCCGTTCGGGCGAGCAGGCGCAAGGCAGCAAACGCCGCCGCAACAACAACCGTAACGAACGCAACCGCGAACAAGCGGAAATCCGCGCGGAAGAAACCTTGTCCGAAGCAGTGGACAGCGTAGCGGAAGAGGGCGTGCAAACCGCCGATAACGATGCACCGAAAGGCAACGACCGCCGCCAACGCGAGCGCAACAACCAGCGCGACCGCCGCGAACGCAACAATCAGCGCGACCGCCGTCAAAACGGTAAAAAACGCAATATTCCGTCTGCCGCTAAAATCGAGCAGTACCTGAATATCCACGATACCGCCGACAAAGTCCGCTTCGCCGCCGCGCACGTCATGGGCGAGCCCGTCGAAGAAGAACCGTTTGCCGTAACCATCCCCGCTCCCGAGGATAGTGCCGAGCCTTTGGTTGTCGTCGTTTCCGAACCCGTTACGGCCACTGAAGAAGCCTTCGTGTTCTCCATCGAAGGCGAAGAAACGGACAGCGGCATCCTGATCGAAGACAGCACCGACGACGAATGCAGCATCATCGACTCCGCCATCGGCAGCGTTGAAGATACCCCGACCTCCGTGTTCGCCATCGAAACCGAAGACGGCTACCAACCGATGACCGCCGTCCCTGCCGAAGGTGAAGCCGAAGCCGTCGCCGAAATGGAAGAGGAGCTGGTCGTTTGGAAAGCCGAACGTGAAGCCGCTGCCGCCATCGAAGCCCTTGCCGCCGCCGCAGCGGCCGCCGCAGCCGCCCAAGCAGCAGAATCCGAGCCGCAAACTGCGCCGGAAGCAGGCCAAGCGGAAGCGACCGAGCCGGAAGAAACTGTCCCTGCCGTTGCCGCGATGCCCGACTTAGGCGGTTTGGTGTTCGTCGAAACCAATCCTGAAGCCGTCGCCGCTTTTGCCGAGCAGGTTCAGCCCGAACCCGAATCCGGCCTGCGCCGCGCAGACGTGCCGAAAGTCGAAGCCGAACCCGTTGCTGCCACCGAAATGGTCTTGGTGGAAACGCGTAAAGACTGAAGGCTGAAAGAAGAGGGCATCGTTTAAGATGCCCGAATCGACAAAAAGGTCGTCTGAAACCGTAAATCCGGTTTCAGACGACCTTTGCCTGTTTAAAAAAGATTATTTGAAGCGGTAGCCGACAGTAGCCATGTAGCTGTTGTTGTGGACTTTCAAATTGTCTTTTTTATAACGGGTTTGCTCCCATTCGGCGCCGACTTCGACATTCGGTGCAACGGCGTATTTCGCGCCCACGCCGTAGCCGAGGCCGTTCATATTGTTGCGTTTCGCGCCCAGATTGTCGAAGCGGCCGTAGTGGTAGCCTACCTTACCGTAAGCCAGCGCATTGTCAGTCAGGCGGTAGCCTTGGACGTAGGAAACGTTGGCATCGACTTTTTGTTTCGCATTGCCCGCGATTTTGCGGTGCAGCGGTTTGACACCGGCTTCAACGCCGCCAATCCAGTTGCTTTGTCCGAATTGTGTGTTGTAGCTGCCGCGTACGGCAACGTCGCCTTTGGTTTTTTCGTTCAGATTAACGTTGCGCACATCACTTTTGGTTGCGCCCGCGCCGACTTCCAAGCCTGCGCCGGTAAAAGAACCGTCAGCGAAAGTGATGGCGGAAGCGGTAGCCAATAAAACAGTCAGTAAGGTTTTTTTCATGATAATGCTCCTTCACGGATAAATAGGAAGCGTGTTTCTGCTTCCGACGAATCCAGTATCGGATGCTTGCGGATGAGCCGCAACCGCCTTTGCCGAGGCGTTACCCATCTTCTCAAGTGCTTAACATTTGTAATTCATTGAAACGGCTGAATTTGCGTCGTCCGAAATGTCGAGGTGCGCGATTTATAATTTGCGTAAAGTGCGATGAAAAGTATGAAGATTTATGAACCTTGCTGTGTGGAGAGGGGTGTGTTTGGCAGCAGAGGCGGAGTGCGGGAAAAATGATAAAGGTTTAAATAGCAGTTTACATTGGTCAGTGTGGCTTTATTGCCATAAGAGTGAGAAAGGTCGTCTGAAAACTTGGTTTTCGGGTTTCAGACGATCTTTGTTTTATCGTGTTTATATGATTTTTTTCTGATTTCTTTATGCGAAGGTTATAATCCCTGCTTCTTCCAATTTCCCGCCAAAGAGAAATATTATGAATAAAACTCTGAAATTAAGCATGTTGGCACTTATTGCCACGTTTTCCCTGACAGCTTGCAGCAATAAAACCCCCGATACTTCTTCAACTACGACCACGCCTTCATCCCTTGACGGTACAACTGCAAAAGAGACTGAGGCGTCTGCTGAATCAGATAAATCTTCATCTTTCAAAAGTCAGGTTGAAAAAGATAGCTATGCAGTAGGGATAGTAATGGGCAGCTCTGTGAAGCAGCTAAAGGATCTGGGTTTTGAGGTCGATATGAAAGCCTTCTTTAATGCCGTACAGTCTGTATATGATGGTAAACAGACCAAATTGAGTGAACCAGAAGCCAGCACAGCTCTGATGGGAATCATGGAGGAACTCCACTACAAAGCAAACAAAAAATACGAGGAAGAAGCCCAAGCCAATAAAGAAAAAGGCGAAGCTTTTTTGAAAGGAAATGCCACTAAAGAGGGCGTGAAAACAACAGCATCCGGTTTGCAGTACAAAATAATCAAAGAAGGTACAGGCAGACAGCCTCGGAAAAACGATCTCGTACATGTCGAATATGAAGGCCGCCTGATTGACGGTACTGTCTTCGACAGCAGTAAAGAAGGTGTAAGTGATGACGGAGTAGGCGGCATTATTTCTTTTCGGCTTGACCAAACCATACCGGGCTGGATAGAAGGTTTGCAGCTTTTGAAAGAAGGCGGCGAGGCTACCTTTTATATTCCTGCCAAACTCGCTTACGGAGAAGAAAAGCTTGGCAATAAAATCGGTCCGAATTCCGTTTTGATATTCGACGTCAAATTGGTCAAAATCGACAGAAACGGCAAACATCGTATTCGGTAATCTGCTTCTTCCGGCAAAGAGGGCATTAAGATTAGCGCTCATGCAAAACTGGGCGCTGGTTCTGGTTAAAGCCAATCCGATGATTGTGCTCTCCCTAAAACCTTCTTGATAAGGGGGCAGATAATCGCCGTATCAAATATAGTGGATTAACTTTAAACTGGTACGGCGTTACCTCGCCTTAGCTCAAAGAGAACGATTCTCTAAGGTGCTGAAGCACCAAGTGAATCGGTTCCGTACTATCTGTACTGTCTGCGGCTTCGTCGCCTTGTCCTGATTTAAAGTTAATCCACTATATTGAATGAATAAAGGTCGTCTGAAAACCTGGTTTTTGGGTTTTCAGACGACCTTTGTCTTGCCTGACATCGGGTGTTTACGAAATCAGATTCAAATCGCTGATGCGGTCGTAGAGGCGGTCGGGGTCGTTGCCTTCTTCGTGCATTTGGATGCGCAGGCGCAGGTCGTTGGTGGAAACGGCTTGACGCAGGGCTTCGTCGTATTCGATTTGACCTTGGATGTAGAGTTCGAACAGGTGTTGGTCGAAGGTCTGCATGCCGTCTGTGCCGGAGCGCATCATGAGTTCGCGGATTTCCATGAGTTCGCCTTTGAAAATCAAATCCTGCATGGCGGGTGTGTTGAGCAGCAGGTCGACGACGGCGGTACGCTGGCTGCGGTTTTTCTTGATGGCGAGGCGTTGGCCGATGATGCCGGTCAGGTTGAGCGCCAAATCCATGAGGACTTGTTTGCGTCGGTCTTCTTGGTAGAAGTTGATGATACGCTCGATGGTTTGGGCGGCGGTGTTGGCGTGGATGGTGAAGACGCACAAGTGGCCGGTTTGGGCAAGCTGGAGGGCGTATTCCATACTGGCTTCGCTGCGCACCTCGCCGATACAGACGACGTCGGGCGCTTGACGCATCGCGCTTTGGACGGCGATTTTCCAGTCGTTGGTGTCGATGCCGACTTCGCGCTGGGTGAAGATGCTGCGGCGGGGTTTGTAGATGAATTCGATCGGGTCTTCGATGGTGACGATGTGGCCGGGCATTTTGTGGTTGCGGTAGTCGAGCATGGATGCCATGGTGGTCGATTTACCGGAACCGGTCGGGCCGGCAAGGATTAACAGGCCACGTGGGGAAAGGGAGAGGTCTTTGAGTTTGGCGGGCAGGCCGAGGCTCTCCATTTCGGGGATTTCTTGGTTGATGCGGCGCAAGACCATGCCGACGCGGCCTTGTTCGTGGTAGGCGTTGACACGGTAACGGGTGTTGCTGCGGGATTGGACGGAGTAGTTGAGTTCCCATTCGCGGTTGAAGGTCTCAAGCTGCTCGGGGTTCATGGTGGATTCGACGATGGCGGCGGTATCTTCGCCAGTCAGGGCTTTGTGCGGGACGGGGGTCAGGGTGCCGCTGACTTTGACGGCAGGCGGGAAGCCTGCACTGATGAAGATGTCGGATGCGCCGCGTTTTTCTGCTTCGACGCACATGCGGTCGAGCAGGGGATGGAGGTGTGTGCCGATTTCGGCGGGGGTGGGGATATGCGGCGGTTGGTTTTTTTGCGAGTAGGCTTGCACCATTTCGCTGAGTAAGTCGTGTAAAGGAGTTGTTTCGCTCATTTTGTGTACTCTTTATCAGTAAGTGAATATTGAGACCGGCGGGCGGCTTGTTTGTTATTGGGTGTTGTGCCTGCCTTACGGAGGTCGTCTGAAAACGGGAAACGGGTTTCCTCGTTGTGTAAACTACGTTTTCAGACGACCTAGTTTGTTCCCGATAATGGAATGTGTTTATCAGACGATGTTCATGCTGTCGCTGTTTTGCGCTTTGCTGCGGGCTACGTCGGGGCTGATGGTGCCTTGGCGGACGAGGGTTTGCAGCGCTTGGTCGAGGGTTTGCATGCCGTGTGATTGACCGGTTTGCAGTGCGGAGTTGATTTGGGCGATTTTGTTTTCGCGGATCAGGTTGCGCACTGCTGGGGTAGAAATGAGGATTTCGTGTGCGGCGACACGGCCGTTGCCGTCGCGGGTTTTCAGCAGGGTTTGCGAAATGACCGCGCGCAGGGATTCGGACAGCATCGAACGTACCATTTCTTTTTCGCCGGCAGGGAATACGTCAACGATACGGTCCACGGTTTTGGCGGCGCCGGTGGTGTGCAGTGTACCGAATACCAAGTGGCCGGTTTCGGCGGCAGTCAGCGCGAGGCCGATGGTTTCGGGGTCGCGCATCTCGCCCACGAGGATCACGTCGGGGTCTTCACGCAATGCGGAACGCAGGGCGTTGGCGAAGCTGTGGGTGTGTTGGTGCAGCTCGCGCTGGTTGACGAGGGCTTTTTTACTTTGGTGGACGAACTCGATCGGGTCTTCGATGGTGAGGATGTGTGCGGGTTGGGTTTCGTTGATGTAGTTGATCATCGCCGCCAACGTGGTGGATTTACCGGAACCGGTCGGACCGGTTACCAATACCAAACCGCGCGGGTTGTCGGCGATTTTTTGGAAAATACGCGGGGCGCGCAGGTCTTCCAGCGTCAATACATCGCTCGGAATGGTACGGAAGACGGCGGCAGGACCACGGTTGGAGGTAAATGCGTTGACACGGAAGCGGGCGACGTTGGGCAGCTCGAAGGAGAAGTCCACTTCCAAATCTTGTTGGAACAGTTTGCGCTGATGGTCGTTCATGACCGAAGTGACCATGTTGCCGACTTCTTCGGCGGACATTTCGGGCAGGTTGATGCGGCGGATGTCGCCGTGAACACGGATCATGGGGGACATTCCGGCGCTTAAGTGAAGGTCGGAAGCTTTGTTTTTGACGCCGAAAGCGAGTAAGTCGGTAATCTGCATAATGTGGCCTTGTTTTAGTTTAGAATAATGAAGCGGAACCCGATTTAAAATGCGGACGCGGAATGCCGGGCGTTTCCCTGTTCAGGTTCCGATAAATTGTATTATTTTAAATACATAAATCGTTCAGACCAAGTAAAATTTTCAAAATCGCTGTAATTGATGTAATAAAGGAAGAAATCATGTCGGTATTGCAACAAAATTATGCGGAGGTGTGCTGCCGCATTGCCGAAGCCGAGCAAAAGGCGGGCAGGCAGGCGGGCGAAGTGGGTTTGATTGCAGTCAGCAAAACCTTCCCTTCAGATGACATCCGCGAGGTATATGCCGCAGGACAACGTGATTTTGGTGAAAACTATATTCAGGAGTGGTACGAGAAAACGGAAACGCTCGCGGATTTGCCCGACATCGTTTGGCACGTCATCGGCGATGTGCAGTCGAACAAAACCAAATTTGTCGCCGAACGCGCGCATTGGGTGCATACGATAGGTCGTCTGAAAACCGCCCACCGCCTGAGCGAACAGCGTCCGCCCGAAATGCCGCCTTTGCAGGTGTGCATCGAAGTCAATATCGCGGGCGAGGAGGCGAAACACGGCGTTGCGCCCGAAGAGGCGGTCGCGCTGGCGGTGGAAGTGGCGAAGTTGCCGAATGTGGTCGTACGCGGGTTGATGTGTGTCGCCAAAGCCGACAGCGATGATGAAGCATTGCGCGTTCAGTTCCAAACCATGCAGAAACTGCTTGCCGACCTGAACGCGGCGGGTGTCCGCGCGGATGTGTTGTCTATGGGGATGTCCGGCGATATGCCTGTGGCGGTCGCGTGCGGTGCAACGCATGTGCGCATCGGCAGCGCGATTTTCGGCAGACGGGAACCAAAAGGGAAAGACAATCAATAAAACAGATTATCTCGGTCGTTTTGCTGGGTTTAACCTTAACGGGTTGTCGGTTGATGGGCTGGTATCCATGTGATTCCTTGTCAGGCTGGTGCAAGCCCAAAAAGCCGGCAGCAATAGATTTTTGGGAAAACAGGGTTTATACCGAACATCGCTGCCTGAAAGCGTCTGTTGGTAAAAGGTCGTCTGAAGTTTTCCACTTTAGTGGGAACGGCATTTCAGACGACCTCAAGTAAAATGTATCTCATTTAAAAATTTAAGGAAATTTATGAACATCTACTTTTTAGGCGGCGGTAATATGGCGGCCGCCATTGCGGGCGGATTGGTCAAGCAGGGTGGATACCGCATCCACATCGCCAACCGCGGCGCGGAGAAACGCGAGCGTTTGGCAAAAGAATTGAATGTTGAAGTTTCTGAATCCCTGCCCGAACTGCATTCAGACGACGTGTTAATCCTTGCCGTCAAACCGCAGGACATGGAAGCCGCGTGCCGCAACGTTCGTGTCAACGCCGCATTGGTGCTTTCCGTCGCCGCCGGTTTGTCTATTGATACCCTCAGCCGCTACCTTGGCGGAACACGCCGAATCGTCCGTACCATGCCCAATACGCCGGGAAAAATCGGTTTGGGCGTATCCGGCATGTTTGCCGAAGCGGAAGTATCCGAAGCTGACCGCGCCGCTGCCGACCGGATTATGCGCTCCGTCGGTTTGACCGTTTGGTTGGACGAAGAAGACAAGTTGCACAACATTACCGGCATCAGCGGCAGCGGCCCCGCCTACGTCTTTTACCTGCTCGACGCGTTGCAAGCCGCCGCTCAGGCGCAAGGGTTTAGCGAAGAAGATGCCCGCGCCCTCAGTCTCGCCACGTTTAAAGGTGCAGTCGCCTTGGCAGAACAAAGCGGCGAAGACTTCGCGCAATTGCAACAAAACGTTACTTCCAAAGGCGGAACCACCCACGAAGCCATCGAAACGTTCAAATCATGCCACGTCGCCGAAGCCATTGCCCAAGGCGTTGAAGCCTGCGTCAAGCGTTCGCAGGAAATGGCACAACAATATAAGGTCGTCTGAAAATGCGCGGAGATTTATTGATATTGCTTGCCGACGGCATCGTTATTCTGTGTTTGGCGCGTCTCTTCCTGCAAGCGGCGGGGTTGAGTGAAAATCATGCGCTCTTGGTGTTCAGCAAGCGATCAACCGATTGGTTGGTCAATCCGCTGCATAAAATTCTGCCGGTTAAAAAATACGACCCCGCCTGCTTGTTGTCAGGACTGTTGTTATATTACATCGCATTCACCTTTATCACTTTAGTGGCGCAGCCTACCGCATTCAGTGCAAAAATCATCATCGCCAATTTTATACTGGCAGTATTGAATACAATTAAATCAGCGGCTTATGTGTTGTTGATAGGCTTGTTTATCCGCATGGCGCTCAGTATTAAAGATCCCTATTCCCAACTTTCCGTCGCGCTGGAACGGATATATCGTCCCATACTTTCTCCCGTGCAGTTTTTAAAGTACGGACGCTACGATTTTTCAGGTAGTATATTGGCATTATTACTGTGGATCTGGTTAAGCAGTCTATCGCCCCAAATTACTCGCCAAATTAACTTGTGGCTACTGCAATAGACAGCGAGTTCATTAAGAATTTGCAGTATGACGTAAGCAAAATGCAAAAAAGTGAAAATCAAAAACACGACTGTGAAAACATGGTATCATGCCGCCATTTCCAAACGGGCTTGAGAAAAGAAGTCCTAAGAAATCAATAAAATAAACCACTTGAGTAGTATTTCGTTTCCCGCAATAGATTGAAAGAAAAATTATGGCAAAGCTGACAGAACAAGACATTTTGAATTGGGACGGCCCGGAAGAAGACTACATGAATAGTGACCAGTTGGCATTCTTCCGCGAACTGCTGGTAAAAATGCAAGACGAACTGATTGAAAACGCATCTGCCACCACCGGCCACCTGCAAGAACACGAATCGGCTCCCGATCCTGCCGACCGCGCCACTCAAGAAGAAGAGTACGCGTTGGAATTACGCACCCGCGACCGCGAGCGCAAACTTCTAGGTAAAGTACAAGCAACCATCCGTAGCATCGACGAAGGCGAGTACGGCTTCTGCGCGGATACCGGCGAGCCTATCGGCCTCAAACGCCTTCTTGCCCGCCCGACTGCGACACTTTCCGTGGAAGCACAAGAACGCCGTGAACGCATGAAAAAACAGTTTGCCGACTAAGTATAACGAAATCGGCTAATTGAATTAGACAGTAAGAAAATGAAAAGGTCGTCTGAAAGGGATTTCAGACGACCTTTGATGTTGATTGAGTTTGATTT